>NZ_JBINJF010000001.1:0-423832 GCF_043951865.1 Halalkalibaculum sp. DA3122
ATGGCCGCCGTCAGGGTCGTCTTGCCGTGATCCACATGACCTATCGTTCCTATGTTTACATGCGGCTTCGTTCGCTGAAAGGTTTCTTTTGCCATGATTAATATTCTTGCGTTAAATGTTTATTAATACAAACGTTCTAAAGTTGAACCGAGCTGGCAACAGCGTATGAGCCGTTAGTCGGATTTGAACCGACGACCCCTTCCTTACCATGGAAGTGCTCTACCCCTGAGCTATAACGGCTTAACTGCAGCAAAATGATTTTCAAAGAGCGGGCGACCGGAGTCGAACCGGCAACATTCACCTTGGAAGGGTGACACTCTACCAATTGAGTTACGCCCGCTTCTGAAATTATTGAATGATTGAATCAATGAATGATGGAAAACTTCATCACATTCAATCATTCACCAATTCGTACTGTGGGGGGAGTAGGATTCGAACCTACGAAGGCTCACGCCAACAGATTTACAGTCTGCCCCAGTTGGCCACTTTGGTATCCCCCCAATCGGTTTCAACATGTCAAAAAAAACAAGACGCTTTGGCGCCAACATGAGCCAGCGGCCGGATTTGAACCGACGACCGGCTGTTTACAAGACAGCTGCTCTACCCCTGAGCTACGCTGGCTTATGTTGGAACTCAAAAAATCTTAATTAACAAATACTGATCCAACTATCTTATTCATACATAAAACAAGAAAAAAAACACCATGCAATGCAATATATTGAAAAGACAGTACCGCCTTTTCAACCGAACAGGAACACAGCATTTTTCGGGTTCAGCCCAGACTCCTATCAACGTCTAAGCGAAAGACTCGAAAACTAAGAACCGTTTCTTTTTTTGTCAACATTAATTTTACGAAAAATTTTACTCCCACCTACACATCACTTTTGACATTTTTTTTCTTCCTAAAATAGTGCATACCAGCTTTTATAAGAATAATTACGGCAATAATTCCCAGTATGATTCTACTGTAAATGCCCAGATACTCTCCGATGATGCGCCAGTTCTCATGGACAATCCATCCAAAGCCGAGCAGGATTGAATTCCACAAAACAGAACTTATCGTAGAACTTACTACGGTCGGGATAACCGGTGTGTGCGATATGCCGGCTGTGAGTGAAATCACTGAACGGGTCCCCGCCAGAAAGCGGTTGGCCAACACTACCCCCTGGCCCCACCGTTGCATCCAGTGCCTTACTTTTTCGACATACTCTACCGGAATAAATCTTACGATCCAGAACCGTTCACGCTGCTGCTGAATTTGAGTACCCCAGTGGCTTCCCAGCCAGTACATTGTCATAAATCCAATGACCGATGCGACGGTTGTAAGTAACAAAACCGGCACCAGGTGAATAATATTTTCGGCGGCAAGGTATCCCCCAAATGCGACCAGCAGATCGCCGGGTATGGGAGGCAGTACATTTTCGACATACGCTACAACAAAAAATACCGCGTAGATACTTATCGGCGGCAGGACCTTAACCCACTGGATCAAATCTTGTGTAAACTCTTCAAGCATAAATCATTCTTTAAGTATCAGCACGGTTGCGTATGCCGACATGCCCTTTTCCATCCCTTCAAAACCGAGCCCTTCCGACGTTGTGGCCTTGACCGATATCCGACCAATCGACGATTCCAGATCTTCGGCCACGTTCTGCCTCATCTCGGTGATATGGGGAGCCAACCTGGGACGCTCTGCGACGACGGTGGCATCCACATTACTGACGTAAAACTGTTGCTCCTGCAGCAGTGCGCGGCATTTTCGCAACAAAATACGGCTGTCAATATCTTTAAATGAGGCGTCATCATCGGGAAACTGCTGCCCGATGTCGCCCAGGGCTGCCGCTCCCAGCAGGGCGTCGCATACAGCGTGAAGCAGTACGTCGGCATCGGAATGCCCGGCCAGCCCCTTTTCATGGGGAATAGTGACGCCGCCAACAACCAACGGGCGCCCCCTCACCAGCTTGTGCACATCGTATCCATGACCGACTCGTATATCTTTCATTTTCCTTTTTCCTCCAATAACAGCCTGGCCAGTTTCAGATCAACAGGATAGGTAATTTTAAAGTTATCACGATCGCCCTTCACCATCTTTACGGGGTACCCGCTCCGCTCCACCAGGGAGGCATCATCCGTCCCGATAAAACCCTCTTTAAAAGCACTTTCATAGGCCTCCAGTAAAACGTGTTTTTTAAAAATCTGGGGCGTCTGGGTTTGCCACAACCAACGTCGGTCCGGCGTTTCCGTGACGAGCTGGCTTTCATCCACTTTCTTGATCGTATCTTTTGCAGGCACCCCGACGATAGCTCCGCCAATCTCCGAAGCCGCCTTGATACATTGCCCAATCACCTGTTGGGTGACAAATGGGCGAACAGCATCGTGCACAGCGACCAAATCGACAGTTGCTGTCTGCCTCAAAGCGTTATAAATAGAATGCTGCCGCTCTGTGCCTCCCTGCACGCAGACGTAGCTGATATTTTCAGGCAGCGAGCGTTTCAGGATCGAGCGGGCGACATCCTCATACTCGGTGGTGGTAGCCACCACTATCTGCCGAACCTGAGACAGCGGGACAAACCGGGTGATGGTGTGCTCCAGGATCGTTTTTCCCGCAATACTGATAAACGGTTTGGCAGTGGTGCGATTCAGCCGCTCCCCCGATCCCGCAGCCGGAATAATCAGTGCAACAGAATCCACTGCTATAGAATTATTATTGCATCTCCGAAGGCGAAGAAACGATAATCCTTTTCCTGGGCTTCTTCATACGCTTCCATGAGAAAATCGTAGCCCGCAAACGCGGCTCCAAGCATCAACATGGTAGACTCCGGCCGGTGAAAATTGGTAATTACAGCTTCCGTGATCTTGAAGTCGTAGGGAGGATAAATGAACTTGTCGGTCCACCCCGTGCTCGGCTTTGAGATTCCACTGGCAGTGATACTTGTTTCGATGGTCCGTACAGACGTTGTGCCGCAGGCAACCACTTTTTTATCCTTGCTCTGTAGCGCTTCATTAATCTTGGCAGAGGTTTCTTCGGAAATAAAGTAGTTTTCTGAGTCCATCCGGTGCTTCGTAAGGTCTTCAACCTCAACCGGCCTGAACGTTCCCCAGCCGATATGCAGCGTTATTGGAAGCAGTTCAACTCCTTTGTCCTCGAGCTTTTCCACCAGTTCGTGCGTAAAGTGCATGGCCGCAAAAGGCGCCGCCACGGCCCCTCGCTCCTTGGCAAAAATACTTTGATAGCGCTCCTTGTCCTCCTCTACGGGATCCCGCTCGATATAGGGTGGAAGCGGCATTTCCCCGATTTCATCCAGCCTTGCATACAGCTCTTCGTTGGTTCCCTCAAAAAGGAACCGGATCGTACGCCCGCGCGAGGTCGTGTTGTCGATCACCTCGGCCATCAAATCTTCCCCGAAATAGAGTTTATTCCCGATCCGAATTTTCCGCGCAGGTTCAACCAGCACATCCCAGAGCTTGTTTTCCGGCATCAACTCGCGCAACAGGAAAACCTCGATATCGGCCTCCGTCTTCTCTTTTTTTCCCTTGAGGCGGGCTGGAAAAACCTTGGTATCATTATAAATTAATACATCTCCTTCGTTCAAATACTTGTGGATATCAGCAAATGTCTCATGTTTGATCGACTGGTCTTCCCGATTGAGAACCATCAATTTAGCTGCATCTCTTGGCTCAACAGGTTCCTCAGGAACATTGAATTCATCAGTTTCAAACTTAAAATCAGTTAATTTCATTCTTTAACAGCGGACTTTTATTTGAGTTGAATTACCTTTATCTTCCGAAGATTGAAAGCCTGTAAATATACTCCATTTTATCTGCCAGGACAAGTTTTCTATTCCCCGTCGGAGGTGTGCCAGAGCGGTCGAATGGGGCGGTCTCGAAAACCGTTGAGCCGTTTTACGGTTCCGGGGGTTCGAATCCCTCCACCTCCGCACTCGTTCTTCAGAGCGAAACATCTATTGCCTTTTCCATTCTCTAACGTATTCTCTGACCCCGGCAAACCTGTTTCCCGCTTGGCCAATTATTAATAAAAAAACGTATATGATCGGCAGGTCGACCTCTCCACACCTTTGCGTTCCCAAAAGCGTCCTGCTCTTGCACCTGAAACAGCAAGAACAGTACTTTGTGCTTAGGAAGGCGTTGAAAAATTTTAACTGCCATCTACCAGCAAGGCCCTTTACCTGGTGCCACAACACGTTATTTTCCGGAAGTACCATACACTTACATTTTTTTTCCAAAAGTACATCAATCTCTTTCCAATTCTGCAACTCTTTGTTATAATTAAATGTTACTGCATTACGTTGACGAGTATACTCGCAAGGACAGCACTTTTAAAATCATCGATTTATGAAAACCACAGGTTTAGCAATCGCTTTTACGCTCTCTCTTTTTGTTATTTCTGCCATAACCGCTTATGGACAGTTCAGGGACCAGGAACATAACCAGGATTTTACGGGACCGCTGGTGCAGCAACAGCGCAGCGAGGCCGGGAACTGGTCGAACCTGTTCAACATGAAAATGAGTCACTCTTATTCGATGTCGTTTATGAGCATGGGCGGCCAATACCGCAATGTAAACGCCTACACCAACAGCATGGATTTCTTTTTCTCGGACCGGCTGACGGGGGAGCTCGACATTTCACTGATGCACTCCCCGTTTGGGCAGGGATTTTCCAACACCAACAATCAGCTCGGGGCTGATATCGTCATTCGGAATGCCGCCCTTAATTACCAGCTGAGCGAGAAAAGCCATATTACCATTCAATTTCAGCAGCATCCCGGTTCTTTCTATTCACCATACGGGGGAAATCCTTATAATCCTTTTGGATACAACAGATATTAACATCCCAATTAGCCTGCTTGCCGAGAGCGCATGACAAAACCCGATACCGATAACAATCTGGCCCTGAATGCAGTTATTGGTTTCCTGAGCCTGCTGTTGGTTATCCTGCTTATAGCTCTCGGAACCCGCGTTCTTTTTCCACGCATTGAAAATCAACGTTCAGAACAAACAGCCGAGCTGATAGGAGATATTATCCAAATAGAGGTACTGAACGGCTGCGGTGTTTCCGGGCTGGCCAATGATTTTACCTCACTCCTGCGCAAAAACGGATTTGATGTAGTTGAAACCGGAAATTTTGAAAACTTTGATCTTGAGGAAACCATTGTCGTAGCGCGTACTTTCAACAAAGAAAATGCACAGCGTGTTGCAGAAGCACTCGGCATCGAAGAAAAAAACATCATTATTGAAGCTTCTGATGATTTTTACCTGGATGCCACTGTCGTAATCGGCTCCGACTATCAATCACTAACCATACAATGACCATATGACCCAAAACGCCCGAACGAAGAAAGATGAGCAACAGTTTACCGCGGTAAACTCTTCCAAGACAGCTGATACCGACCAGCTGACAACCGTTATCACGGATGCACTTCTCGAAAAAAAGGGAGAGGAAATCACTATTCTGGATGTCCACGAGCTGACCACCCTGACTGATAAATTTGTGGTATGTCACGCCTCCTCCGATGTACAGATCAAGGCACTGGCCAACAACGTGCTGCAGGCTACCAAAGAAAAACTGGGAGAAGCGGTCTGGAAGGAAGAGGGACGCGACTCTCGCCGGTGGGTGATTCTTGACTACGTGAATGTGGTGGTCCATATTTTCAAAAAAGAACTTCGCGATTACTATGCACTCGAACGAATGTGGAATGATGCTGAAGTCACAAGAGTCGAAGACAGCGAGTAATACATGTTCAAATTTGGTTTGTCTTTTATTCCACTTTTCGTGGTTTTGCTGCTCGGCTGCGGCTCTTCACACACAAAAAACTCGATTCCAGAAGCCTATTCCAACCAGGTTGAATTGAAACCGGCTGCCGATCTTGAAAATACGGTTGAATCGACGGTTTATATCGATTCAGTACAGGTGTATGAGTCGGATGATCGGCTTTCTCTGCTCGTTTTAGGGGCTTTTCCCGATGGTTGCACAAGCATTGGTGAGGCTGATTTCCAGACCCGGGCCGACACAATTTCATTATCACTGAGTACCTGGCGAAATCCTGATCAGGCTTGTACCCAGGCATTGGTCGCTTTTTCATTTATCTATCGAAAAATTCCCGAACCCGTACTCCGGGAAGCCCGCGTCGTCAACATTAACGGAACAGATTACTCCTTAACCCAATAATATTTCATGTCGTACCGCATCCTCATTACCGAACCGATCGTAGATTCTGTAATCGAAAAACTTGAAGAGCATTACGAGGTAGTCGTGGGAACTCGCGGCCAATACAGTGATGAGGAAACGCTTGTTCAGGCGATCCCCGAATTTGACGCACTCCTGCCGATGCTCTCTTGTCCTGTAACCGAACGGGTGCTGCGCGCGGGATCCCGGCTAAAGATTGTGGCAAATCATGCGGTCGGCTATAACAACATCGATGTTGAGGCCGCGCGGCAGGAAGGAGTAAAAGTAGCCAACACGCCCGGCGTACTTAGTGAATCGAGTGCGGACTGTGCAATGGCCCTGATGCTGGCGGTGGCTCGAAAAATCGTGGACGCCCAGCAATTTTTATACGACGGTAAATTTGACGGGTGGGACCCCCTCGCTTTTTTGGGAATGGAACTGAACGACAAAACCCTGGGTATTTTCGGGATGGGGCGCATTGGCACCGCAGTTGCCCGGCGGGCCCGCGCTTTTGGGATGCATATCACATATCACAACCGAAGCCGCGTGGACGAGGAAACCGAACAGAAGCTGGAAGCTGAATTTATTCCCGAACTGGACACCCTGGTTGAACAGGCGGATGTGCTCAGCCTCAATTGCCCGCTTACTGATGAAACGCATCACGCCATCGATGCCGGGATGCTCGAGCGAATGCCTGACCACGCCCTGCTTATCAATACCGCAAGAGGTCCGGTGGTCGATGAAGCCGCCCTGGCCGAAGCCCTCCATAACGGTACCATAGGGGGAGCAGGCCTCGACGTTTTTGAAGAAGAACCGGAAGTCCATCCCGACCTGCTCTCCGCTCCCAACTGTGTGTTAACGCCCCATATCGCAAGCGCCACGCACGAGACACGCAAAGCGATCGGAATGCTTGCGGCCAATGCCATCATCGGCGTGCTTGAAGGAACTCCTGATGAGGAAATACCAAACTTGATTCAGGATTAAAATCACCCCATATTTCCATTCTTTACTACATTATGGAATGGAAAAACAGAAACGTGTATACAGTCTTCGCACCCTGTTAGCTGTAGCCGGGGGACTCCTCTGCCTGCTTTTACTCCTCGAGGGGTGGCTCTACCATATCAAGCCCTACCCACCAACCGAGAATATCAGCTACAAAAGCAGCCTGACCGAAGCGGTTGACCGTTATAACGAACGGCACAACCAGCTACTGGATCGAAGTCAGTCCCTTGCAGAACAACTCGAAGCCCAATTGCAGGCCGGGGCCAACCGGCAGGCCCTTTACCAGCTCGTAAAACAGTATTCATCCTTTTGGGGAACAACGCTTTTTAACGATGCCGGTGTGCCCCAGGTCTGGAGCGGATTTTCGCTATCCAGCTATCCCGGCGAGTTTATTCCCGCTTCTGCCGGAGACGGGCCGTTTGTGGATGTGATCAAACAGAATAACGTTATCTCCTTTTTGTGTCGCATTCCTTTTGCCGTGGAAGACAGCAGTGGTGCGGTCGAATATGAACTGTTGACAACCCAGAGAATCAGGCAGACCAACGCCCTGCCTATAGGTGAGAGCCATGAATTTGACCTGCTTGCCGAACAAGAGCTCTCGCTGCAGTACCCGGCTGAACTCTCTTTTTTTGAGACTTTCCCCGACTCTGCACTCGGATTCCGCGTGTTGTCTACCCAAAGCCGGGATTCAGTCGGGGTAGCCTACATTCCGCCCGGCATATACGGGCAAACAGATCAGCAGTGGCAAGAAAAAGCCTGGTTTTGGCGATCTCTTCTGGGCGTCATTGCCTATATCGCGATCATGATACTGCTGTATCGCCGGCTGAGCCCCCGTCGCTCGTGGAGTGCGGCCGCCCTCCGCCTTTTAATTATTGTAGGATCATGGCTCCTGTTCAGGGCCCTCCATATTCCTGAACAATGGTTCCTCAACATTTCCGAAAACGGGGGCTCCTCTCAGCTGAATATTATACTGCTGGCCCGGGAGAGTATATTCCTTTTTTTGACTGCAGAAGCCGTTGTGCGTTCGCTATACCATAAAATTGAATCATTCGATGACTCCAACTTTATACGCACCATGTTCAGTGCGGCGGTGTTTGGTCTTGCCGGGGTTGGATTTATAACGGGCATCATATATGAAAGCTACCGCTTGCTGATCCAGATCGATATTTCGCTCTTTGATCTGCAAATCTTTCCTTCACTTGAAACATTTGTTGTCTACATCAGCCTGGCCCTGCTGTTTTATGCCGTTATCTATGCACTGGCCGGACTGGGATATGTTCTGTTAAAAGTGGAATCCGGGCCCTACAAGCTGGTGTTGATCATCGCATTTTTCAGTTTTTTTATCGGGCTGATGTTCCTGCAGTTATACCTGCCCGACGCCATCTCGTTAAACTGGGCCACCTGGTTATCGCTTGCCATATTTACCGGGGTGTTGGTTATTTCCGCATTCCGTGCCCGATTTTCCTATTTTCCCGCTTCTTTTTCTGTAATAAGAGCCACGACCCTGGGAACCTTCCTTGTTACACTGGCCTGTTATCCTGTCCTGCAAAATGCGCAGTTTGTGAGAATGGACAACGATTTGCTCGAACGCGTCCGTTCCTATCATGGCAAGGAAGATACGACGGCCCGGCAGGCAACCCGGCAGATGCTTGTCACCCTCGAAAATCACTTCAGGGGTACCACCCCCAGTGACCTGGGTGAACGCATCCCGTTCCTGCAATCGAGATTTACGCAGACAATTGAACAGGCGCTGACTCCCCGGCTCAGGAGCTACTCGTTCAACGTTCAGCTGATCAGGCCATCCGGAGAACTAATTGCGGATTACTCCACCGATTTAAACGCCCCAAACTGGACAACAGTTTTTGACATGAGTGACCTGTCGGCGGTCACTGAAATCGAACGGATCAGCAAGTCCAACAACCGACCCATCGTTCAATTGCCGGAATTGGAAAACAGCGATCGCTACGAAACCTTCTACCGTGGG
Organism: Halalkalibaculum sp. DA3122; assembly: GCF_043951865.1. Lineage (NCBI taxonomy): Bacteria > Pseudomonadati > Balneolota > Balneolia > Balneolales > Balneolaceae > Halalkalibaculum > Halalkalibaculum sp. DA3122. The sequence goes on from NZ_JBINJF010000001.1 coordinate 9,171, forward strand.
TGGATCCCCATTTTCAGCCCTGACAGCGACGAGCAGATCGCCTGGATCCTTTGTTCGGTCTACCGCGAACATCCCGACTTCAACAAGCCGATCCGTGCCGTGCTCGCCTCGCTCACTTATACCAACTGGGATGACTCCTACGTAGTCCTTGAATACCAGGAAGGGGCGCTTGTCCATACCGCCAAGCATGGGTTGGCTGGTCATTTCCCTCGTTTTCATACGCTCCGGGATGCCGAACTGAACGCCCTGTCCTCAGACTCCGTACTCTTCTACTCAAGCAGCGAATTCCAGCAGACCTACCGCAACGTACTGGTTCAGACCGGCCGGGATAGCGTGCTGAAGGGCAACAGCGTGTACCCAAATACCAACAACAAGCTCTTTGCCTTCTTCCGGTTCAGTTTTTCTGTGCTTCTTGTCGGGCTGATTTTTATCCCTCTTTACCTCCTGGTTACTGCTGGAAGAGCGGCCCTGAGACACTCTAATCAACGATTTGAATACCGGATCTTTGACAGCTTCCTGATTGCCACCCTCTTGTTTCTCGGCTTGCTGATCGCTACCACGCATTACGCCATTCACACCCAGAATAAAGAAATTGTACGCCAGGACCTGTTTGAAAAGCTAGACAAGCTGGCTACCGCAGCTCAAACCAATATCGATTCCATCGATCGTATTGGTTTGAGCACCAGTTTTTCGATGCAGCCCCTGGTAGCCCCGTTAAACGTGGATGCCGCCTACTACAAAGACAAACTGCTGGCGGAATCTACCACGCCCCAGATCTATCAACAAAATTTATTGCCCTCTGTGCTGCCCTTTGATGTATACAACGATCTGTACCTGCGTCAGAAAAGCCAGGTTACCGGTACTGTTCAGCTGGCTTCACAAAATTTGCTTATCGGCTACCAATCCCTGCTTTCGGAAGAGGGCGATCCCGTTGGGGCTGTAGCCATTCCCACGTTCCTGGAGTCACCGAAATATGACCAGCAGCTCCTGGAGACCACCAGCTACCTTGTTGTCTTTTACCTGTTCACGTTTGGAATTTTCATCCTCGCCACCACGATGATTGCCAAACGCGTGACCCAGCCCCTGCGCTCCATCCAGGAGGGACTCAACAAGATTTCAGAAGGCAAGCTGGACACAAAAATTCCCGTCAAGTCGGAGGATGAGATCGGGTTGCTGGCCGGGGCCTACAACGAAATGGTGGAACGACTCAAAGAGGTGCGCAACGAGCTGGCTATCGCCGAGCGCGAAGCGGCCTGGAAAGAGATGGCCCAGCAGGTGGCCCACGAAATAAAGAACCCGCTCACGCCGATGAAGCTCAATATTCAACACCTGGAGCGCCAACTGGCCAACGGCACGCAGGATCTCGACCAGCTTACCTCCAGCATAAAAAAAATAACGGGGAACCTGACCGAACAGATTCAAACCCTCAACAACATAGCCTCCGATTTTTCCAAATTCTCCAAACCGATAGACCAGGAATTCTCCAGGATCGATGTAAACTCTATTCTGCACTCTGTGGCTGACCTCTACCAGCAGGATGAGAAAACCCAGATCGAAATGCAGCTTACCGGCTACTCAATCCACGTAAGCGGCGTGGCGGACGAACTCAGGCGCGTATTCATAAACCTCGTAAAAAACGCTTTTGAGGCGATGCCGGACGGCGGAGGCAGAATTACCATAAAAAGCTATATCAGGCAAGGCAGTGCATTCATTGAGATCGAGGACAACGGGAACGGCATTTCCGAAGAGGACAAGTCCAAAATATTTGTTCCAAATTTTTCCACCAAATCCAGCGGAACCGGGCTGGGATTGGCGATCAGTAAAAAAATTATTGAGGCACACGACGGCTCCATCACCTTTGCCTCGATTGAGGGCAGGGGGACCACCTTTGTAATCAAACTCCCGCTCTGGAAAAAATAACGGGCTCATTTCCCCTTCTACAACAGGGACCTCATTGGGCACACCACCAACATTCGATTGCACATTTATACTGAAAAACTCCGTGTCCTCCAGTTAAATTTCCCCGATCCTTCCTTTTTCGCTCTGATATTCCTACCATGTGCGTTCGTTAAAACTGCACAGCTTTCCGTGATATTTTGATCTCTTCAATCTGGCCAAATCAACAGAATTTAAGGAGTGAAGTCTCCAAAACGCTCATGATCGGGGGACCGGTCATCATAGCGCAGCTTCTGCAAATGTCAATGAATTTTGTGGATACTGTCATGGCCGGGAATCTCTCCGCACAAGACCTGGCAGCCATTGCGGTTGGGGGAGCCATCTATTTCCCCTTCATTATGCTGGCAGCGGGCGTGCTCATGGCCCTCACTCCTATTGTAGCTCAACTGAGGGGCGCCCGGAATTTCGGTGATATCGGGCGAAATGTGCGGCAGGGATTGTGGCTCAGCCAAATACTGGCACTCCCTTTTTTCTTTATCATCCGGAACCTGGGCGTATTAATGTCCCTGATGAATGTCACCCCGGAAATAATCCCCGTAGCCCTCGGTTATCTCGACGCCATCTCCTGGGGGGTGTTTCCCATCTTCGCCTATATGGCTCTTCGTTTTTTTAGTGAAGGACTCTCCATTACCCGGCCGGGCATGTACTTTGCCCTGGTGGGCGTATTTGTAAATATCGCGGGCAACTACGTGTTGATGTATGGCAAGCTCGGGTTCCCGGAAATGGGTGCCGTTGGCTGCGGTTATGCTTCCTCGCTGGTTGCATTTGTGATGTTTGGCTGCATGCTCCTATTTACTGCCACATTTGATACCTTCAAACGGTTTGAACTGTTCAGTTCTTTCAAGCTGCCCGAGTGGAGCTACCTGAAAGAGGTGTTATCGGTAGGAGTGCCCATCGGGATAAGCTCGGCGATGGAGGTTACCATGTTTGCGGTCGTCAGCCTGCTGATGGGAACGCTGGGGACGCATACGGTAGCCGGGCACCAGATCGCCATCAATTTTGCAGCCATGACCTTCATGGTTCCCCTCGGGCTTGCCACGGCCATCACCACGCGGGTGGGTAATGCGGCCGGCGCCCGCTCCTTTGCCGAGGCTCGCAAACGCGGGCTCCTCGGGGTGGGGATGTGCGTCATCTTCATGAGCTTTACGGCCCTTCTCATGTTCACTTTTCCGGAGCTTATTACCGGAATCTACACTGATGATTCTTCAGTCCAGTCTGTTGCCGTGGAACTTCTTTACATGGCTGCCATCTTCCAGATCTCTGATGGTCTGCAAGTCGGTGGATTTGGTGCCCTGCGTGGACTCAAAGACACCAAAATACCGATGTACGTAAACCTCATCTCCTACTGGATTGTGGGGCTTCCACTCGGCTACTACCTGGGCATCATACAGCAAATTGGTCCCCAGGGACTGTGGATGGGGCTCATCGCCGGGCTCAGTATTGCGGGCATCCTGCACAACCTGCGGTTTCACTATCTCACAAAATAGCACCTGGAGAGAACCTTCCATGCCAATGTTTCGTTAAAAGCCTATGTATTCCTATACTAAATTAATGTGGCAGGTGGTAAAAATTACATAACCCAGGGTTATCTAACGTTGACGAGTAAGTAGTAATCATTTGATAAACCCGATCTTACTCGTTACTTATTACTTCTTATCCAATCAATATGGCTGCATTTATCCAGAATATTGCTACCACGGTACCCGAACAAATTTATCAACAGGATTTTCTGCGCGATAAAATGAAGGAGTATGTGGATGGGGATCGGGTCACGCGCAGTATCATCCACCGCATCTACTCCCAGTCAGGCATCGACAAGCGACATACCGTAGTTAATGATTTCAATGCCAACGGAGATCCACGCCTTTTCTTTCAGCAAGATGGATCTTTGGCGGCACCCTCTACCGGCACGCGGAATCAGCTGTATACCAAACACGCCAAAAAGTTGTTTGTGGATGTGGCCCGTTCACTGATCGGGGAAAACCCGCAGCTACAGGCCGGTGACATCACGCATGTGATAACGGTTTCCTGCACCGGTTTTTTCGCGCCGGGACCCGGCTACGAAATTGTCAAACAGCTTCAGCTGAATCCTTCAACGCAGCGTTTTCACCTGGGATTTATGGGATGTTTTGCCGCCTTTCCGGCCCTCAAGATGGCAAAGTCATTTTGTGAGGCACAGGAAAACGCAGTGGTCATGATCATCTGCCTGGAACTTTGTACCCTCCATTTTCAGCGGTCACAAGATACCGACAACCTGATCTCTGCTTCTGTTTTTGCCGACGGTGGAGCCGGTGCCATTGTCAGTGCCCGTTCTCCACGAAAAGAGGAAACCACTTTTGAGATAGATAATTTTGCAACCTCCATCATTGAGCAGAGTGAGAAGGATATGGCGTGGACCATCGGGGACACCGGGTTTGACATGATCCTTTCAACCTATGTCCCGGAGCTTATTGAATCGAACCTGCGTTCTTCTCTGGAACCCCTGCTGAAGACCTATAACATCGATCTGCAACAGATCGACCATTGGGCGATCCACCCCGGGGGCCGCGCTATCCTGGACAAGGTGGAACAGAACCTCGGAATCCGGCCGACACAACTAGCCTCCTCCCGATCGGTACTGGCCGAATACGGCAACATGAGCAGCGCCACGATTTTATTTGTACTCAAGCACCTGCTGGAACAACCGATGCAGCAAGAGAAGGAATCAGTGCTTGGCATGGCCTTTGGCCCCGGACTGACGGTAGAAAGCGGACTTTTCCTCAAACAGAAGGGATAGAGAAAACATGCCGCTATATCTCAAGGAACGAGACCTGCATACCCAAGAACGGATGGATGACCCCCTGTGCGATCGTGATACACTCTTCAATACCTACCGGCAGTTTCGCCTCATCAACCGGCTTGTTTCCCGGTGGAAGTCTATCTATAAAAAGTACATTCGCCCTTATGCCCTTTCGCACGGGCGTTCATGCAGCATCCTGGATATCGGTTTTGGCGGCGGAGATATCCCGATAACACTCGCCAGGTGGTGCGCCAACGACAATATCACCCCACGGATCGTTGCCATCGAAACCGATGACCGTGCGTTCGAATTTGTCCGGGAGCTCAATGCCCCCGACACGGTCTCCTTTCGGCTGGCTTCCTCCACTGCGATGGCAGCACGAAAAGTGCGCTATGATTTCGTCATTTCCAACCACCTGCTCCACCACCTGGAAGCGAACCAGGTGCGAACGGTACTCCACGAGGCCCGTATATTGTGCAGACACAGGGTGTTGTTTAACGATATCAAACGCAGTGATATCGGGTACCTCCTGTTCAACCTGCTTTCTCGTCCCCTGTTCAGGAACTCTTTTATCACCGAAGATGGCCTGACCTCGATAAAGCGAAGTTATACCCATAAAGAGCTGGAAAAAAGTGTGCCTGAGGGATGGCAGGTGCATTCTCTTTTTCCCTATCGGCTGCTTCTGACTTATGAGCATGAATAAACTCAACAAAGCGTACCCGGTTGCCATAGTCGGTGGAGGTCCCGTCGGGCTGTTCCTGGCCATCTTACTTCGCCTTCGGAATATCGATTGTGTTGTCCTTGAAAAACGAACTTCGCGGATCACCCACTCCCGGTCACTGGGTATACATCCCGTTTCACTGGAGCTGATGGAAGAAATCGGCCTGGCAAATCCACTGATCGAGGAGGGAATCAAGATCAGGCGGGGAATGGCATGGAGTGATCACAAAAAATTAGGCGTACTCTCGTTCGAAAGCTGCCCGGGCCCATATCGCTTTGTACTCTCCCTGCCGCAGTACAAAACCGAACAGCTGCTGGAAAATAAACTAAACAACATTGATCCCCGGTGCCTGGTCCGCGGAGCCCGGCTAGCGGGACTCAAACAGAACCGAACCTCCGTTGATCTTTCCATCCAGTCAGAGGGGCGTGGCGGGCAGTCCTGTTCAATACGCTGCAATTTGCTGGTGGGCTGCGATGGCAACAACAGTTTTGTCCGAAACGCGGCGGGGTTCTCCTTCGATGGCAAGCAGTATCCCGATACCTATGTCATGGGAGACTTCTCTGACAACACCGACCTGGGAAATGCCGCCGGAATATTTCTCCACAGCGCCGGCTTAATCGAAAGTTTCCCGCTGGGACGGGAGCGGCGCCGCTGGGTGGTAAAAACGGATCATTTTATCCCATCGCCGGATCGAACGACGCTCGAAACCATGATACGGCGGCGGATCAACCATGAGCTGAGTGGTACGACCAATTACATGCTAAGCAGTTTTGGAGTCCAAAAATATCTCGCCAACCCGATGGCCAACCGCCGCATTTTTCTGGCAGGAGATGCCGCCCACATTATCAGTCCCATAGGCGGGCAGGGCATGAACCTGGGCTGGTTCGATGCCCACGCCCTGTCCGGTCACCTGAAAAAAATGATTACCGGCAAGGCAGATCCTGCTGAACAGGGTGAACAATACAGTGCATCCAGGAGAAGAGCGGCCCGGAAGGCGGCCCGGCGTGCCGAGCTCAACATGCGGCTTGGGAGGAGTTCACTATTTCCGTATCCCAAAAACGGATTGGTTTGGCTGATGCTTAACACCCCACTCAAACGGCTGATGGCACAGGTGTTTACGATGCGCGGGCTGGATAAGTGGCCCATTTAACATGGTTTGAGCGACCAGAACTGTGAACATAGTTAAGCAGAAGAATACATCGTGATCAGCCTTCGGCGGGAAAAGACATATGGAAATGAGATCCCTGATCCTGGTTTTCAAATTCAAGGTTTCCATCCAGCTTTTTTAGCATCACATCAATAATCCACATCCCGATTGTTTTACTGCTCCTCACTTCAAAATCATCGGGCAGGCCCACGCCATTGTCAGAGATGCTCAGGTTGACCTCTTCAGATTCTTTATACAGGTCGACCGTTACTTTTCCGTGGTCAAGATCCTTGAACCCGTGTTTAAAAATATTAACCAGCAGCTCATTTAGGACGATCCCGCAGAGTAACGCCTTATTGGCAGAAATATGGATATTTTCGGCCTTCAGGTCTATGGCAATATCTTTTGGCATGTCGCCCAGTGTTCTCTCAATCTGCTCCGTCAGTTGTCTAAGATAAAACCCCAGCTCAATATCTTTAAACAGCCCCTTTTCACAAAGCAGGTCATGCACCCTCATCATCGACTGAATGCGGGTGTAGGTCGTCTGCAGCACCTCCTTGGCATCCGCATCTGTTACCGAAGGCAGTTCCATCTCGATAAGACCCGCGATAACACTCAGGTTGTTCTTGATCCGGTGATGCGTCTCGGTCAGCATTACCTCTTTCTCCTTTAGCCGGGAGTGGAGGCGTTCGATCTGGCGGGACCGCTCGATCGCTACCGTAACATGAGAGGCGAGGGCCTGGAAAACCGGGATATCGTGCGGCGTAAACTCTTCATTTTGGCGCCGGTTGATCGCCTGCAATACCCCGATCACTTCATCATCCTTGGAGATAAGCGGTACACACAGGATGTTCCTGGTATTGAAATCCTCTGCCAGATCTCCCCAGAACACCTCCGACTCCTCCACATTGTTCGACAGGAACGGCTCCCTGTTTTCCACCACCCAGCCCCCGACTCCCTTGTGCTTGGGAATGCTTTTGCCCTTGATCTCCTCTTTTACCGGGCCGGTCGGCAAGCTGACGAACAGTTCCCCGGTACTCTGGTCGAGCAGCATAAGCGAGCTGGCTTCTGTACGCATAACGATACGAGTGGCCTCCATGCTCTCGGCAAGAAGTGATTTCAACTCGACGGTGCGGTTTATCCCCTCAATCGTTTCCAGCAGTAACTGTAAACTCTCTCTGGGTTGATCCTGTAGATCTATTTTTTGAAAAGCCTGGCTATCGAGTTCCTTTTCCATACTTTTTCCCGCTAGGTTGCCGTAAGGTAAATGATTTCGTATTAAAAGATCCTACCAATAAAACAATCTAAAAAAACCCGGTAAAACCTAAAAATATCAAGTACTTATAAAAATACTAATAATAGATGAAAGCTTTAAAAAAGCCCGGCTTTGACTGGCCGGGCCTTGCAAATATACCGTATTACGCCTTAATCAGCCGGACTGCTGTTCTTCGCTTTTGTAATACTGCCTCAGCACATAATGCAATATACCCCCATTGCGGTAGTAATCAATTTCCACGGGGGTATCGATTCGGTTCATCACGCTAAACTTCGTCACCTTCCCGTTTGCATGTTTAGCTTCAACGGCTACCTCCTGGCGTGGCTGCAGGTCATCATTTACCTGTATGGTAAAGACTTCTGAGCCGTCGAGCCCGAGGCTGTCGGCCGATTCGCCTTCTTTAAACTGAAGCGGCAAGACGCCCATCCCCACCAGGTTGGAGCGGTGGATCCGCTCATACGACTCGGCTATTACAGCCTTCACTCCCAGCAGGATTGTGCCTTTGGCAGCCCAGTCCCGCGAAGATCCGGTTCCATACTCCTTGCCGGCCAGCCCGATCAGCGGCGTGCCATCCTTCTTGTATCGTGTAGCCGCATCATAGATGGTTGTAATCTCATCATCCGGGAAGTACTTGGTGTATCCCCCCTCTTTGCCCGGAGCAAGCTGGTTTTTGAAGCGGACGTTTGCAAACGTCCCCCGGGTCATTACCCGATCGTTGCCGCGACGCGACCCGTAAGAGTTGAAATCTTTCTCTTCCACGCCGTGCTCAATCAGGTACTGTCCGGCCGGACTTTCCTTTTTGATGTTACCTGCCGGGGAAATATGGTCGGTCGTAATCGACTGCCCGACCTTGACCAGCGCACGCGCCCCTTCAATTGGTGTGATCGGGTCGGGATCTTCTCCCATATCCATAAAGAACGGTGGCTCCTGGATGTAGGTGGATTCCTCCTTCCACTCGTACAGCTCTCCGCCGCCGACCGGAATCTTATCCCACTCTTCTGACTTGAAGATGTCGCCATACTGCTTGTTAAACAGTTCGGGACGAATGGCGCTGTCAAGATGCTCGGCAATTTCATCGGAGGTGGGCCAGATATCCTTCAGGTACACATCGTTGCCCTCTTTATCTTTTCCGAGCGGTTCATTTTCCAGGTCAATATCTACCGTGCCGGCCAGCGCGTAAGCCACAACCAGCGGTGGTGAAGCCAGGTAGTTGGCTTTAACATACGGGTGGATACGTCCCTCGAAATTCCGATTTCCTGAAAGAACTCCAGCGACAATCAGCTCGCCATCTTTGACGGCCGCTTCGACCGCTTCCGGCAGTGGACCGGAGTTCCCGATACAGGTTGTGCATCCATACCCGACCAGGTTAAACCCGAGCTTGTTCATATAATCTGTGAGTCCCGCTTCTTCGAGGTAATCGGTAACCACACGCGATCCCGGAGCCAGCGACGTTTTAACATAGGGCGGAACCTGCAGCCCTTTTTCATAGGCTTTTTTAGCCACAATGCCCGCGCCCAGCATTACGCTCGGGTTGGAAGTGTTCGTACAGCTGGTGATGGCGGCAATAACCACATCGCCATGTTTCATCTCCACTTCACGCCCGTTTTTGAATATCCCTTTATTTGCCAGCTGATCTTGTGCAAGGTTAAAGCCCATCGTAGGATCGTTGCTGGTCAAACTGCTTTCGAAGGTGGACTTCATATTTGGCAGCGTAATGCGATCGTGAGGTAATTTAGGTCCAGCAAGAGAGGTTTCGACTTCTCCCAAATCAAGTTCCAGCGTCTCGGAAAATACCGGGTCTTCGGTATCTTCGGTTCGGTACAGGCCCTGCTCTTTCATGTAGCGTTCGACCAGCTCTACATGCTCTTCCGCTCTACCTGTGCGCCGCATATAGCGCATCGCCTCATCATCCATCGGGAAGAACCCCATGGTAGCCCCGTATTCGGGCGACATGTTGGCGATTGTGGCCCGGTCAGGCAGACTCATGTTGGAGAGCCCATCCCCGTAAAACTCGACAAACTTGCCAACCACGCCGTGCCGCCGGAGCATTTGTGTTACGGTGAGTGTCAAGTCAGTAGCCGTAATCCCTTCACGAAGGCGGCCGGTCAGCTTCATTCCCACAACTTTGGGAATAAGCATGTGGATAGGCTGACCCAGCATCGCGGCTTCCGCTTCGATTCCGCCGACACCCCATCCGAGGATTCCCAGCCCATTGATCATGGTAGTGTGTGAGTCGGTTCCCACGAGCGTATCGGGATAGGCGATCAGGTTGCCATCTTCATCTTCTTTTGTAAATGCGCCCTTTGCCAAATATTCCAGGTTTACCTGGTGCACGATGCCGCGCCCCGGAGGTACAACCCGGAAATTATCAAACGCTTTCTGTCCCCATTTCAAAAATTCGTACCGCTCACGATTGCGCTCAAACTCTTTCTCAACATTGTGCATAAAGGCGTACTCCTGCCCGAACTCATCAACCTGCACGGAGTGGTCAATTACCAGGTCCACCGGAACCTGGGGATTGATAGACTGGGGATCGCCCCCCATCCGCTTCATGGCCGATCGCAGTGCGGCCAAGTCAACGACAGCAGGAACGCCGGTGAAGTCCTGCAGAACCACGCGCGAAGGTTTGAAGGGGATCTCCCCCTCGGGATCTTCCGCGTTATAACCGGCAAGCCTTTCAATGTCATCTTCGGTAATTACATATCCGTCATATTCACGCAATACCGCCTCCAGCAATACCTTGATGGTGAACGGAAGCTTGTTGACATTTCCATACCCCAGATCCTCCAGCTTTTCAAGACTATACAGATGGGCTTTACCGGTACCGGTGTCGAATTCTCGGCGTGTTTCCTTCAGTAGGTTACTGTCGCTCATGTTATTCTTGGAGTCTTTTGTGTTCTATTGTTGTTCCTGCTTGTTTTCAGCCACTTGAATTTACGACTAATTTTGTAAAATATCTTGTAGTGGAACGCCCTAAATTTCCATTCCTCTTTTGACGCGTTTCCCTGTTCAAGCGGGACCTTCTCTGCCGGAATCTCAATGTTCTGGCCTGCGTTTGTATATATCTCCTATTTTTTCATTGCAAGTTGTTTTTAAGAAGCCTATTTTTCGAGACTTCACAAAAAAGCAATTTAATCTGGAATTATTGTGGATACTACAAGTTTTAAGACATACACGGCAAAACCCAGCGATATTGAGAAAGAATGGGTTCTGCTGGATGCAGAAGACCAGCCCCTGGGGCGACTGAGCAGCAAGGTGGCAACGTTGTTGCGCGGAAAGCACAAACCGGAGTTTACCCCGCACATGGACACCGGCGACAATGTTGTTGTTATCAATGCTGAAAAGGTAAAGCTTACCGGTAAAAAAATGCAGCAAAAGGAGTATTTCCGCCATACCGGATATCCCGGCGGAGAGCGTTTTACCACTGCAGAGGAATACATGGAAAAAGATCCCACCTTCCTGGTCAAGAATGCCGTCAAGGGAATGCTGCCCAAGAATCGCCTGGGAAGCAAGCTGCTTACCAACCTGCGGGTTTATGCTGGTCCCGTGCATCCGCATACCGCACAAAAACCTGAAAAAATTGAACTCGACAGCTAATTAGGACTATGGCTCAAAAGAATTTTATAGGAAGACGTAAAACCTCGACAGCACGGCTCTATATCCAGCCGGGGAACGGGGAGTTTATCGTCAATAATCGTGAGCTCGATGATTATTTTCACACCCGGGCTCATCGCAACCTGGCAATTTTTCCGCTGGAGCTGACCGAAAACAACGACAAGTTTGACATCAAGGTAACCGTCCGGGGCGGTGGAATGACCGGTCAATCCGGAGCTATTCAGCTGGCGCTGGCCCGTGCGCTCGATGATTACGACGAAGAGCTGCACTCCATTTTGAAGGAGCACGACCTGCTGACGCGCGACGATCGCATGGTCGAACGCAAGAAGTATGGTCAGCCCGGAGCCCGAAAGAAATTCCAGTTCTCCAAGCGGTAATTTGTTATTTGTTGACTGGTTATTCGTTATTAGTACAGCCCTGTTTCCAATACAGGCAACTCCAACCAAATAACTAATAACAGATAACCAATAACTAAAATATCACACATACACAGCACCTCGTGCGCCGAGTGCTCAGCACACAACCTGAAAATGTGATGCTGGGTTAGCGCCAGGAATGACCTGTGTAGCGGACTAACTCAAATAGAAATCACATACTATATTTATGCCAACTGCACCCAATCTAGAAGAACTATTGAAATCCGGTGCCCATTTCGGGCATCTCACCCGCCGATGGAATCCAAAGATGAAGGAATTCATCTTTATGGAGCGCAACGGGATTCATATCATCGACCTGAAAAAGACCGAGCAATACCTCCAAAATGCGCTCGAAGAAGTCACCAAGCTGGCACGGGCCGGTAAAACCATCCTGTTTGTGGGTACCAAAAAACAGGCCCAGGATATTGTTAAAACTGAAGCCATTCGCTGCGGCATGCCCTATGTTACCCATCGCTGGCTGGGCGGTATGCTTACCAATTTTTCCACCGTCAAGAAAAGCATCGGCCGGATGGAGGAGATCGACCGGATGAGCAAGGATGGCACTTTTGAGGACCTGACAAAAAAAGAAGCCCTGATGCTGGAGCGCGAGCAGGACAAGCTGGAGCAGACGCTCGGCGGAATCGCCAACATGAATCATCTGCCCGGTGCGGTGTTCATCGTGGATACAATCAAGGAAAATATTGCCGTCAAAGAAGCGGTCAAGCTGCATATACCAATTGTGGCGATGGTTGACACCAACAGCGATCCGGATATCCCTGATTACATCGTGCCCTGCAATGACGACTCGGCTCGTACGATTCAGCTGATAACCTCCATGGTTGCAGACGCCATCATCGAAGGAAACGCAGAGCGAGAAGCTCAAAATGAGGAAGAACTGCTGGAACAGGCCGCCGAAGAAGCTAAAAAGGCGGAGCAAACCCAGCGGAAACGCCGAACCCGGCGAAGAAAATCTTCTGATGATTCCGAGTCCGCCGACAATGATGACAAAGACAGCGACAACGAAGAGGCTGAGGCTGCAGATACTGAAGAAAACGCCGGCGACGAAGAAGAATAAGCTGCTGGCTTCACAAAAAAACAAAATCCCAAAAATTTAATATTCTCAACAGAAATGAGTATTTCTGCATCTGACGTAAAAAAACTAAGAGACCAAACCGGGGCCGGCATGATGGACTGCAAGAACGCCCTGGAAGAATCAGACGGCGATTTTGAAAGCGCAGTCGAAATTCTACGGAAGAAAGGACAAAAACTCTCCGAAAAGCGGGCCGACCGGGAAGCCGACCAGGGCCTTATTGTGACCCGGGTCAGTGAAGACGGGACCAAGGCGGCTGCCCTGGAGATCAACTGCGAAACAGATTTTGTAGCACGCAATGAGGATTTCCAGGCGCGTGCAAAATCATTTGTCGATCTGGTGTTCGAAGAAGAGATTGAGACGGTCGAAGAGCTGCTGGATACTGAAATTGACGGCCTCGCGGTGGCCGATCACCTCAAAGACATGATCGGCAAAATCGGGGAGAAAATTAAGATCTCCCGCGTTGTTCTCGCCAAGTCCGATGGTCAGCTGGTCTCCTACATCCACCCGGGCAACCAGCTCGGCGTGCTGGTGGAATTCGAAGACGACATTGCCGATGAAGAGGTGGCCAAAGATGTGGCCATGCAGGTTGCAGCGATGAAACCGATCTCTGTAAATCGCGACGGCGTTGACAGTAGCGTAGTTGAAAAGGAACTCGAAATCGCCAAAGATCAGCTCCTGAACGAAGGCAAACCGGAAGAGATTGCCGAAAAAGCCGCGCAGGGCAAGCTTCGCCGGTTTTATGAAGAACATGTACTATTGGAACAAAAATTTGTCAAGGACAACAGTCTCACCGTGCAGGATTACCTGAAACAAAATGAGGCACCGCTGGTGAAATCGTTTCACCGGCTACAGCTCGGGGAGAACTCCTGACCCCCATGATTTTCCAAAAAAGGTTACCAATTCGGTAACCTTTTTTTTATATATAAACGATTTCAAAACAACAAATTCAGTGACAGTGGCAAAAAAATATCAACGCATCTTACTCAAATTGAGTGGTGAAGCGCTACTAGGTGAACAGGGACACGGGATTGACGGGAATATTCTCTCTCAGTATGCCGAGGAGATAAAAAATCTGCATGAAGAGGATATTGAGATATGTGTCGTCATCGGCGGGGGCAACATCTTCCGGGGTGTCAAGGGGGCGACTGAGGGCATGGACCGCGTGCAGGGAGACTATATGGGCATGCTGGCGACCATGATCAACAGCATGGCACTGCAGGATTCGCTTGAACGATCCGGCGTATATACCCGGCTGATGTCTGCTATTCGCATGGAGGAGATTGCCGAACCCTACATTCGCCGTCGTGCCATCCGCCATCTTGAAAAGGGTCGCGTGGTTATCTTCGGGGCGGGTACCGGCAACCCCTATTTTACCACCGACACTGCAGCCTCACTACGGGCCATCGAGGTAGAAGCGGATGTGATACTGAAAGGCACGCGGGTGGACGGTATCTTTGACTCAGACCCGGAAAAAAATCCCGATGCCGAAAAGTTTCACACTATTACAGGAAACGAGGTACTCGACCGGCGGCTCGACATTATGGATCTTACGGCCTTTACGCTCTGCCGCGAAAATCATACCCCGATCATCGTCTTTAACATGAATGTGCCGGGTAATCTCAAAAAAGTGGTGGTGGGGGACGAAAAAGTAGGCACCAAAGTGGTTTGGGATCAGGAGTAGGCCCATAAGCCACTTATTTCCTCTTTTTCCTGGTATAATCGTTTTGGTCAATACTCGCTTTATCATCTATTTCTCTTTGATTAACTAAAGGGCTTGTAAAGGTTCTGGTATTGAGGGCTTTGCAAAACAAACCCTATCCATCTTTCGTGCGGACTTGCCGGGCAGAAGGAACAGGCGATTCCAACATCCGCAGCTACCAAGCTTGCATTTTCTGGGGAAGCAAAATTTGTGAAAAGAACCAGTTTTTTTAAATTCCTTAGCTGCCTTCTGCACTGGCACACGGCATCAATCAACCCAAATTTTACATAAGTGCGTATTATGATACCTCAGGAGCTACAATCTATTATCGACGACGCTGATCAACAGATGGATGAAACGGTCAATTTTTTTAAGAAAGAACTATCGCACGTCCGTGCAGGAAAGGCTCAACCTTCGCTGTTGGATGGTGTGAAAGTCGACTACTATGGCAGCCAGACCCCGTTAAACCAGCTGGCCAACGTAAGCGCCCCGGAAGCCCGGCTGTTAACCGTACAGCCCTATGATAAATCGGCCCTCGAAGATATCGAAAAAGCAATCATGAGTGCCGGGTTGGGACTAAATCCCAACAACGACGGGAATATCATTCGTATTCCACTGCCCATGTTAACCGAAGAGCGCCGGGAGGAGCTGGTTAAACGTTGTGGTGAAATCGCAGAAGATGCCCGCATCAGCATACGCAATACCCGCAGAGAAGCGAATGACGAAATCAAAAAGACGGTGAAAAACGAATCACTCTCCGAGGATGCCCGGTATGAGGCAGAAGAGGAAATACAGCGTATAACTGATAAACACACCGAAAACGTGGATAAGCTGCTGAAGAAAAAAGAGGGCGAAATTCGCACTGTTTAACTCCATATTCAACGGTCTGACACAGCTTTTCTTCTAAGGCAAGAGCAGGCGGAATTGACGGTAACAGCCCGCTTGTTCGTCGTTCCTTCAATACATGTATATATCTGAACTTGAATTACAGGGTTTCAAAAGTTTTGCCTACAAAACCAAGGTGAAATTTGACAATGGTATAACCGCCATTGTCGGTCCCAACGGGTGTGGAAAATCCAATATCGTTGATTCCATGCGGTGGGTACTGGGAGAGCAGCGCCCCACCCTTCTGCGCTCATCCACCATGGCAAATGTCATTTTCAACGGTACGGCCCAGAAAAATGCCCTGGGCATGGCCGAGGTTTCCCTCACCTTCATCAACAACAAGGGGCTGCTTCCCACCGAGTACAGCGAAGTTACCATCACGCGCCGCCTGTACCGCTCGGGAGAAAGTGAATATCTCATCAACGGCACCACCTGCCGCCTGAAGGATATCAACGAGCTGTTTATGGATACCGGGATGGGATCTGACGCCTATTCCGTGATTGAGCTAAAAATGGTGGAAGACATACTTAATGACAAAAGCGACCGGCGCCATCTGTTTGAGGAGGCAGCCGGCGTGACCAGCTACAAAGAGAAGCGCAAAAAAACGTTTCGAAAGCTGGAAAGTACGCAAAAAGACCTGCAGCGGGTGGAAGATATTCTCGTGGAGGTTCGCAAAAATACGCGGTCGCTGGAACGGCAGGCCGAAAAAGCCCGCAAGGCCAAGCAGTACCGGCAGGAGCTGGAACAGCTGGACAAAGCGCTGAGCAAGCAGCAGTACCAGAATATCAAGGATGAGCTGGAGCCGCTGAAAGGGCGTATTGCCAACGCAGACAAAGAGAAAAAGGAGATCCAGAAAAAGCTGGAATCCCTGGAGGAGGCGGAAGAGACCGCTCGCACCATGCTCAATAAAAAAGAGAAGAAGCAGTCTGAAGCCCAGCGGCGTGTCTCTCAGCTGCAGGGTAATATCAGGGATACGGAGACGGAGCTCCAGATCACAAAAGAAAAGATCAGTAATGAAAAGGGCGTCATTGAACAATATACCAAGGATATTGAGCAGGCAGAACAGGACCTGGAAGAGCTGCGCACAATCTTCAAAAATACTACCAACAAACTGGATTCATTCCATATTGAACTTGATCGGGCCGAAAATAATCTAAGCCAGTCAAAGGTTAAATACTCGGAAATACAGCAGCAGTTTTCTTCCGAACGGAATGTCCTCAGTGAGCTCGAACAGCAGCACAGCGCAACCAGCCGCAAACTGAATGAGTTACAAAATAAACGGATACGCATTGAGTCGCGCCTTGAAAATACCGAGGAAGACCTGCAGCGTATCGCCAATGAAATTTTTGATCTTGAAGAACAGATTAAAGCACTGGAAAATGAACGGGATTCTCTCCGGTACCAGGTGGAAAAAGCCCGCAGCGAACGTGAGGAGATAGAGGAAGCGATAAGCCAGGCCAGGAAACAGCGGCAGCAGCTCAGCGAGCAGCGGGATGAGCTTAAAGATGAAATCCGCCGACGCCAAAGCAAGCTGGACTCCATCCAGTCGGAGGTTGAACTGCTGCGCGATATCGCAGACTCCAACGAGGCGTTTCCCTCCAGCGTCCAGTTTTTGCTTGAAAATTGCCAGCAACAGTTTGATCTGCTGGATGTGGTGTCGAATATCCTGTCGACCGACCAGCAACACTCGGTTGCCCTGGAAAACGTCTTGGGAGAAGCGCTTAACTTTGTGGTTGTGGATACGCTGGCCGATGCCCGTAAAGCCGCTGCCATTCTAAAAGAGGAGGACAAGGGCCGCGCCACCTTTATCCCGCTGGACCAGCTTTCCGAACGCTATGAAGTGGCTGACCAGTCGCTCTGCCGGTATGTGGAGTCGGACTCGAAGTTCAACACCCTCAAAGAGCTGCTGCTGGGAAATGTGCTTCTGTTTGACTCGGTTGACGAAGCCTACAAGACCCTGCGGGGAACCAGAAACATCGGGGTAACGACGGAGGGAGAGGTTATCACCTCGCACCATTTTTTCCAAAGCGGGAGCAAAAGTAAAAATGCCGGCATGCGGGTGGGACTCAAAGACAAAATTGAGAAACTTGAACAGAGGGCCCGCGAGGCGCAATCAAATATTGAAGAAGCCCGGGACTCGCTGAAAAGTGTCACCCAACAATATGAATCGATCCACATACAGGAGCTGGAACAGGAGCTCAAAGCAAGTGAAAAAGAAGTCCGCCGCCTGGAGCAGGAGATAAATAGTGCCGGCTCCAAAATCCAGATCTATGAAAAAAATATTGGGGAACTGAAAAACCGGCGCCAAGACAAGTATGATAATGAGGATTCGGCTCAGTCCGAATTAAAAGGAATTGAGCCACGCCAGAAGGAGCTGAAACAGGAACTGGCGGAAATAGAGCAGAAACAGCAGGAAAAGCGGGAGGCCCTGGAACAGCTGGAGGAGGAACGTTCCATAGCCCAGAGCCGGTATAATGATGCACAGCTCAAGCATCAGGACCTGAAGAACAAGGTGGAAAACCACGAGCGGGAAATCAAACGGGCGGAAGAAGGGATCAAAAGCCTGAAACAGCGCCTCAAGCATCGGTCAGAACGGAAGGAAGAAGCCCGGTCTCGTATCGAAGAATACAACAAGAACATTGAAACGCTGGAACAACAGCTTGAAGAAGCCCGCGAGCAAAAGAAGGAGGCCGACGAAAATCTCGAAGAAGCCGAGAAGGCGAACGCCAGGCAGCGCGGACGTATCAATGAGATTGAAAAAGAGCTGAAAGAGCTGCGCCATCAGAAAGAGGTGAATATGGAGCTGGTCCACCACCTTGACAAGGCCCAGGAAAAGTTTGAGATGCAGGCAGAAAATATTTCTGATCACATCTGGGAAACATACGGCATTTTGATGGACCAGATTGAAGAGGAGCTCCCGGAGGATACAGATGCGGACGAAGTGAAGGAGCGAATTGCATGGCTTAAGCAAAAACTAAATAAAATCGGTGAGGTCAATCCCCTGGCCATCGAGGAGTTCGAGGAGGAGAAAGAGCGTCTGGAATTTTATGAGGAACAGATTGCCGACCTGCAGAAAGCGGAAAAGGAGCTTCGCGAGACGATCGAAGAGATCAATAAAAAAGCTACTGCGCGATTCAATGAAACGTTTGAGGAGATCCGTCAAAACTTCCAGGATGTGTTCCACACGCTGTTCAACGAGGATGATTTCTGCGACCTGGTGATTGAGGAGGATGTGGAGGATCCGCTGGAGGCCAAGATCGAGATCAAGGCCAACCCTCGGGGCAAGCGCCCCTCCAGCATCAACCAGCTTTCGGGTGGCGAAAAAACGCTGACAGCCATCGCCCTGCTGTTTTCCATCTACCTGGTCAAGCCTTCTCCATTCTGTGTACTCGACGAGGTCGACGCCCCGCTGGATGATGCCAACATCGAACGTTTTGCAGATATGATCCGCCGTTTTAGCAAGGACACGCAATTTATCATCATCACCCACAACAAAAAGACGATGAGCAAGGCGGAGATGATGTACGGAGTCACCATGCCGGAGACCGGTATCAGCCGCCTGGTGGGCGTACAGCTGGATGAAATCCCGGCGGGGTGAGGATCAAAATAAAAATAAACATCCAGCCCTCTCAAGGCTGGATGTTTACTACAAAATGGACACTTAGGGAAAAGTGCAACCCTGCAAAGGGTTGCGTTGGTCCAACTATTCTATCTCAGCTCCAAAGCCGATCCCAGGAGCGCACCTCGTCCCACTCGGGGGTCGGGGCAAACAGCTCTTCTCCTTCAATGAGATATTTTTCCACTACCTCTTCATTGAGTTCCACTCCCAGTCCCGGGGTCTCAGGGACTTTAACAAAGCCCTCTTCAACAATCGGCTTTTCAATACCGGTTACTAGGTCCTCCCATTCCGGGTTGTCAACAGCGTGATGCTCCAGCCACATAAAATGCTCGGTGGCTGCAGCGCTGTGCACGCATCCAAGGAAGGAGACCGGTGAGGCCGCATGGTGATGCATAAATGCAACCCCATTTTGAGCGGCATAATCACCGATTTTTTTGGTTTCCAGAATCCCACCAGAAGTATTGGGATCAGGATGAACAATGCGCACCGCTTGTTTATCAATCAACTCCTTAAACCCTCCTTCCAACATGTAAATATCTTCACCGGTTTGTGTCGGTGTGGTCGTGGAGGTGGTAATTTCACGCCACTGATCGGTATAGAACCACGGAATAAGATCTTCCATGTATGCCAGATTATAGGGTTCGGCTGCACGGGCCAGTTTTATCGCCTCATTTACCCCAACATGACCCCAGTGGTCCGTTCCCATCGGTATTTCATAGCCGATCTTCGAGCGCATCACATCCAGATATTCCATCAAGTGGTCTATTCCCTTTTCCGTTATCTGCACACGCGTAAAGGGGTGTTCGGTTAAGTTATAACCGGTATACTCATGTTGCCAGGGTTGCAGGTCCCCGCCAGGGGCATTAACCAACGCACCCGGAATCCCCTCCAGCAGATTGATCCCGATGTCCATCTTCAGGGCTGTATATCCTTTGTCAACACGGTCCTGCATGCGCCGGGCATACTCCTGGGGATCCTCAGAAACGGTAGTATCACAATATACCCGAATTCGATCGCGATACTTACCGCCTAACAACTGGTACACAGGCACCCCATAGGCCTTCCCGGCCAGGTCCCACAGGGCCATCTCCACCCCTGACACGCCGCCACCCTGGCGACCGTGGTGCCCAAATTGCTTGATGATCTTAAAAAGCCGTTCCACGTTGCAGGGATTCTCTCCCAACAGGCGACTTTTCAGCATCAGGGCATATTTCTTACTTGCCCCATCGCGTACATCCCCATGTCCTACAATTCCCTGGTTGGTGTAGATACGGATGATGGGCGTGCGAAACACCACGTCGCTGATTTCCGCTATACGCAGATCCGTAATTTCCAGATCAGAAGGATTGGAATTGCGGTTTACCTTTTGGGTAGCATGGGCCAGCTGGTCTTCGATCGGGGCCAGGGTCATCCCGGCCAGGCTGAGTCCTCCAAGACCCATCTTCTTGATAAAATCCCGGCGACCATCCTTATTCTTTTTATTTTTCATAACTTGATTATTTCTTTGAGTATATGGTTATATCCCGATATATAATGTCCGGGATGGACTTTTTTTGAGAGGGGTATAGTATTCAGGAGCGGAAAATCACAAACACTTACCCCCACCACTCTTCCCCCTCCAGCATGTACTCTTTGAGCAGATCTTCATTCAGATCAAACCCAAAGCCGGGCCGGTCGCTCAGCTGGATATATCCGTCTTTAATCAACTCCTTGTCATAGCCAAGTATTCGCGGATCACCATTCATCGACCAGTTTTCTCCAAAGGGAAATATCTCATGTGCCAGAAACTCACGAACAGAGGCGGCCCAATTCGCTGAAGCAACTGTAGCTATTGGCCCTGCAACATTATGGGTTGCCACAGGGATATAATAAATTTCGGCCAAATCAGCTATTTTTTTGGCCTCCAGCAATCCTCCAGCCATTGCCACATCTATTTCAATCTTGTTAACACCCGCATTTACGATAAAGGGTCGAAAATCTTCACGCCTGTAAAGATTTTCTCCACATAGAATGGGTACAGGTGCCTGTTCCGTCAGGCGAACCCACTGTTCATTAAATCCTATTGGCATTGGATCTTCTATCCACCAGGGACGTACGGGTTCAACGGCCTTGGCAAGTTGAAGTGCACTGTCAAAATTCAGCTCCCAATGGCAATGCACGGCGATATCAATATCCGGACCCAAAGCATCTCGAAGATTTTGGTATCCCCTGGCATTCATATCTATTTCCGCATTCGACATCTGCCTGTTTTCCAAAGAGCGCAGCCAGTGCTGGTCTCGCAGTATGTCCACTTTAACGGCCGTGTATCCCCCGCCCTTAACCATTTCGGCATATTTAGCACAAGAATCTTTGTCAAGCATATCCTCTGGTCGCGAAGAAAGATAGGCCCTCACCTCATCCACATGCGAACCGCCCCCAAGTATTTTGTAAACCGGTTGTCCCGTAACTTTTCCGATGATATCCCACAGCGCCATTTCAACACCTGTCACGGCATGTGTTGCTATACCGTGATTTCCCCCGTAGAACGATGTATTCGTACTCATCTTAAACACCAGCTGCTCAAGATCAAAGGGATCTTCCCCTTCCAACAGGGGCTTAAATACGTTCAGAATTATATCTTTGGCACCATATCCCTGAGAGTCGTGATGACACTCCCCGATTCCCGAAATACCCGCATCCGTTTCAACTTTTACCAGGGGACTTACTCTGGCCCCAAGATTTGTCAGCATGCATTTGACATCGGTGATCTTTACCTGACCGGAGTCCGATTTGACTACCGAATCAAAAAAAGACATACTAACGGCAGGTATCGTAAGGGCTAGGCTTTTTATAAAACTACTTCTGTCCATAATAACTCCTTTTATTGTACCTTTTTGTTTGAACTATTAAGCTATATCATTCAAATCAGTGCATATCCACCTATTCGCCCCTGGATACTATAAATCCCATCCCCGGCAGCAATAAAAAGTCTTGTATTTACTGTCTTCAATAATGGCATTCTCTTTAGTAGTCAGAATGCCATTATTCTACGATCTTATTTTAATTCGGTAGCGTAAATGCCACATAGTAATCACCAGGTTTGGCTCCCCGGCCGCCGCCGGCAGAAATCACTACATATTGCCTGCCATCTATCATATAGGTGGATGGGGTAGCAAAACCGGCTGTCGGCAGGGTTGTCTCCCACAGGATTTCTCCCGTATCTTTGTCGAACGCCCGAAACTTTCCATCCTCAGTTCCCCCAATAAAAATGAGTCCACCGGCCGTGAGGATCGGGCCTCCATATGTTTCGGAACCCGTCGGCGGGATTCCTCTTTCCAAAAGCTCCGGATAGGTTCCAAGTGGAACTTTCCATTCAATCTCACCGGTATTCAGATTGACAGCATTTAGTGTGGCCCAGGGAGGTTTAATTGCTGGATACCCTTCCGGATCTTCAAAGTTTTGATAGGCCGTTACATTTAAATATTGTCCGCTTTCAGCTGTTTCCATCTCTTTACCACTTCCTTCGTACACAGCCTCTCGTTCGTTATACAGAAAAGCCAAAATCGCCTCTTTTTCCTCTTCCGAAAGATGTGTAAATGCCGGCATACGTCCCCCACCGTCTTCCATAATAGAGAGCACCTCCTCTTTGTTCATCCGCTGAGATACATCATGCAAAGCGGGATAGTCCGGATCCCGGCCTTCCAAATTAGTTCCATGACAGGTCGCACATTGTTGGTAATAAAAAGTCTTTCCCTGTTCAAAAAATGATCCATCAGCAACAATATCGTGTAACACTTTTTTAACTGTGCTGTATTCGGGAATTTCATTGGCGTTGATATATAAAATACCCGTCTCCGGATCGTGAGCCGCACCACCCCAGTTAGCACCGCCACTCGAACTCGGTAAATAGACGCTCCCCCCGGGGTCCGGAGGTGTGAAGAATCCGTCGTTTCGAAGTTTCTCAAATTCAGCCAATACAGAATCGTGGGATTCCTGAGACAAATCCGTTATTTGATCCCGGGAAAAATTTTGCCGAACAAACGGTTCGGGAGCTGTTGGATGCGGTTGGGTAGGCCAGTCGTGTTCACTTTCGATATTGGACTGCGGAACCGGTCGTTCTTCAATGTCATATAACGGCTCCCCGGTCTCACGATCAAATACAAACGTAAAACCGGTTTTGGTTACCTGTGCTACAGCGTCAATCTTTTTCCCATTCCGTTCTACCGTTACCAGGTTCGGAGGAGACGGCAGGTCGTAGTCCCAAATATCGTGATGAATTGTCTGATAGTGCCAAATACGCTCTCCGGTGGCCGCATCAAGAGCTACAAGGGCATTTCCAAAGAGATTTTTCCCCGGGCGATCCCCGCCATAAAAATCGTAGGTGGGAGACCCCAGCGGTACATAAACGATACCCCGCTCTGAATCCAAGCTCATTCCGGCCCAGTTGTTGACTCCTCCTTTGGCAATTTCTTGTTCCCCTTCGACCTGTTCCCACGTTTCATAACCGAATTGTCCGGGCTGTGGAATTGTGTGGAAGATCCACTCCAGGCTACCGGTACGAACATCATAGGCCCGAATATGCCCGGGAGCTGACCCGTAGCTTTCGCCCGTTGCCGACCCCATAATAATCAGATCCTCATAAATGATTCCCGGAGAAGGAGATTTAACCTGGATACTGGCCGGGTCACGACCCAGATTTTCGTTTAAATTAATTTTCCCCTGCGCTCCAAAATCTTCAATCAATTCTCCATTATGGGCATTCAGTCCAAAAAGATATATACCTGCCGAAAAGAAGATGCGTTTGTCGCTGCCATCTTCCCAATATGTCACCGCACGCATATACCCCCGCGGCGGATCTTCGGGGAAAGGCCTGTACATCCACAGCTCTTCACCTGTCTGGGCATCCAGTGCAAATACATTGAGATTTGGAGTTCCCCCATAGAGTACCCCGTCGACAACGATGGGATTCGTTTCGATCGTGGCATAGCGCCCTTCCTCGAGATCATCGGATTTATAAACCCAGGCCTCTTGCAGCCGGTCTACATTATTCTTATTGACCTGATCCAGTTCTGAGTAACTGCTGCTGTACGTGTCTGCCTTATATACTGGCCAGTCACTTGTTTCTGGGTCAGATTGGCAACCTGAGAAAAGCAACAAGAGTGATCCTGTTAATTTTATCAGGTTAGAGTACAGAAATACTATGGGGAAATTTCTATTCAACTTTACCTTCGGTTAAATCGTCGGGACATTATTCAATTATCTGAGTCTGTATCAACAACTTCAGAAGCTTTGGTTCCTTCCTTTGCAGACCCGGTCGCATCGCCCTGTTCAGTTTCTTCAACCAGAGCCTTTCGCCTCCACCAGTTGGCCAGGGCAGAGCCGGAGACGTTCATCCATGACCCAAAGATCACCGAGGGGACGCCAACCGTGGCGATTTTGCCCATCTCCACGGCGATGCCGGAGGCCATCCCCGCGTTCTGCATGCCCACCTCAAAGGCGATGGTGCGGCATGATTTTTCATCCAGCCCCGAAAGCCGGCAGCCCCAGTAGCCGAAAAAGTAGCCGGCCAGGTTGTGGATCACGCCGGCCACAATAATCAGGAAACCAAGTGTCAGGATAGAATCGCGTCCGCCTGCCGTCATGATCCCCAGTATTACCACAATGCCGGTCATCGAAATCGTGGGCATAATATCGTCCAGCCACTGGGCCTTCCCGTGTAGGTAGCGGTTAAACAGCACGCCCAGTACCACCGGCAGAATAATCATATTGATGATACTCCACATCATCTCCAGGAAGTCAATCGGCACAAACTGGCCAGCCAGCAGCTGCATCAGAAACGGCGTGGCCAGCGGCGCCAGCAGGGTCCCGATTGCCGTCAGCGTGACCGACAGGGCCAGGTTGGCCCCGGCGATATAGGTCATCACATTGGAGGCGACCCCGCTGGGGGAAGAGCCCACCAGCACCACACCGGCGGCAATCTCAGCCGAAAACCCGAAGCTCAGTGCCAGGGTGATCCCCAGCACCGGCATGATGGTAAACTGGCAGATCAGTCCCACGATAACGCCCTTGGGCATCTTCACCACGCCCACGAAATCCTGGATACTCAGGGAGGTCCCCATCCCAAACATAATGATCTGGATCAGCGGAACGATGAAGACACTCAGTTCCACCCCGCCCAGCTCAGTAAAGGGAGCCGGGTAGAACATGGCGGCCGCCACCGAGGCAAACACCCAGATCGAGAAGGCAAAGTCACGAAGTACCGAGTCGGTGCCCCGCACCCCAATAGCCAATGAGATGAACATCGTGACGACGGCTGCGCCTATGACATCAGCATTAAATCCAAGGCCCAGTAATACAAAAATTGAGACACAACTTAGTGCACTTAAATATTGCAATATCGTGTACAAAATATTACCCCGACTACCATTTTCGTTCTTTTCCATCATATCAATATTTATCTATTTGCAAATATTTTTTTCCTGTGTGTTCCCTTCATATACCGACTGTTTCAGCTGAAATAACTTCTCCTTTCCTGCTATTTCGTACGCTCCCAGTTGACAAGCCGCCCGATGCCCAGCGGGTTGTCCGCTTTGAGCTCATCCGGCAGCTGCTCCTCCGGGAATCCCTGGAAGCAGACCGGGCGTACAAACCGCTCAATGGCCAGGGTTCCCACCGACGTGGCCCGGGCGTCGGTGGTGGCGGGAAACGGTCCCCCATGTACCATGGCGTGGTTCACCTGCACCCCGGTCGGAAAGCCGTTGAAGATCAGGCGACCAACTTTGCGCTGCAGTACCCTCACCAGTTCGGAGTACTCTTCAAGGTCCTGTTCCGTTCCGTACAACGTGGCCGTCAGGTGGCCCTGCAGATTCTCCGCAATAGCCACCAGGTCCTGCTTGCCGCCGGCCGTTATCGTCAGTGTGGACGGGCCAAAGACCTCTTCTTCGAGGAACCGGTTGGCCAGGAAGTCCTTTGAACTTACATTAAGCAGGTGCGGTACCCCCGGGGTGGCCGAGCCGTTGTCTTTTCCATCTGCGACAAGCCGGACGCCTTCCTGCTGCAGCAGTTTTTCGAGTCCCTGCTTGTAAGCCGACTGGATACCGGCCGTCAGCATGGTCCCGGCGCTGGCTTTTTTGAAATGCTCGGAGACCTTTTGCTGGAACGCGCGGGCCTCATCAGAATCCTGGTAGGCCACCAGCCCGGGATTGGTACAAAACTGTCCCACCCCCAGGTTGACGGAGTTGACCAACCCTTCGGCGAGCTCTTCGCCCTGCTCTTTGAGGGCGCCCGGCAGCAGGAACATGGGATTGGTACTGCCCATCTCGGCATAGACCGGAATCGGCTCCGGGCGACGGGTGGCCGCATCGTAGAGCGCTTTCCCTCCCTTAAATGAGCCGGTAAACCCGATCGCCTTTGCCAGCGGGTGTTCGACCATCGCCTGACCCACCTCGTGGGAGGTTCCCTGTACCATCGAAAAGGTTCCGTCTGGCATTCCCGTCTCTTCCACTGCTTTCCGGATCGCGCCCCCGACCATCTCGCAGGTGCCCGGGTGGGCGGGATGTGCTTTCACCACGATGGTGCATCCCGCGGCCAGGGCCGATGCGGTGTCTCCGCCGGCCACTGAAAAGGCCAGAGGGAAGTTGCTGGCCCCAAAAATGCCGACCGGGCCGAGCGCCATCTTCATGCTTCTGATGTCAGGGCCCTCCTTGGAGGTGTCGATGCGGGCATCCACCCACGAGCCCTCCCGGATCACCTTCCCGAACAGCCGCAGCTGCCCGACGGTGCGACCCCGCTCACCGTTCAGGTGTCCTTCCGTCAGGCCGGTTTCCCTGCTGCAGCGCCGGATGAGCTGGTCGCCCAGGGCCTCGATCTCGTCGGCGATCGCCTCCAGCAGTTCAGCCCGCCGGGTCCCGCTTTTCTGGCGATACACCTTAAAGGCTTCCTCTGCCTTCCGGAAGGCCTGGTCGACCTCATCGCCTGTGGCCTCCACGTAGCTTGGCTGAAGGTCTTCACCCGTCGCCGGGTTGACCGCCTGGAAGATCACACTCCCATCGGCTGACCGAGTGTTTCCTATAAAATTTTCCCCTGTCAGTTCCATCTGCCTATTTAACTTTGTTGATTAATGTCCCGATGTGGGAAATTGAAATTCTGATTTCATCGCCGTGATGCAGCGTAAATTCGTTGGTGGGCACAATACCGGTGCCCGTCATCAACAAACTTCCCTTTGGAAATGAGCACTCCCGGTATAGGTAAGATACAAGCTCACTGAATGAGCGTTTAATCTGGTTAATCTCTATATCTTCGGCAAACACAATGGTCCCGTCCCGTTCAATCTCCAATGCAATAGTTGTTTCCGGGGGAAGTGAGTCTTCGGTCACATACATACACGGGCCCAGCGCCGCCGAGCCGTCGTAGCATTTGGCCTGGGGCAGGTAGAGCGGGTTTTCGCCTTCAATACTGCGGGAGCTCATGTCGTTGCCGATGGTGTATCCCACGATTTTTCCGGCAGAGGTGATCATCAGCGTGAGCTCCGGTTCGGGCACGTCCCAAGTCGAATCTTCTCTTATTCTAACATATTCACCAGGTCCAACCGTACGGTTTCTAGTAGCTTTAAAAAAAAGTTCCGGCCGGTCTGCGCTGTACACGCGATCATAAAAATCACCGCCACCGGCCTCTTTTGACTCCTCCTGCCGGCCCAGTTTGCTCTTGTAGTAGGTCACCCCGCTGGCCCAGATCTCCTGGCGGCCAATCGGGGCCTCCAGTTCGTTTTCCACCAGCTCCTGTCCATTCGCCACTGGCTCCTGGGCTGACACGATGCGTTCGATTTTACCGGCCAGCCCGTCATCATTAATAAACGAGTCCCACTCCTGGTCCAACAGGTAAAATGCATCCCTGTGCTCGATTACTATTCCCGCCGTGGTCTTGTATACTTTCATGCAAATCTACCCGTTTGGTCTTGTATGCAGAGGGCTTTGCAAAATCCTCAATTCCTCGTTTAGGGGGAGTTGTACTCCCGTTAAAAGATCACCAAGGTCGGTAACAACTACTTCCCAACAAAATGGCAGGTTCTGCAAAGGTCCCTATGTGTATTCATGAGCCTGATTGCAGGATTGGGTAACCGGTTGGCAGATACTATTTGATTATTTCCCAATCTTCTCTCAGGCTGCAGTTGCCTTCTAATAAATGACCGGACCCGTCCCTGCAAGCCCGGTCAGATTTGGGATTTAGAGAAAACTCATTCAAAAAACGGATAGCCCTCGGTGGCGTACTTGCGCATGCCCTCCTCGTTGATCTCCACCCCGATGCCGGGTTGGTCCGAGACCGGCAGGTAGCCATCCTCATCGACCATCTGGTCGCCGTCCCAGCTGACGATCTCCTTGAACATCGGGTCCTCGTGGAAGTATATCTGCCATTCCATAATCATAAAGTTGGGCACCGAGGCGCACACGTGGGCCGTGGCCATCGCCCCCAGGTAGGAGCTGACCATGTGCGGGGCAAACGGTATGTAGTACAGCTGGGCCAGATTGGCGATTCGCTGGCCTTCCCCCAGGCCACCCGCTTTCTGCAGGTCCGGCATAATCATATCCACGGCCCCGATCTCAAACAGCTCCCGGAAATCATGGGCCAGGTAGAGATTCTCCCCGGTACACAGCGGTGTGGTGGTCTCTTCCTGGATATACTTGTATGCCTCGGGGTTTTCAGCCGGAATCGGGTCCTCCAGCCACATCAGGTTGACCGGTTCCATCTTGCGGGCAATCTTTTTGGCACTCGGCAGGTCGTAGCGCCCGTGCATGTCTGCGCAGATATCCACATCCGGGCCGACCTGCTCGCGGGCGGCCATCATCTGGGCGTACATTCGCTCGATCTCTCCCTGGCTGGCCGTCCAGTTGTAACGGTCCCACCGGGCCGGGTCGTTGGCCTGATCCAGGTCAAACTTGACGGCCGTCATGTTGTAGTCAACTGCCTTCTGAGCGCTTTGGGCAAACTCCTCGGGAGAGGGCTGGGAGGACTGGTACAGGGCCGTGTCCATATACACCCGCACCCGGTCACGGAACTTCCCGCCCAGCAGCTGGTAGACCGGCACTTCCAGGGCTTTCCCGGCCAGGTCCCACAGGGCGGTCTCCACGGCCGCCAGGGCCGCCAGGTACATCCCCGACTGCGCCCCGCCGAACACCCCGGAACGCCGGATCTCATAATAAAGGCGATGCACATCCAGCGGGTTACGGCCCTGCAGGCGGCGCCCCCAGCCCAGCACCAGCTGATCGGTCCCGCGCACCGCATCGGCTCCCTCCCCGTGGCCGACGATATCCTGGTTGGTGTAGATCTTGACAAACAGGTGACTGCCCCCGCGGATATACCCCACCTTCAGATCCGTAATCTCAAGATCGGACGGACGGGAATATTTCTTCGTTTTGTTTACGGCCTGCTCAAGGCCCTTGCCCGCTCCGGTGAACGGGGCCGCCGCAAACGCACCGGCGCCCAGCGCACTCTTTGATAAAAATGATCGTCGCGAATACTTATTATTTGTACTGTCCATATTGTTTCCTCTTTCTAAATTCATCTTAGTGGTTTTCCGGCCGATATTACCAGGTGCGCTCATCCAGCAGCTCCTGGATCTGCTCTTTGGGCACCGGCAGCTCATCGATGTGATCCTCCAGCCAGCGGGAGAAATCCTTCTCGATCTGCTCCGACCAGCGTGCGTCGATCTGCCCGGCGCTGTATACGCCCTCGCGAATCCGCTGCTGGCCGAACATGTCGCGCAAGCGCACAATTTCCGAGGTGGTGGCCACCTGTTCTGCCAGGTGGGGCGGGATAAATATCACCCCGCCATCGCGCCCCAGCACGACATCCCCGGGCATGACCATCACCTCACCGATACGGGTGGGGTGGTTTATGCCCACCAGGGTGGTATTCAGCTCCCCATCGGGATTGTTCAAGTGGTGCGAGGGATGATAGCTGCGAAAAAAAGCCGTAAAACCATCGATCTCCTTCAGCCCGGCCACATCGCGCAACGCCCCGTTATAGACGATCCCGTTACCCGAATTGGTATAGATGGCGTTCCCCACATTGTCACCGATGGTGGGCCCGTCCTCGTGGGCACCAAACTGATCGGCCACATACACATCGCCCGGTTGCAGCATCTCTACCGGCCAGGAGTTTTGCGAGCCCGTGCGACCTACCTTTTCTCCCTGTTTCTCAAGCACACGCTGCACGTCGGGGCGGCCCGGCATAAACGTGGCTGTCAGCGCCCGGCCCACCAGCACGCTGTCGGGGTTCAGCACCTGCCAGTTTTCCGCATACTGATGCTCGTAGTTGTTGTTGCGCAGCACCGCCCACGCCTCTTCCAGGGTCACCTGTTTCATCCGTTCCAGCAGGCTTTCCGGGACCTTCGGGCGGCCGTCAGGGTATCGATCCCCCTCCCATTCCGGGGTCAGGGCTATCAGCTCCTGTTCGGAAAATTGCACTTCCTGTGCCTCCAACGGAAAATGGAAAATCATAAAAAGTACTAACAAACAAATCGTGTAAGTCCAGCTGCTTTTTATTGTCATACCTGCATAATTAAAATTAATATTATTGCGTATCTACTAAATAAAAGCTTTACTCATAAAAGATTAGATAAAAAGAAAAACTCCTGCCTTCAAAAAAACATCTCTATTCCCTAATCAGACCCTTTGCTGGCCTATTTACAAAAAAAGATCCCAACAAAACTTGGTTCATAACAAGTTAGCCGGGATCTTTCCAGAATATTTTACCATTCATCCGGCGTACGTATCAGTTTGGGTTATACGATTCCGTATCCCACCAGACACGGGCATCCAAATTATTACCACTCCATCCCTGTCGTTCGATTGCTGATCGAACATTATCGGCATTGACTGCAATCTCACGTTCGACATATTTCCTGCGTCTGATAAAGTCACCACTAATTTCCTGGTCGGGATATGGATTAGGATCTAATTGGGGATAACCGGTGCGTCTCCAATTTGAAAAAACCTCCCGAGGATTTATGATGAAACCAGCAACCCAATATTGATTATGTATATGTTCATAGGGGTTTTCTGCAAGATAGGCCTGCTCCTGTTCTGATACATAATCATCGATCTCGCTTTGGGGAATGGCCATATCCGGATGGTGTTGTTCCATCTGTTCGAGATGTGCCCGTACTCCTTCGGTAAAGAAATCTACAGCCGGCCCCGAAATCCAGTTTCTCTCCGCTGCCTCGGCTAAAAGAAGTTGCGTCTGGGCATAGGTAATCAGAAAGTCTGGGGCTGTCTGAGAAACCATCCGGTCTCTGTCCACCTGGGAATAGTCCCACATAGATTCCAGCCCATCTGATGCGGCCTGGTCATGAATGGTAGTCTGGTCATGGCCCAGAGGCATGCCTATCTGATCTGCGGGATCCGTGCTTCTGTTCAGACGTTCGTCCTGATCGCCGATACCGGTTGCCCCGACATATCTAACGGCAATAGAACGGAGTCGCGGATCATCATTTTCTTTCATGTAATCAACAAATACCTCAGTCAGGTAAAAATTATGGCGCTCTCCTCCGTTAAAAGTTCCTGACAAAGAAAAGTTATAGTTATCATTGCGGACGATAATTGCATTGTCTTCATTTGACTGAAAAACTCCGCCATTGTATGCCGCCTGCACATACTGCTGAGCGGTACCAGGAGCTATTTCACTAAGCCGCATACCATACCTTAGCAGCAAGGAATAACCGAAACGTTTCCATTTGGTGATATCTCCGGCATATAAAATATCGTTCGTTTCAATCCGGGAATTGGGATCCAGGGCCTCGGTAGCTTGCTGTATTTCTTGCAGAGCACTTTCATAGATCGATTCCTGAGTATCATAAGAGGGATTCAGTACCCCCTCGTGATATCCCAGACCCGCCTCTGAATACGGGGCATCACCGATTGTATCGGTCGCCAGCAACCCTACAAAGGCTTTCCATATCCTGGCCTTCTGATGGGCGTTATGGTAGAAATCATCATCTCGGGTATTTTCGATCACATCTACAGCATGACTAATTATAGAATAGTCATCGTCAAAATAATCGATAACCCATGGAAACTGGTTATCCTGGTTGAAATTCCCCCCGGCCAACGTCTGACCGTAGGGGGCAATCATCTGTTGTACGATGGCTGCATCGTATAACAGGTGTCCGTATATACCCGAACTGGGTGTTAGCTGGATCTGATCATTAAGAATTGTCATCGGCTCAAGTTCATTTACGGCTGTTTCATCAACATTCATTGAATCGAACCCTGCATCGCAACTCGTAAAGAAACTTAATAGTCCCATGACACTGCATACTATAACAACGGATCTGATATTTAACTTTTTCATCGTATTTATGGATTTAAATATTTATAATTTTTTTCTCACAGAATTGCGGTCAGAGTTCTATTTTCAGGTTAAATCCAAAATTCCTGGTCATCGGTAAAGCGGCTCCCGAAATTCCAATATTGTTATCGCCTGTAAAGCTTACCTGTTCAGGATCGTGCTGTTCAGTCCACTTTTTAAAAACAAGCAGATGTCTTCCAACCAAACTTAACACCATATTTTCTACAGGCAGGAAATCAGACACCAGACTGGTTAAATTATAATCCAGGGTGACCTGTCGGAGCTTCCAGTATCCGGCATTATAAATCAGGTGTTCGCGCAACGATCCATAAGAACCGTATAAAGAATATACGTTCGCTTCTACCGTATTTTCTGACCCATCCGGGGCCACGCCATCTACGACGATACGTCCGGTTTCTCGGCCGGGCAGTGTACGTGGATCCAGCCCGTGGCGATACAGATTATGTCCCAGACCAGACAGGAGTTTATGGCCCAGTTTAAAATCAATCAAAAACGAAAAGCCCAGGTTTCTGTACTGGAAGGAGTTGTTAATACCTCCCACCCATTTGGGAATCGCGGTACCGAAATTAATCGGTTCTGGCGTGTGCATTGGCAAGCCATTATTCTGATTAATTATTTTTCGGCCTTGATCATCCCGCAGATACCCCGTCACCCAAATCTCTGCCATCGGGTTGCCTTCCACATGACGAATGGTGCCTCCCGGGGTTTGCCAGTCTCCGTCACCTACCGGCAGTACATCAGTTTCTTCTCCCAGATCGATAACTTTCGATTTATTGTAGGAACCGTTTACACTAAAGTTCCAGACGAAATCACGGGCCTGAACCGGTGTAACGTCAACCAGCAGCTCAACTCCACTGTTTTCACTTTCGCCGACATTGACGGGTCGTTGAGAAAATCCCGTTGACGTAGAGATAGATTGATTTAATATCTGATCAAAGCTTCGCTTATTATAATAGGTCAGATCAATGTTAATCCTGTCTAACAACTGAAGGTCAAGACCTGCCTCATACTCTTTTACCCGCATCGGTTTCAAACCGGAAACAGGCAGTGTAGCACCATCTATACTACCTATAGAACGCATTCCACCATCCCGGCTTGGATAAGGGTTGGTAGCTGTGGCATAGGTTAACTGACCCGCTGCAAAACCAACGTCAGAGTCGCTTCCCACTTCTGAGTAGGCCGCCCGCAGGGTACCCTGTGTTAACCAGTCCGGCAGGTCATTAATCACGTCTGTAAAAACAAAACTACTGGAAACAGAAGGATACAGGATACTCCGTTGATCGGGGTCAAGGGTTGAGAACCAATCATTACGGGCGGTGAAATTCAAATACAGATAGTTCTTGTAGTCAAACTCAACTTCTCCAAACAATGAATTCACCTGGCGCTCTGTATAATTGTAAGAAGCAGCAATTTGGCGGGCATTTCCCAGTGTGTACAGATCCCGAACGATAAAATCATCGGCAGACTGGGTATTTGAGTCCGTCCGCTGATTCATTATGTTACCGCCAAAAGTTCCACTTAATGCTAATTGTTCATTAAGTTGCTGCTCAATTCCCAATAGAAAATCAAAATTTATTTCGCGAAAACTGTATAGATTCTCATCGTAACTGCCATTGTAGAATCCTTCGGGCGCCGGTCCGGCAAAAGCCAGTCCGGTTGGTGTATTTACCTCCGTATCCCGGTTGAAATAATCCTGGCCGATCCGTGCCTGAAGATAGAGCCAGTCAGCAGGATCATATCGCAATGCCACGTTCCCATATAAACGATCTCTGCGAGAATTGTTAATCCGCTTGTCAGGGTCCGTGGAAATAAATGGATTGGTTCTGTGAGCAAATCTGGAATAGAAAATTTCATTCCCATTCTCATCATATGTGTTTTCTCTTAGCAAGTCCAGGGGAAGGGTATTGGCCAACGTATAAATAACCGTAGGTACGTTAAGAACCTGGTTATTCATTGTGACCGGCATATTATTTTTTTCATAACTGTAATTAATGTTACCGGTCGCATTGAGATTGTCCATTATATCCTGTGTGAAGCCAAAGCTTATATTGTTCCGATTAAAATTTGAGTTTGGCACAATACTTTCCTGGCTAAGTTGAGATACTGACAGGTTAAGTCCACTCGAGGGGCCTCCTGTTGACAGGTTAAGAGAATTATTAACTGTTACGGCATTACGCATAAAATTTTCGACATGGCTGGGCTGCACTTCATACGGCACTTCTATACCATCGAACAATATTTGGGTCATGCCGGGCTCAATTTTCTCACCAAAGCTCCAGACTCCGCTACCGGGGAAAGATGAGGTAGGACGTTGCCCGCCCTCGCCCTGTCCATATTCTGTCTGTATATTCCGGTCATCATAAGGTGCAGCCACCTGAACATTGCTGTTAAATGTCACTCCTATTCCGCGATCTCCCGCATCCCGTTTAGTAGTAATAATTATCACGCCATCCTTTGCCCGGGAACCATACAAAGCAGCCGCAGCTCCGCCTTTTAACACCGTCATTGACTCAATAGCATCAGGACTTATACTATTTAACCCGTCCCCACCGTCTATTTCACCATCTGCACCAATAGCGGCGTGATGTCCCTGATTTGATATGGGAACCCCATCCACTACAATAAGCGGGGAATTATTACTCCCGAAACTGGACAATCCACGAATACGAACACGACTGGAGCTACCGGCTCCCGAAGCAACAGATTCTATATTCACCCCGGCAACCTGTCCCTGGAGCGAGTTCATAAAATTGCCCGAGCGATTTACGGAAAATTGATCTGGTTCTACCGTAGATGTCGAATATCCTATTGAACGGGTTTCCCTGGCAATTCCAAGAGCTGTAACCACCAATTCCTCTCCAGCTACCGCCTGGGGTACTAATTGAACATCAATTTGAGTACGCCCATTAATTGGTACTTCCTGTGTCTCATAACCTATAAATGAGAAAACCAGGGTATCCTGTAATGTTGGGACTGCCAGCTCATAACTACCATCGCTATTGGCAGAGGCTCCCGTTGTCGTTCCCTTTACAGAAACGTTTGCTCCCGGCATAGGGTCGCCCGTTTGCGCATCCGTTACCAAACCACTAACAGTTTCTACCACAACAGGCTGGTCAAACTGACCTTTTTTATTACTGATTAACAGGTACCCATTTTGCGAGAACATATAGTCAAGATGAGTATCTTTCAGGATCAGATCGAGTGCGTTACTGACCCCTATACCCTTTTTCTTGATTGTAATTCTATCATTGTTCATTATATCGCCACGATATGTCAACTTAAGCCCCGTTTTTCGGGCAACCTGCTTAAGCGCTTTTTCAACGGTTGAATTAACTATATTGAGATCAATCTTTTTATCGATCTCGACCTTGTAGAACATCTGTTGAATATCGGACGCTGTCACATTTTGGACCTTGGCAAACCTCTGTTCCTCCTGAGACTGCTGGGCCGCCAGGCTCTGTAACGGAAGCCCTACAATGACGACTAAAAAGACTGAAATCCATCTGGCATGACTGTGTAATCTTGTTCCCATGATTTTCCCTTTCTTAAGTTATGATCTGCAGGATTCCCTTCCTGCATTTCTATTTTAATTCTATCCCGAAAATCACGTTATCGCCACTCCAAAAGCTAAAGAGCCGACGTTCCCTGTGTGATTTTCATCCCAATGACCAGAAAACAAGGTTCCGATCAAATTTTCGTACAGTCCTTCTTTATTCTTTAAACTTTATCATAGAACCGTTTCGCTCATATGTCATATCCAGTGAAGCAGAGAGTACGTGTATGATTTCGTTGAGCTCTGCCTGGCGAAACGTGCTGGTATATGGTACATCCAAAATCCCTTTGTCGGGTACCTGAATCTGCACATCAAATTTTCGCTCCAGGTGCCGAAATACCTGTCTGAAAGGGACATTATCGAAATGTATTCCCCCCTGGGTCCACAGCAGGTGATTTTCAATTTTTACTCGTTGGACCGGGGCAAGACCTTTTGCTTCTTCCACCCTGGTATATTCTCCTTTAGTGAGAACGGCCTTCTCGGTTTTATCGGGATTCATCGATTTTACAGATACTTTCCCCTCGCTGACGGTTACGGCCGTGTTAGTGTCTTCCTCCCATCCCTGCACATTGAATTCCGTTCCCAACACTTCAATTTCAGCCTTATCCGTATGCACGACAAAAGGACTTTCCGGGTTGTGAGCCACCTTGAAGTAAGCCTCACCATCCAGGTAGACTTCCCGTTTTGCACCATCAAACCTTTTGGGAAACCGGAGAGTGCTGGCTGCATTAAGGATAACCCGGGTCCCGTCAGAAAAACTTACACTCGCCTTTTCCCCGCTCTCTGTTACAAGATCCTGCATCACATAAAACTCCTGGGGATCTTCGGTATTTGAATTGGTCAAATAGTTTTGAGCGAAATAACCCGCAAGCAGAATAACCAGTATTACGGCTGCAGCGCGGAACACATATGTTAAAACAGAAGTATGTTGATGACTCCTGTAACCGATTGAAGGGGTTTTCGGAGCATCAATTTTTTCTTCCCGAAACTTCTTCCACGCATCTTCAACATTAGTTTCAAACTCCTCTTCAGGGGTTAACTCCCAGATTTCCTGGAGCTCTCTCACCAGCTCCCTGTTCTCAGGATCTTTGCCCATCCAACGCCATAGTTCTCGCCTTTCTTTGGGCGATGCATTTCCCGTAATGTATCGCTGTATTAAATTCCAGTTTTCCAACTTTACTGTGTTATTTTAGCTTGGTTTTTATCACTTCTAATACTAAGACAACCTAGATAGAGTGCACCCCGTAATTTTTTTATTTTTTCTTGACAGATATCCACACCATCCCCCAAAAGGCCCCTATAATCTTTCAAGGGGGCTTTATGGAAGAAATAATTTTAAAAGTTATGACTGTTACACGATCAGAAAGGTCAGAAAAATGGGTAACAGGTAGGAAAGTCGTTCGCGTAGCGTCTTTAATGTGCGCGTCATTTGCGATTCCACGGTTTTAACTGAGATCTCCATCACTTCAGCAATTTCATGGTATGTCAACCCGTCGTGACGATGCAGTTTGTACGTCATCTTTGCACGTCTGGGGAGCTCATCAATAGCCTTTTTCACTGCCTCTCTTATCTGCTCTTCTCTCAGCTCATAGTCAAACTCTATCGTGGGATTCTCTTTTTGATCCGTCCACTTGCCAGCATACTTCTCCTCAATTTTCTGGTGCTTTAAATGATTGAGACTCTCATTCTTGACCGTTTTATACAGGTAGGAACGTATTGAATAATCAATCCTCCAATCCTCCCGGTTGTCCCATAAATCAGCAAACACATCTTGAACAATTTCTTCTGCAATTGCTTTTGATTTCACATATCGCCAGGCAAAGCGCGTCAGCGATAGGTAGTACTCTTTAAATAATTTCTCGAACGCCTGGTGATCCCCCCTTTGGATCTTTTCAATCCACACCAACTGATCACCGTTATTTGGGGGGCCTGTCCTCAATTGCTTCTGAAAAAATCTGGTACGTTAATTGTTAATGCCCTTTCTGTATAATATTACGAACTGAAAAATTATTATTCAGCCGTCTACATAATTCTTAATTCAGTAATCCAGTTTTGGAAATTAAAAAAAACAGAAGTATACACGTGAGGTGTTTATAGGTATTCATAGTGTTAAGTAGAAGTGAGTTACATTATAAGTGTGCCCTATCCCGTTTGAATCAGCAATATAGAAGAAATCGTAAGGATCCCCAATCACACCGGTATTAACGGCATGAAAGAGCCCGCACAAGGCACATTGTGCAGACCGACCACCGCTGGCCTGTTTGTGGATTTGCGTATTTTTTTTGTGCTTCAAATAGCTTCGACATGGAAAATCAGGTATCTCCGGTTATTCTACGCCAGGAATAACCGGAGCAGTCCCTACTCGATCCATACCCTGCCGTCCTGCCGGATGTGCCAGGTTTGTTCGCCGTCTATCCCGGGTATTGAAACCTCAAACATCCTCGTTGTCACCTCTATATCAGGATTAAACTCCATGCCTTCAATGTCGATGTCCCGTATCCCCAACACTTCCGGATCATCTGTGTATGAACCGTAATTGAGTTTGTACTCCCGCATCTCGTAGTAAAGCTGCCGCAGTGCCCATCTCACCCGCTCGCCGGGTTCTTGCCTGAACTGCTCTTCCTCTTCCCCGGCAATTTTTCCGGAAAACTGGACTACCCCCCACATCTCGGGATAATGGATATTGTTTAATCCCTGGGGCGACCACACCGCGAACTCAGGGCCGCAGGGCTCGTTGGTGGCCGGATTTTCTTCGAGTTGATACGTGCCA
This sequence comes from Halalkalibaculum sp. DA3122, assembly GCF_043951865.1. NCBI lineage: Bacteria > Pseudomonadati > Balneolota > Balneolia > Balneolales > Balneolaceae > Halalkalibaculum > Halalkalibaculum sp. DA3122. Next base: position 48,044 of record NZ_JBINJF010000001.1, read on the forward strand.
TCCTTAACCTCCAGGCGCCGTTGAGCTCTTGCAAAGTTGACCTTCCACCGGTCGCCCTGCCGAACCTCCCTGCTGCCGGGCGCCACCTCCAGCAGGGCCTCCATCGGGAGGGCTATCTCAACACTCCATTTGTTGTCATCGTCGTCGGGATTATTGATTGATCCCTCCAACGCCACTGCCGACTGGTGATCCAGCAGGTTCCAGTTGCTGAGCGCCTGGGCGCCGTCGCGGTACGGCTTTGTCAGGAAGAGGTCCCAAATGGTTCCGAGTGCGTTGATCTCAAACTCCAGGTAATTATGGGTGTCGGCGTTGGGATCCACGAAGATTTCGAACGCATTATCCAGGTACAGCGGGGCGTTCCGCTCGGTCATCGTTGCCCAGATATCGTCCTCTTCCAACTCCGCGGCCACGTACAGGTACTTTTCATCCCACAGCAGTTTGACCCGCGTCCGGTGCTCCGGCTTTGTTTCCGTAGTCCCATCGATCGGCACAAAATCGTCGCTCCAGCGGACCTCTTCCCAGCTCGCCTCCTCCAGAACACCATCCACGTTAATCGGCTCACCGGTTTTGTACACCACATAGGTTTTGGGATTAAATTCAATCTGCGGCCTGGCGAACTCTTCATATTCGCTGCTCCCCGGGCTATTGGACTCTTCAGCGCTGCAGCCCGGTAACGTTGAAAGCATAAGCAAAAAAACCAGAGAGATATATGGTAATTTCATTCTGGCTCCAAGGACGGGTATACTTAATTCATCTATAGTGCGGCTATCTGTATATATCATCATGCCTTGTTGACTCATGTTTATCATGGACTTTGTACGGCCGTTATATTGTTCTCTTGCTATTCGCGGGGGAGGGGAGCGGTCCCATGAACGGTTGCAGCAAGGAAAAATGCCCCTTTATTCCGGCAGGGCAAAGGCCACGTAATAATCGCCCGGGGCGATTCCCCGCCCGCCGCCGGCGGCAATGACGACATACTGCTTGCCGTCCACCCTATAGCTTGCCGGGGTGGCAAACCCGCCCGCCGGCAGGGTGGTCTCCCAGAGCAGCTCCCCGGTCGTCTTGTCAAAGGCCCTGAACTTCTTATCTGGTGTTCCGCCGATAAACACCAGCCCGCCGGCCGTCACCATCGGACCGCCCCAGCTCTCCAGGCCCGTGGGAGAGATGTCGCGGTCGGCCAGGTCGGGATCGGTGCCCAGCGGAATACGCCACTCAATCCTGCCGGTATTCAGGTTAATCGCATTCAGCGTACCCCAGGGCGGCTTGATGGCCGGAAACCCATCGGGGGTTTCCAGCCGGCTGTAGGCGCTCATATTCATATATCGCCCGCTCCCTTCATTTTTCTGCTGTTCCATATCCCCATCAGACGGTTCTGTGGTCGCCTGGTTCTCGTTAAAGAGGAAGGCGATGATGGACTCAATTTCCTCATCTGTAATATTGGAAAACGCGGGCATCCGGGCTCCGCCCTCCTGGATGATCGAGCGCACCTGATCCCTGGAGAGGCGCTCCCCGACATTGGCAAGGGCCGGGTAAACAGGATGCTGACCGCTCAAGTCCGCACCATGGCAGGTTGCGCAGCTCTGCTCGTAGATCGCCTTGCCCTTCTCGGACAGGGTACCATCGGCCGGGGTTTGCCGCCCGACCCGCCGCAACCTCATCAGCTCAGGTGTTTCATTGGCGTTGATATAGAGCAGGCCGGTTTCAGGATCGTGGGCTGCCCCGCCCCAGTTGGCCCCGCCCCGCGTACTTGGAAACAGGAGCGTGCCCCTGGGGTCGGGCGGGGTAAATAATCCGTCGGTCCGGTACCGGTCAACCATTGCGGATACCGAATCGCGGGCCTGTTTGGAAAACTCCGGGACCTCATCCCGCGTAAAATTCTGGCGGGTGAAGGGCTCCGGTGCCACTGGGTGGGGCTGGGTGGGCCAGGCCTGTTCCCCCTCCACATTCGACTGCGGCACGGGCCGCTCTTCAATCTCGAACAGCGGCTTGCCGGTCTGCCGGTTAAAGACAAACGTAAATCCTGTTTTTGTGACTTGCGCCACCGCCGGGATCTGCTCGCCCTCCCGCTGCACCGTCAGCAGGTTGGGCGGGGCCGGCAGGTCGTAGTCCCACAGATCGTGATGCACCGTCTGGTAGTGCCATTTATACTGCCCCGTGACCGCATCCAGGGCGAGCAGGGCGTTGCCAAACAGGTTTTGCCCCGGGCGGTCGCCCCCGTAAAAGTCGTAGGTGGGGGAACCGAGCGGCACGTACACGATCCCGCGGCGGCGGTCCAGGCTCATCCCCGCCCAGTTGTTGACGCCCCCTTTGGCAATCTCCTGGTCCCCTTCCACCTGCTGCCAGGTGTCGTAGCCGAGATCGCCGGGCCGAGGGATTGTGTGAAATATCCACTCCTGCCGGCCGGTACGTACGTTATAGGCGCGAATATGGCCGGGGGCCGACGCATAGCCTTCCCCCGTGGCCGACCCCATGATGATCAGATCCTCATAGATCATACCGGGAGAGGGAGATTTAACGGAGATGGTGGCGGGATCCCGCCCCAGCCCCTCATTGAGATCTATGCGGCCATTATCGCCAAATTCGTCGACCGGCCGGCCGGTCTCCGCATCCAGGGCAAACAGGTACGTGCCGGCAGAAAATAAAATCCGCTTCTCAGCCCCGTCCTGCCAGTAGGTGACCCCGCGCATATATCCCCGCGGGGGATCCTCAAAGGGAGCGTAGCTCCAGTACTCCTGGCCGGTGGCCGCATCCACGGCAAACACGGTTAACCGGGGAGAGCCCCCATACAGTACCCCATCCACGATAATGGGATTGGTTTCCATCGTGGAGTATCCCCCTTCTTCCAGGTCGCCGGTGCGGTAGGTCCAGGCCACCTGCAGCTGATCCACATTCTGCCGGTTGATCTGGGCCAGCCCGGAGTAGCTGCTGCTGTGGGCATCCGACTTGTAGATCGGCCAATCATCGTCACGAGTCTCCGGCTGACAACCTTTTGCCAGCAAAATAACAAGAAAGCAGCAGCCAACTTTTCGAAGAAATCCAGATATATCTAGTGGCATCAAATACCCGCTCACCATTGATCTTATGTTCCCCAAACTGATATTGCTGTTAACTTCAGGTTTGTTGTTTGCGGGCCCTGCAGATATCCTGCTTTTTTATAAAAGCCCTCTACTCATTAGTTGTTTGTTGCAATATTCCCCGTCGTTTTTCGACTATTGCCCCATATCCTGCAGCAATTGTTTGCATCGAAGCAGTGCCCGCATGGTGTGGTAGTTCCCTTTCCAGATGGTTGCTTTGGGGGCTTCTCTCATATCGGGGTCCTCATCAAGACCTCGCTCATACCATCCGCCGTGCCGGGGATCCAGCAGATAGTTCTTGATATACTCCCACTGCCTTGCAAACAGGTCAAAATAGTTGTACTCCGGATCATCGGGAAAATGGCGGGCCATGATGAGCAGTGAATGCAGTGCCTCTGCCTGGGCCCACCAGACTTTGGATGAATCGGTGATAGTTATCTCACTATCACCCTGGAAATAATAGCCGCGGTCGTAGAAACCACCCTCCTCCTCATCCCATGCCTTGTCGATTGTGTGATCGACCATCTTTTTCGCGTGCGTCAACACTGAATCTTCGCTGAAATCAAGGGCATGAGCGGCCTCAAGGATCAGAAAAGCGGTTTCTATATCATGCCCAAATGTGATGTGGTCGGTGGCCAGATTCTGTTCCTGGACTGCCCGTGAGGAATCCGTATACACGACGGGCGTCCAGTCTTCCCGGAAGTAGAGGTTCATATATCCCCTGTCGGTGGTAAAGGTATCGCGTACCACCCGGAACATGTCGTAAAGCCGGGCCCGAACTGTTTGGTCTGGCCACACCTGGTAGAGTTCTGCCAGAGCCTCCAGGATGTGAATGCCGCTGTTGTAATCCTTGGGATAGCCCTGCTCGTACGGCTCTCCCTCTCGCGTCAGGCTGTTAAAATAGCCGCCGTGTTCATGATCGTAGGAGCCTTCGTCCAGCCACTCGAACGCCTGCCGGGCAAGCACCAGGGCGGCCGAATCCCCCGAAGCCTGGTAATAGGAGGCCAGCCCGTAGATACCAAATGCATTCCCGTAGAGTCCTTTGCGGATGACCCCGTCATCGTCGGGAATCACCTCTCCTTCGCGCGTTACGCTGGTATAGAAACCGCCATACTCCTCATCCCACATGTGATTCCGGAGAAAATCGAACCCGTGCTTTCCATATTTGACAAAATCTTTCCTGGATGGATCGCGATAGGCAACTTTTGACGCCGTCCAGGTATGGCGCGCCTGGGTAACGATCATTTTATCCTGGGGACCAATCGACTGCCAGTCATGGGAATACCGGCTCAAAAAACCGCCATACTTATTATCAACAGTTCGCGGGTACCACAAGTTGTACTGGTCAACCAGTACGCTGTCAATTTCGGAAGCTATTTCCTGCCGTTGCTGTACCGACTGGTTTTCAGTGGTCGAAGTCTGACAGCTGGTGATTAAACAACCTGCCAGGACGATAATCAGGTAACGAACTGTGTTTGCACTAAATCCCTCATTAAATTTCAACATACCTTTATCCCCTAACTTTTAATTTTACCGTTACACAACCGTCTCACAGATTCAACTATGAGAGTAACTGAAATCCATAACCCGAACTATTCACAATCATATTAAAAATAGATGTATAAGCCATTGATATTGTTTGATATATCGAAAATCATCTATAGCTCAAATTTGAGTGCCGTAGCAAATTTCTTAGTGAATAATCCGGGATAAGCGGCTTTTCTCATGAATCTATTTCCTGGTTAAATAGTCTATGTTCTGCATCGCGAAAATTTCCACCAGCCGGATTAACTCCACAGGCGATCCCAGGAGCGCTGCTCATCCCATTCCGGGGTCGGTTCGAAGAAGCCAAGCTCCTGATCCATATGTTCTTTTATAACCTCCTCATTCAGCTCCACCCCGAGACCCGGTTTCTCCGGGACCTTGACGTAGCCATTCTGGACAATCGGCTTCTCAATACCTGTAACCAGGTCATCATACCAGGGGGTATCCACAAAGTGATGCTCCAGCCACAGGAAATTTTCAGTGGCGGCCGCGGCGTGCACGCAACCCAGGAACGAGACCGGGGATGAAGCATGGTGCATCTGCATGGGGATGCCCTTCTGTTGAGCATAGTCGCCAATTTTTTTTGTTTCCAGGAGTCCGCCGGCGCCCACGGGATCGGGATGCACAATATTCACCGCCTGCTTGTCGATCAGCTCCTTGAAGCCCCCTTCCAGCATGTAGATATCTTCGCCCGTAAGGGTGGGCGTCGTGGAGGCTTCGGTGATCTCTCGCCACTGGTCCGTGTACTGCCAGGGAATAAGGTCCTCCATGTAGGCCAGGTTATACGGCTCGGCCGCCCGGGCCAGCTTGATCGCCTCGTTTACGCCAAAATGTCCCCAGTGGTCGGTACCCATCGGTATTTCGTACCCGATCTGCGAGCGCATCACGTCCAGGTACTCCATCAGCCGGTCGATTCCCTTTTCGGTTACCTGCACACGGGTGAACGGGTGTTCGGTGTTGGCATAACTGCCGGGAATCGAATTCCAGCCACTCAGCCCGCCCGGTTTGTTTTCCCAGTGTTCGGTGTTGACAAGCGCTCCTTCGACATCCTCCAGCAGGCTGATGCCGATATCCATTTTCAGGGCGGTATATCCCCGGTCTACCCGCTCCTGCATCCGCATCGCATACTCCTGGGGATCGCTCGACATCGTGGTATCGCAGTAGATGCGCACCTTGTCACGGTACTTCCCGCCCAGCATCTGGTAGACGGGCACGCCGTACGCTTTCCCGGCCAGGTCCCACAGGGCCGTTTCCACACCCGATACGCCACCGCCCTGCCGACCGTGATGGCCAAACTGCTTTATGATTTTAAATATTTTTTCGACGTTGCAGGGATTGAGTCCCAGGATGCGGCTCTTCAACATCAGGGCATAGCGATAATCCCCAATATCGCGGACATCTCCATGACCGACAATACCCTGGTTGGTGTAGATACGGATAATGGGCGTGCGAAGAACCCGCGTGACCCGCATGTCGGTAATTTCAAGTTCCGAAGGGTTCGAATTACGGTTGACGTGTTGAGAGGCGTAAGCCACCTGGTCCTCGATCGGGGCCAGTGTCAAACCAGCCATACTGAGCCCGCCCAGTCCGACCTTTTTAAGAAAATTTCTCCGACTGTTTTTACCTGTTTTATTTTCCATACATGCCATCCTTCATTTAATTTGTTGAATCCGTTGAACTCCCGGCCGATTATATCCGCAATCGATCGTGGCACAACTTCCGGATTTTTATATGAGGAACCTTTTCAAAACCTTCTACTTTGTTGGGAAGTGGTTGTACCACCGACCGTATTGCCCTTTTAAACGAGAGTGCAACTCCCTCAAAAGAAGGTGTTATAAAACAACCCTCTTTGGTATTTTTTGACCTGTTTACTCCGCGTCACTGACTTGCTGGGTACCGGCCTCAGCCCTGGCGGTCTCGGGTTCTTCGCCGGGGAGCTCTCCCTCCTCGGCCAGTGCCCGGCGGCGCCACCAGTTGGCCAGGGTGGAACCGGAGATGTTCATCCACGGGCCAAACACGGCGGGAGCCAGTCCCACGGTCGCCAGCTTGCCCATCTCCTGGGCCAGCCCGGAGGCCATCCCCCCGTTCTGCATGCCCACCTCAAAGGCGATGGTGCGGCACGACTTCTCGTCCATCCCGAACAGCCGGCAGCCCCAGTAGCCAAAAAAGTAGCCCAGCGCATTGTGAATGACGGCCGCCAGGATCAGCAGCAGCCCGATCGAGACCAGCGAGTCGCGGCCTGCCGCCGTGATCACCGCAATGATAAAGGCGATGCCCGCCATCGAAACCAGTGGCATGATATCGTCCAGCCACTTGACCTTTCCGTGCAGAAAATGGTTAAACAGCAGCCCCAGCACAATCGGGGCGATAATCATGTTCAGGATGCTCCACATCATCCCGATCGCATCGATCGGGACAAACTGGCCGGCCAGCAGCTGCATCAGAAACGGCGTTGCCAGCGGCGAGAGCATCGTGGAGACCGCCGTCAGGGTAATCGACAGGGCCAGGTCCGCCTTGCCGATGAAGGCCATCACATTGGAGGCCACCCCGCCCGGGCAGGAACCGATCAGCACCACACCGGCGGCAATTTCAGCGGGAAAGCCGAAGCTCAGCGCCAGGCTGATCCCCACCAGCGGCATAATAGAATACTGGCAAACCAGGCCCACCGCCACGCCTTTGGGTTTTTTCAGCACGCCGGCAAAATCCTGCAGGCTCAGCTGGGTGCCCATCCCAAACATGATGAGCTGGATCAGCGGGACAATCAGGTTACTCAGGTCATACCCGCCCCAGCTTGTCATATACTGCGGGTAAAACATGGCAAAAGAGACGGAGGCAAAGATCCACAGGGAGAAGGCGAACGACTTGAAGATCGTGTCGGTGCCCCGTACCCCGATCGCCAGGGCCACGAACATGGTGGTGATCAGCGGACCGAGCAGGCTCGCACCGTAGCCCAGGGCCAGGGCCACCCCGGCCGCGAGAAAACAGAGCAGGCTCAGATACAATAATAGCTTGAACGATAACTTCATCTATACAACTTTTTGTGTTTAAATTAGTGTATTCAAAACATTTGAGCGTGTGGAGCAATACGAGATTGGAAGGGAAGCGGGGAAAAATCCATTCATCGCCTTCCCCGCCTGCCCGGTTGTCAATTTAATCCCCATTTTTCACGATAATTTTGGCAAAAAATGCGGCTAGCTCCAGAGCCGATCCCAGGATCGCTGTTCGTCCCATTCCGGGGTGGGCTCAAAGAACCCGGCACCGTCAATGAGCAGTTCCTTGACCGCCTCCATATTGAGATCGAAGCCCAGCCCCGGTTTCTCCGGTACCGGCACGTATCCCTCGTCAAATACCACCGTATCGCCGGCAATCAGGCTGTACCAGGCATCGTTTTCTACTGAATGATGCTCCAGGGCCACAAAATTTTCGGTGGCTGCCGCTGCGTGTACAGAGGCAAAAAATCCGATGGGGGAACCCGCGTAGTGCAGGTACATCGCCAGGCCGCCCTGCTGGGCGTAATCCCCAATTCTCTTGGTCTCCAGGATCCCCCCTGTAGACCCAAGATCGGGATGCACCATATTCACCGCCTGCTTGTCTATAAGCTCCTTGAAGCCTCCCTCCAGGCCAAAGATATCTTCGCCGGTCATGGTGGGAGTGGTAGTAGAGCGGGTAATTTCTTTCCATTTGTCGATCCACTTCCATGCAACCATATCTTCCATATAGGCCAGCGTATAAGGTTCGAGCCTGCGAGCCAGCTTGATCGCTTCGTCGGTGTCAAAGTGACCGGTGTGATCGATGCCGAGCGGTATTTCGTATCCGATGGTATCGCGCATAACGCTTACATATTCCTCCAGTGCGTCCAGTCCTTTTTCCGTAATCTGGATACGGGTGAACGGGTGATCGATCTGCCCGTATTCCCCGTGCGTGCCGGAGTACTGGCTCTGCAGCTCCCGGCTGCCCTGCGGTGCGTGATGGTGCGTATTCACCAAGGCCCCTTCGATATCATCCAGCAGCCCGATGCCGATATCCATCTTCAGGGCGGTGTAGCCCTTGTCGACCCGGGTCTCTTTCATCCGCCTGGCAAACACGTGGGGATCGTCGGCCCCTGCAGTATCGGCGTAAAGCCGTACCTTGTCACGGTATTTCCCGCCCAGCAGCTGATAGACGGGCACCCCGTACGCTTTCCCGGTCAGATCCCAGAGGGCCGTTTCCACCCCGGACACGCCGCCGCCCTGCCGTCCGTGATCGCCAAACTGGCGGATAATTTTAAATATTTTTTCAACATTGCATGGATTGAGCCCCAGGATACGGCTCTTCAGCATCAACGCATAGCGGGGGTCGCCCCCGTCACGAACCTCCCCGAAGCCGGAAATTCCCTGGTTGGTATCGATCCGGATGATCGGTGTCCGGAAGGGAATACCGTCAATCTCGGCAATTCGCATATCGGTAATTTCGAGGTCGGACGGGGCGGAATTCCGGTTTACCCTTGAGGTGGCCTGCTCAAGCTGCTGTTCGTACGGGGCCATCAAGACAGACCCCAAGCCCAGTCCTCCCATTCCCGCCTGCTTAATAAAATCTCTTCGATTCACACCCTTCTTGTTGGTTTCTTTACTCATAAGACTATATTTTTTGATTTTTTTATTCAGTGCTGCAAGAATTTCACCCTACTCTTCCAGGAGTTCGTCAATGGTTGCCTGGCCTACCCCGAACTTTTCCTGCAGCTCCTCGCTGTTGGACCGCAACCAGTTTTCAAAATCCTGCCGTATTTCGTCTGTCCACTCGGTATCCATCTGCCCGGCGGTGTAGGTACCGTCCTGCACGCGCTGGTGGGCAAAACCGTCTCGCAGGCGGGTTCGCTCCGAATCGATCACGACTTCTTCTGCAAGATGAGCCGGGATGAAGATAACACCAGTCTGCTTGGCCAGTACCACGTCACCGGGCATCACGGTAGCTTCTCCAATCAGCGTCGGGGTATTCAGACCGATCAGCATCATATGCTGAATAAAGGAGGGATCCCAGTCTCTGACAAAGGCGTTGAATCCCTCAATCTCGGAGAGGCCCTCTCGGTCACGGGAAGAACCTTCGAACACCACGCCGTTTCCGGAATTGGCATAAATGGTGTTGCCCAGCCGATCACCGATCAGCGTACCGTCTTTGATTTTGCCAAATCCATTGGCCACATACAGGTCGCCCTGGTTGAGCATATCTATCGGCCAGGTGTTGGTGGGACCGGTATGTCCGGCTTTCTCCTGTTGTTCCGAAATGTGCTTCTGCACGCCCGGTCGTGCAGGATAGTACGTCGCCGTTAACGCGCGGCCAACCATTACTTCCCCCGGTTTAAGTATTTTCCAGGGGCCTCCGGCAAACTGGTTGTGGTAGTCGTGCTGCCGCAGCGTTCCCCAGGCTTCTTCAATCGATACCTCTTCCATCCGCTCCAATACGTCGGCAGGCACCTTGGGACGGCCGTCCGGGTAGCGCTCCCCCTCCCACTCAGAGGTCATGGAAATCAAGGTTTGCCTGGGAATTTTTTGTGCGTTAAGGGGAACCTGCAGGCAAAGAATAAATGCGGCCACCAGCAGTGTACCCTGTTTAAATCTTCTGGTAAAAAAATGCTCTAAAGGGTTCATTGTATCCATGGTTAATATGACTTTATATTTACATGTTATGTTTTACTTGATTTATTGAAGATGTATCACTCTTATTCCTTTTACTTCACTGGAACTGTTCATCCCGGTTTCAGTCAGAATCCGACTTCCAGTCCAACCAAAAACTGTTTGGGCTGGGGATATACGAATCGGTCAATCCCGGCATCGCGGGCCGTTCCCGAGCTAAGCGAGCCTATTTCCGGCTCCAGTCCGCTGTAACCGGTGAGTGTCAGCAAATTTTGAGCTGCCATGTATGCCCTGAGCTGACGAATGCCCGCCCGTTCGACCAGCTGCCGGTTAAAAGTATACCCGAGTGTGAGGTTTTTTATCCTCAGATATGAGCCGTTCTCCACATAGATATCGGAAAGGCGCGACATGTTGGAGTTCGGGTCCTGTGCGGCAACCCGGTGAATGTCGCTGTCGGAATTCTCGGGCGTCCACGCGTCCAGATATTCCGTTCCCTGGTTAAAATTCTGGCGAAAGTCCCGAAGCCATTTTATAGCCCCGTTAAGAATCTGGTTCCCGTAATTTCCCTGAATAAACAGGTTGAGGTCCACATTTTTATAGGTCAGGTCCGCAACAAACCCATAGGTAAAATCAGGAATCGGATTGCCTATGACGGTCTTGTCGTCTCTGTCGACCTGTCCATCCCCGTTCAAATCCCTGAAACGAATATCTCCCGGGGCGGTATAGCGGCTGGCGGTCGCTTGATCCCGCCCTCCATTGGGGTCCTGGTTCTGGCTGGCATGGCTGTACACTTCATCCCAGCTTCGAAAAAGTCCATCCGAGACATACCCGTAAAACTGGCCGATCGGTTCTCCCACCCGCGTGACCGATACGTCGGTGATATCATTGGCGATATCACCCTCAAAAATTTCCAACTGGTTGTTGGCTCCCAGGCTTTTTACCTCATTATCGATGGTAGTGAGATTTCCGGAAAGATCAAGGGTCAGCGCACCCAGCGACTGCCGTAAAGAAACCGCGGCTTCGATCCCCTGGTTTTCAACCGTTCCTGCATTGATAAACGGGGGATTCAGCCCCACGGATTCAGGAATTGTGGCGGGCCAGATAAGGTCTTCCGTTCGGCGATTGTAGTAATCCAGATCCACTGCAAGCCAGCCATCGAACAAGCCCAGCTCAAATCCGATATCCGTCTGAACAGAGGTCTCCCAGGTGAGTTCATCATTGGCCAGTTCCTGCGGTCCAATGCCCTGCACCACCTGGTTACCGAGCACGTAATGGTAATCGGAACTGAGCCTGGCCGCCGTCGGGTAGTTGCCGAGCACCGACTGGTTTCCCAGCTGTCCCCACCCCGCGCGAAGTTTCAGGTGGCTGATGATATCGGAATTCTCAAGGAAGCGTTCTTCGCCCGCACGCCATCCGACTGATACCGAGGGAAAGATGCCCACCGGCTGGACGGCGTTAAACAGTTTGGAAGACTCATCGCGGCGGATATTGCCGGTAAACAGGTATTTGTTGTCATACGAATAGGTGATACGGCCAAAAATTGAACGCAGGGAGCTTTCCTGGATTTCGCTGTCAACTCCAAGCTGGGAAGAAGCCGCTCCGAGCGAGCGCACGTTGCGCGGCATCTGCTGCCCTGTGGCATTGACTACACTCGCGTTAAACGATTGGGCTGAAAATCCGGCCAAAATACCCAGTTGATTCTTTCCGAACGATCGATTGAAATTCAGGGTCTGCTCAATCAGGGGATTCAGCTCCTGCGTCCTGGTTCTGTTCAGGAAAGAAAAGACCTCCAGCTTCCGGATCGATTCATAAAAATCGTTGTACACGTGGTCATCTGTATACCTGAAATCCATTCCCGCCTGCAGTTTATAGGTGAAGTGGCTCAAAAAATCCACCTCCCCGTAGAATGAGCTGATAACCGAATACCGGTCGCTGGTATTGTCAATCAGGTGAGCGTTGGCCACCGGGTTTTCGGCATCCTGTCCGTCTCCGGTAACCGGCCACCCAAATCCGCCGACGAAAGTGTCATCATACACCGGAACTGTGGGGGCCTGCTTTACGGCATGTTCAATAGTGCGGCGCCCCCCACTTGTGTCGTTCTGATCGATATCGCTTTTACTCAGCAGGACCGATCCCCCGAAAGTAACGTGATCACCCGCATCAAACCGGGCATTGGCACGAAGTGAATAGCGCTGGAAGCCAGATCCAACCATCGTACCCTGCTCATCGTAATATCCCAGTCCCAGGCTGTAGGTTGACCGGCTTCCCCCGCCGGAGATATCCAGGTTATAGTTTTTCAGCGGTGCGGCCCTGAACAGCTCATCCTGCCAGTCCGTGTTGTGCGGCGGGCGCTCTCCATTCTGAAAATTTGCCGGCAAACCCGAACTGTTCGGATCCGAATGGACGTCGCGGAGATAGGCGGCGTACTGCCGGGCATTCAGCACATCGTACCGCTTTGGCTGCACCTGGACGCCATACGATGACTCTGCGGAGACCTGTACCTGACCGTTTTTTGATCCACTTTTCGTGGTAACCAGTACCACGCCGCCCGAGGCGCGCGAACCATAAATGGCTGCGGCAGAGGCATCCTTGAGGATATCAATCGACTCGATATCACTGGGGCTAATCGTATTCAGGATCCCGTTCCCGGTCTGTCCCGTTGAGCTGCCCTGGATAGGCACGCCATCGATTACATACAGCGGCGACTCGGAGTTGATCGTCCCGATTCCGCGGATATTCACGTTTATTGAACCTCCGGGCTTTCCGCCCCCGGTCTGGACGACCTGCACTCCCGGGACCCTGCCCTGCAACGCTTGCTGGAGCGAGCGGTTCCCGGCACCGGCCGCTTCATCCATCTGTACGCTTCCGACCGAGCCGGTCAGCTGGCTTCGCAGCTGGGTACCATATCCCACAACCACCAGTTCTTCCATAGCCAGCGATACAGGCGTCAGCAAAAAGTTAACGACGGCAGTGTCTCCGCCGGTTACCGTTACCTGCTTACGCGCCGGGTTGTACCCCAGGTAGGAGGCTGAAAGGATATATTTACCGCCCTCTATCCCGGAAATCGCGTACCGTCCCTCCCGATCCGTCGAGCTCCCCTGCTGCCGCTGGATCAGCCGTACACTGGCATTGGCAAGCCTGCGGCCCGTTTTGCGATCCATCACCTGGCCGCTGATGACCGCCCGGGCCCGGGTTTTCGCATTATTTTTTTTTCGTTCTTTCAGCACAACATATCCCCCTGGAAACGGTACAAATTGAATTTCCGAGTTGTTGAAAATAACCTGTAAAGCTTTTTCAAGAGTGTAGTTCTCAATGTGAACCGAGAATGTTCTCTTCTTTTCCATCACCCTGTTCCTGTACGAAAAACGGATATCGGCCTTGCGTTCCAGCTCCTCCAGAATTACCTGCAGCGGGGCCTCCGTAACATTCAAACTTACCTCCGTACGCATGAACCCTGAACCCTCCACATCTACCGCAGCCGTATCACGATCCGCGGCGTGCTGGGCAAACGTACTTTCATTTGTAAATGCCAGGCAACACACCGTCCATAATGAGACGTACGTGCATGTTTTCAATCTATGTATGAAAAGTGCCATGCGTTATTCCGGCCTTAAACAAACCCCTTGAAAAAACCAGAGGGAGTGATCCACATCCATGATTCTCCAATCTCTGTATTTTCCCGACCTATTGTCAATTTTTTATGACACTTATTATCAAAAGAACTTTGCAAAACCCTCAATTCCTCGCTTTGGGAGTTGTACTCCCGTTTAAAAAGGGCACTAAGGTCGGTGCTACAACCACCTCCCAACAACATAGCAGGTTCTGCAAAGATCCTTTATCAAGAGGATCGTTTGCTGTTTTCATAACCACCCGGCGATTTGCCGGTGCCACTATCCCTATTCTTCCGGCTTCAGGATGATGTGCGTTCCCTGTTTTTCATACTCAATATCGAGTGAAAACATCAACACATCCAGAACGGTTGACAGAGACTCATTCCTGAATTCGGCGGTTACATTCCGCTTGTACAGACTTGAATCGGCTACCTCGAAAGTCAAATCGTAATGGTTGCCGAGTCGGTCGATCACCTCGGCAAGAGAGCTGTTTTCAAAGGTGAACACCCCGTCAACCCAGCTGATATATGAATTCAGGGTTACGTTCTCCGGCCGACTCGGGATGCCGGTTGAGCCAACCCGGGTCAACTGACCGCGATTTAACCGCACGCTTTCTCTTATCGAGCCGCTGGTTCCCCTTTCGCTGTCCTGCCGTCCTTTTACGGCGACCTCCCCTTCAGCAACGACCACCTCGATGTTTTCGTTATGGGAATAGGAGTTGACATTAAACTTAGTCCCCAGCACCTCGATATCCGCGCGGGATGTGTGTACAACAAACGGCCTGTTTTTTTGTGTTATAACCTCGAAATAGGCCTCACCCTCAACAAGCTCGATCTCCCGGAGATCGCCATCGAACTTTTTCGGCAGCCGTATGGTACTGGCCGAATTGAGCCTGACCCGGGTACCATCGCTAAAGGTTACGCTGACCCGCTCGCCGGGCTGTGTGGCAATCTTTTCCATTACCGGGTTCGCCTGCTGGAGCATACCCGTCAAACGGGGAGAAAGCAGCAGGTATGAAACAAATCCCATTAATAGCAGAGCCGCTGCAAGTCCCACTCCCCATTTGACACGCCTGGATTTTTTACGCCTGCCGGAAGGTGAACGCTGCTGGCTTCCGGGTTGGGATCCAAGGCTCGATTCTGTCTTGCCCGGAACATTCAGTTCGTAAATGGGTGTTTCTGCTTCTTCGTGCTCTTCAATCCGCTGTTCGACACTCCGCCAACTGTTTTCTTTGTTTCTCTCAAGCCGAAAATTCCTGGTTTCTTCCCATGTCCTCTTTAGTTCTTCATATTTCTCATTGATCTCCGGGTTGGTGCGTATCAGCTCTTCAACCCCTCTTTTATCTTCCGTCGTACATTCCCCCCGAATGTAACGGATCAATATTTTTTCCAAATTTGATCTACCTTCCATCTTCACAAATCAAATAATATCAATATGTTTTTTCGCCTGTTATGAGACTTTTCCAGCCGCCGACAGCTTTGACAGCAACACCGAAAACCCCCCGTAAGGTGAATAATTTTTCTGACTATTTCAGTGTCAAAAACAATGATTTTTTGCCTCCGGGGGTATAAGTAGATAATAATACGTTCGTGGGAAACGATACCACGACAGTATTTTTCAAACAATCAGATTTCTTCAAAAAAATTTAGCCCCGCTTCCCGTTGCAGAGGGGTTTCTTTTATGTTTATTTGAACGTGAAACAACCCGATCAAGGAAATTACCATGCGTTAACCTATTAAATGACAGTAACGAATCACAGATCCCGCTACCAAAAACATGGCGGTTTCCTCTATTTCCGCACGCGGAAAACCTGCAGCGAATCGTTGTTATTGCCCACCAACAGGGCTGTTCCCCCGGCAGTCCTGATTAACGCCAGGTCTTTTACATTACCGGGTGCTACAAATCCGCTCTGGAAGGGGGAAACCGGGGTAAAATCCCCACCGCCGTCTCCCAGCAACAACAGTCCGTTGCCTGCATCGTTCGGCGCTGTCTGCGGAGCTGTTTCGTACAAATTCCCTGCAATAACAATGTCAAGATGGCCATCCCCGTTAAAGTCGCCGGGAATAATATCATTTACCGTGGAAAACTGCGCCTCGTTCGGCAATTGACGCTGCCTGAAGGTACCTTCACCCCTGTTCTCAATATAGATACTGGCCAAATTTTCGGCCTGGTAATGCAGCGCGTCATCCCTGTTTTTGCGTCCAATGATATCGCTGACGGTAGCATCGGCGTAGCTGCTGAAACTCTGGTAGCGCCGCATCAACCTTGACATCTGGTCCTGCAGGGCACGCATTCCTGCCAGTGGATAGGAACCATTCTCTTTTCGGACAGCCAGGATCGCATCGTACGACTGGTTCCCGTCAAAATCACCGGCATAGACCTCCATGATCTCCTGCTGATACGTTTTGTAATTGCTGTTCAGTCCCAGATTTCCCGCTACCAGGTCCTTGTCGCCGTCCCCGTCAAAATCTCCTGATGCCAGGCTGTACCACCAGCCGGTCGGGTGATCCATATCCAACGATTCGGTTACGTTTTTAAATGAACCGCCGGTATTCCTGAAAAACGTAACCGGCATCCAGACGCCCGTGGTTACCAGATCGAGGTCGCCGTCGCCGTCAAAATCGATCCATTCAGCATCTGTCAGGAGTCCCGATGCCGCCAACTCCGGGGCCACCTGACCGGTTACATCCGTAAAAGTTCCCTTGTCATTGTGCAGGATATAACTGTTGGCAGGACGCGGGTATTGACCCGGAACAAGGCGTCCCCCCACAAAGAGATCCATATCACCATCGTTGTCATAGTCAGCGGGCTTAACAGTCGAGCCGCTCGTGAGCATCTCGGGCAGGGCGTCCTCCGACCGTAAAAATGTTCCATCCCCCGCATTGATATACAAGCGATCCTGCAGGAGTCCGGAAGCCGGCGAAAACTCGTTGCCCCCGCTCACCACGTATAGATCGGGGTGACTATCTCCGTTGGCATCAAAAAAGGTGGCGTCAACATCTTCATACTCCTGGTCATTACCCCAGGGTTGTTCTGCCGTAGACTCCCGAAAAGTTCCATCCGGCTGCTGCAGGAACAGGCTTCCCGGCGATCCTGCAGCCCCGCCAATATAAAAATCATCGCTGCCATCGCCGTTCACATCGCCCACGGCGATCCCGGGACCGAGCCGGGACAGCATGTGGGGCAGCAGCGGCTCTTTGTCAAAATCGTTATACTCATTTTCACGATGAACATACGCCGCGTTTATCGCACCTGGATCTATTTCAGAAAAATATTTTGGGGATTGATTCACTTCCCGTCTGGGAGAAGAGGATTGGGCCTCCCGGTAGTGAAGCGTGATTTTAGCGTCGGCCTCCAGGTTTGTCTTTAATTGATAGCGTCCGTCGGGCCAGGTCACCTCGAGGGAATCAACGGTGCCGGCCTTGCCGAGGCCGAAGTGGAGCACCGGCGGCAACGAGGACTGGTACCCACGGTAAGGCGACATATAGGCATACTGGGATCTGCCGCCGGCAGAGACCCGCACTTTTGCGCCGATTCCGTGGGTATTCAGGGAATCACCCCGCAGCTGGACTCTCAGATTGTGATGGTCTTTTTTCAATGTATCAGCCCGATTTTCATACACGAGGGCCGGTTCGTTGATATTGTTGATCACCAGTTCCAGGTCCCCGTCCCCGTCCAGGTCGGCATTCACCGCGCCGTAGGAGTATGAGGGGCTTTCAAACCCCCAGGCTTCCGACCGGTCTCGAAACGTCAAATCACCCTGGTTCCTGAACAGGTAATTCTCGACTTTAATGGAATCGAGTTGATTAATTTTCATGAATTTGGTTGTGTCGTGGGCTTCGTTATCCCCAAACATTACGGCCCGATTCAGATCTATGATGTAGTCAAAATCGTTCACTTTTTTGGGATATCCGTTGGTGATCATGACATCCTTGTGGCCATCGCTGTCGTAATCCCCAAACAGGGCGCTCCAGCTCCAGTCGGTATATCCCACACCTGCCAGCTTCGCAATTTCACTGAATATAACATTCCCCTCCCTGTCGCGACCGTTGCTCATTTGCAGGGTATTCATCGGAAACTGGGGCATGTAGCCGCGTTCATACAGCTCCTTCACATGCTCATAATCTGAGGCGCCGGAGACCTTTTTCTGGCCCTCCAGGGAAGGCGGCATCATATCCACCTGCAGGATATCGGGCCAGCCATCGTTGTTAACGTCGGCGGCATCCGTGCCCATACCGGCAAAACTGGTATGCTTGAGGGAGGTCTCCGCCCGGTCGGTGAAGGTGCCATCGCCATTGTTCATGTACAGAAGATCGTCGCTTTGGATATCGTTGGAAATATACAGGTCCGGCCAGCCGTCCCGGTTGAAATCGTGTACCGCGATACCGAGGCTGTATCCCTCTTTCCTTATGCCCGCCTCCGCCGATACGTCCGTAAATGTGCCATCCCCGTTATTTCTGTAGAGGGCGTCCGTACTGAGTGCAGTGCCGTCGTTGATCTCATCGCGCACGCCCACGCTGTTATCCCGGGAAAACGATCCCGGAAAATTGTTCATCAGGAAGGCGTCGAGATCTCCGTCGCGGTCATAATCCAGAAAAGCAGTATGCGTGGTATACCCGGTGTCGGCAAGTCCAAATTTTCGGGCCCGTTCGGTAAATGTGTTGTCACCATTATTGATGAACAGCTTGTTCCGCCGCTCTTCGGGTGTTGAGCCCTCCGGTCCGGACATCGAAACGTAAATATCGAGATCTCCGTCCCCGTTGATATCGACCATTGATGCCCCGTTCGCCCACCCGGTCGTTCCCGTGCCGGAAATACTGGTAATATCCCTGAATTCCATATTTCCCTCATTCAGGTACAAGCGGCTGGAAACCATATTCCCGGTCAGGTACAGATCGGGACGTCCATCTTTGTTGATATCTCCCACCGCCACTCCGCCGCCGTTGTATATGTAGGGAAAGGTTATGACGTTAAAATCGACATCGTAGGTAATATCGTTGCTGAAATCGATGCCGGTTCGGTCAGGCGGGAGCTCTTGGAAAAGCGGGTCGGTCTGCTTGTCACTTGTCAGGCTGCATGCCCCCACCATCAAAGCAGTGAATGCAACCCAGCCGGCGAACCCGCATCTTA
Organism: Halalkalibaculum sp. DA3122; assembly: GCF_043951865.1. Classification (NCBI taxonomy): domain Bacteria; kingdom Pseudomonadati; phylum Balneolota; class Balneolia; order Balneolales; family Balneolaceae; genus Halalkalibaculum; species Halalkalibaculum sp. DA3122. Next base: position 67,013 of record NZ_JBINJF010000001.1, read on the forward strand.
TATTCATTTTGTCTATCCCTGTTACTGAATATTTGGAAGGTTTTTCAACATCCTGTTGTGAAGCAGATAAAAATATAGAGAATGGAAACCGGAAAGCTAAGTTCCGATTCCACATTCTCTATAAAAAAGCAGAGTATACTATTTTCCGGGGCTTAGTATCCCGGGTTTTGATCCTCTTCGTCAGTCATTTCGGTGTTGGCGTTGATCTCTTCCTGCGGGATGGGGAACACCTCATGTTTTCCCGCCTGGAACGAGTCCCATTCATCCGCGGCCATGCCCCAGCGCACCATATCAAAGAACCGGGTCTGCTCACCCGCCAGCTCCAGTCGCCGTTCAAGGACCAGCCAGTCGAAGGCCTGGTTTTGCCCGGCGTTGGTATCACGATCGGCCAGGATGTTACCTGTCGGATCGGCTCGTCTCCGGATCTCATTGATCAGCTCAATACCCTCCGCAACCTTGGCACCGCCCTGCATGATTTTGGCCTCCGCCATCATCAGCAGAACATCGGCGTAGCGGATAACATCCATGTTGGCATCCGATTCGCTGTTTTCCGCCTCATCGGTTTTTTGATATTTCTTCCAGGCCCAGCCCTTTCCGGCAAAATCATACGGCTGCCCCCGATAGGTGCTGTTCGGACCAAAATAGAACGCCTCCAGCCGCGGGTCATCACTGTCATAGGCGTTGATCAAGTCTTGGGCTGGGACAGCATTATAGAAGGCAAACCCGTCAACCCCGTATTCCTGGGGACGAATGGAGGTTTCGTTGCGGCCGGTGCCGTCGGTAGACCAGCCGAATCCGGTACCCGACTTAAACTGTACCTCGAAGACCGCTTCCTTGTTATTATTTTCATCCGGATGGTGATTCCACCGCATCGCCTGTATTGCATTGTCGATGGTGTTTCCGCCATAGTCACTTGCCCGCTCAAGGTCATATACGCCCTGGTCGATCACCTGCTGAAAGGCCGTTTCTGCGTCTGAATATTCCTCCTGGTAGAGATGAGCTTTACCCAGCAGGGCGTAGGCTGCTCCCGAGGTTGCCCGGCCTTCTTGTGCTGCAGGATATCCTCCTTTTTGAGGGAGTACGCCGGCAGCTGCACTCAGATCGGTTTCAACCTGGGTCCAGATCTCTTCTTCAGAAGCCCGCGGGGTGTGGAGCTCGTCGAGATTTTCGACCAGCCGGAGAGGGCCACCCCCATAGATGGCGTTGATATAAAAGTAGGCCAATCCCCTCAGGAAGGTTGCTTCCGCAACCACGCGGTCGCGTACCGCAGTATCTATATCCTCCATCTGGCCGACGTTCAAGATGGTGGAGTTGGCCTTGGAAATCATATCATACAGGTTGTCCCATGGAGTGGTAATATGAGTATTGCCAGAGGGACCGTAGTTATGGTTCAGCAGTTCAAGCGGAGGGCCCTGGGTGTTGCCGGTCGTTCCCACTTCCTGACCGGCAAAATCGAGCATAAAGAAGATGCTCCGCCCCCAGAGACCGTGCGCCTGTAGCATAGCGTATGCCGAGTTCACGGATGCAAGTGCCTGCGCTTCAGTCTGATAGAAGGTGTCGGAGTTGACGCTGTTGCTGTCAGACTTCTGCAGGAAGCTGTCCGTACAGCCCGCATAGAGGAGGGCCGTAACAACCAATGAGAGTGTTATTAAGGTTATTCTCTTCATAATTATCTGTTCTTTATTAATTGAATTTCGTTCGTCAAAGCCGGAGGCGAATTAAAACCCAAGCTGTATCCCAACAAGGAATTGCTTTGCCTGGGGATACACAAACCTGTCGATCCCGGCATCACGCGCCGTACCGGTGCCCAGCGATCCTATTTCGGGTTCAAGTCCGCTGTAGCCGGTCAGCGTCAGCAGGTTGCGTCCGGTGGCGTACACCCTGAGGCGATTTGCGCCGGCCTGACTTACCAGGTCGCTGTCAAATGTATACCCGATTGTCAGCGTCTTAACCCGCAGGTATGAGCCATCTTCAACATACAGGTCCGAAAGCCGAGACATGTTGGAATTTGGATCAAGTGCGGCCACGCGGTGGACATCGGTGTCCGTATTATTGGGAGTCCAGGCATCCAGGTACGCGGTTCCCTGGTTAAAGTTTTGACGAAAATCCTGCAGCCACTTGGTGGCGCCGTTCAGAATATCGTTGCCGTAATTCCCCTGGATAAACAAGTTGAAATCAATATTTTTATATGCCAGATCAGCCGTGAAGCCGTAGGTGAAATCAGGAATCGGGTTCCCGAGGATGGTTCGGTCGTCGGGACTGATCTGCCCGTCCCCGTTAAGATCGTTGAACGTATATCTCCGGGAGCGGTGTGCTGGCTTGCTGTTGCCTCATCACGACCGCCATTGGGATCCTGGCTTTGCGTGGCGTGATTGTACACCTCGTCCCAGTCCTGGAACAGCCCGTCTGAGACATAGCCGTAAAACTGCCCGATCGGTTCTCCGACCCGTGTCACGGAGACCCCGGTTACATCATCGGCAATGTTGCCTTCAATGATTTCCACCTGGTCGTTGGCTCCCAGGCTTTTAACTTCGTTTGAGATGGTTGTAATATTGCCGGAAAGATTCAGGTTCAGATCCCCGATCGATTTCTGATAGGAAACGGCTGCTTCGATCCCCTGGTTTTCCACCGTCCCGGCGTTGATAAACGGGGGATTCAGCCCTACCGATTGCGGAACCTGGGCGGTCCAAAGCAGATCTTCGGTCGTCCGGTTGTAGTAGTCGAAATCCAGTGAAATCTGATCGTTGAGCAAGCCAAGCTCGAACCCGACATCGGTCTGAACCGAGGTCTCCCAGGTAATATCGCGGTTGGCCATGGTCTGCTGGCCGATTCCCTGGACCTCTGTATCGCCCAACACATAAAAGTAATTGGTGCTCAGGCTCACCGTGGTGGGATAATTGCCCAGTACCGACTGGTTGCCAAGCTCGCCCCAGCCCGCCCTGATCTTCAGGTTGCTGATCAGGTCCGAATCTTCCAGAAAATCCTCTTCACTGACTCTCCACCCCACCGACACCGAGGGAAATACCCCGACCGGTTCAGTTGCATTAAAGAGCTTGGAAGACTCGTCGCGCCGTATATTTCCCGTAAACAGGTACTTGTTGTCGTATGAATAACTTACACGCCCGAAAAGCGACCGCAGCGAACTCTCCTGGATCCCACTGTCTACCCCCAACTGCGAAGAAGCCGCTCCAAGAGAACGCACATTTCGCGGCATCTCCTGCCCGCTGGCATTTACGAAATCACTGTCAAACGACTGGGCAGAAAACCCGGCCAGCACGCTGACGTCGTGCGCACCGAAGGTTTGATCATATGTCAGTGTCTGTTCGATCAGCGGATTCAGGTTCTGGCTTCTCGTTCTGTTCAACGAAGAGAAGGCGTCAAGCCTTCGAGTAGTCTGGTAGTAGTCGTTGTAGGTGCCGGAATCCTGGTACCGAAAATCGATTCCCGCCTGCAGCTTGTAGGTAAAATGCTGAAGGAAGGTGACCTCCCCGTATACGGAACTGACAATAGAGTATCGATTGATGGTATCATCGATCAGGTGAGCAGTGGCAATCGGGTTGGAAGCATCCTGCCCGTCGGCCGTCACCGGCCACCCGAAACCACCGACAAAAGAGTCGTCATACACGGGAACCGTGGGCGCCTGCTTTACCGCGTGTTCAATAGAACGGCGTCCGCCGCTGCCGTCATTTTCCGAAATATCGCTTTTACTCAGCAATACTGAACCGCCAAAGTTAATATTATCGGACGCGTCGAACTGGGTGTTGGCCCTAAGGGAGTAGCGCTTGAAGCCTGAGCCGACCATTGTTCCCTCCTGGTCCATATATCCCAGTCCTATGCTGTAGGTTGAACTTTCTCCACCACCGGAAATATCCAGGTTGTAGTTTTGCAGCGGTGCGGCCCTGAACAGCTCATCCTGCCAGTCTGTGTTGTGCGGCGGGCGCTCTCCATTCTGAAAATTTGCCGGCAGTCCCGAGCTGTTGGGATCGGAGTGCACGTCGCGAAGATATGCGGCATACTGCTCGGCGTTTAGCACATCATACCGTTCCGTTTGCACCTGGGTTCCATACGAGGTTTCCACATTCACCTGGACCTGTCCGCCCCGGGTTCCTTTTTTCGTGGTGATCAGCACCACCCCGCCCGAGGCCCGCGAGCCGTAAATAGCGGCGGCCGAGGCGTCTTTTAGGATATCGATCGACTCGATATCGTTGGGATTGATGCTGTTGAGCACACCGGTGCCAGTCTGTCCGGAGGGACTGTCCTGGATCGGAACCCCGTCAATTACGTACAGGGGCGATTCAGAATTAATTGTGCCGATCCCCCGGATATTTACGTTGATCGCCCCGCCTGGCTTTCCACCGCCGGTCTGGACGACCTGCACCCCTGAAACGCGTCCCTGCAGCGACTGTTCCAGAGAACTTTCGCCGGCACTGACCGCTTCGTCCATCTCTACGCTCCCAACCGAGCCGGTAAGCTGTCCCCGTGTCTGCGAACCGTAGCCCACAACAACGAGCTCTTCCATGTCGACGGCCGACTGCACAAGTTCAAAGTTGACCTCGGTGGTCTCCCCGGAAACCACGGTAATCTCCTGGGTCGCCTGCTGATAGCCGATAAACGTTGCAACCAGCGTATAGCTTCCGGGATCCACATCCGAAATGGTATACTCCCCGTTGGCATCGGTGGAAGCACCGGTTTGGGTTCCCTGGATCGATACGTTGGCTCCCGGCAATGTCTCCCCTGAGTTGCCATCGATTACTGTTCCTGTGATTGTTCCCTGGCTATACCCACTTGCGGCAAGAAAAAACGTGAAACACGCAAGCAGAATAAAAACAATGTTGTACCTCAACTTTGTATTCATTCTGTTATCTCCATTTTGTAGAATTAACATCATTTTGAGCAGTAGCCCCCCCTGTAAAGCGGGAGCCCTCAGCATGATGACGAAGTTAATTGTATGAGAAGGAAAGCAGAGACTGGCAGCTCATTGTTACCACACAGTATATCTGCCGGTAACAATACATGTATATCCCATAACTTTTTCCCTAAGTTTCACTTCCCTTCTGCCCATAGTACGTACAGTTCAGATCATCCCATGACAGCGATGGTTGATTTTTTTGTATTGGACCCCATTCCCCACGGGTAACAGGTCAAACGCTTAAACAGTGAACCGGCTTTCATTACAAAAGGGCTTTGCAATAGTGGCGGGTTGATAAAATTGGTCGTTTATTCAGAGGGAGGCAAGTACTTCTCTCAGTGTATTCAGCGCTCTGACGATTTGGGTTTCGACAGTGTTTACGGATATATCCAGGGTCTCGGCAATCTCCTTGTAGGTCATCCTGTTGTATCGGCTCATAATAAAAATCAGCCGCCGTCTCTCCGGCAGTTCTTCAATTGCCGCCTGCACATGCTCCAGCTTCATCTTTTTATCGAGCTGGTCATCCAGGTAATCGGGATGTTCAGAAAATTTACGAAGCGCCTTTTTTTCATTTTCCCATTCCAGAACGGTTGAACGGTGCCGCAAAAAATCGATCGCCAGGTTCCGGGCGATCATATACAGCAGTGATTTTATTTTTCGGTTCGGATCCAGCTTGTGGCGCCCCTTCCACACTTTAACAAACACATCCTGGACCAGCTCTTCCGCGATATCCTCGCGCTTGATGTATCCCCAGACAAACCGGTGCAGATCGTCGTAATAGGTTTGAAAAAGCTTCTCAAACGCCTGTTTATTCCCATTGCGGATCGCTTCTATCCACTGGTCAGAATTTTCAACAGAATAGTTGAGTGCAGTCTCCACAATCAGATCAGTATCTTTAAATAAACTTCAACAACAGTTAAAAAAACCGGGAAAATAATCCCGGTAAATTTCGTTTAAGTATACTAGCGGCAGGGCTTTCGTGTCCAGTCAACCATACCCACTAGGGTTTACGGGATACTGGAACGCAGATGAGGCTGATACTGCGGTTGAACCCCAAGATGGTGTACAAACAGACCTTCACATGATATCCGTGTAGAATCAGCCTGACCGGTGGTATCCGCGTTCTGCCAGTTACGGCCGAACCAGGGTTTGACACGACACTGGTGCTATTACATCATCATCTTTTAATCCCCTGAGTGATTCTAAAGAATTATATTACTTCTATGATCCCGTGGTTTCTAAAATTAATTCGTATTCAAAATATAGAAATGGATCTTTCATGCAAAAATATTTCCATCCTCCTTCACCCCACTCCCGGATTGAAGAGCGCCACAGCCCCCTGACTCCTCCGAGTATCACTTTCCATGCTGTAAAAAGAAAGCGGGGAGATTGCGCTATTTTGTCTCTGATGTTCCCCTTTAAGCTCCGTATATTTAGCTGTTATGGCACGAAAAAAATTTGATATCCCCGACATCTATCGATCCCCGATCATCCGAAAAGTGAAGGAAGCGAACAAGGTGGTGGATCCGCGGAAAAAAGATGTAGAACCATCACTGTTGGACTTTGGGCCGGTCCGCTTCCATATTCCGCGCCATTTTGGCTTCTGTTACGGCGTGGAAAATGCTATTGACATCGCCTACAAAACGGTTGAGCAGTACCCGGACCGCGATATCTACCTGTTGAGCGAGATGATCCACAATCCCACTGTAAACGAAGACCTGCAGGCGCGCGGTGTTAAGTTTCTGTTCGAAACCGACGGTACGGAGCTGATCCCGCTTTCCTCGCTCGATGAGGAGGATATTGTCATCGTCCCCGCGTTTGGAACTACGCTCGAGATACAGCAGAAGCTGAAAGAGCAGGGGATCGATCCCTATGAATATAATACCACCTGCCCCTTTGTGGAGAAGGTATGGCGCCGGGGAGAGCAACTGGGTAACAAGGGATATTCCTTGGTGATCCACGGCAAACACCGCCATGAAGAGACCCGCGCCACCTTTTCGCACAGTGCCGAACATTCCCCCTGTGTGGTGGTGTTGAACCCCGAAGAGGCGACCATCCTGGCTGATATCATGACCGGGGAACGTCCCGTCGCTGATTTTGAAACCTATTTCGGACACAAAAGTACTGAGGGGTTCGATCCGCTGGAGGACCTGGAACGGTTTGGCGTTATCAACCAGACGACGATGCTTGCCACCGAAACGAAAGAGGTGATGGAGATCCTGAAACAGGCCGCGGCCCAGCGGCACGGCCAGTCGAACGTGCTGGAACATTTCGCCGACACATCCGATACGCTCTGTTATGCCACCAACGAAAATCAATCGGCAACCATAGCCCTTACCGAAACGGAATCTGACCTTGCGGTTGTGGTGGGCGGATACAACTCCTCCAACACCATGCACCTGGTTGAAATCCTGGAGCATCACTTCCCGACCTACCACGTTCGCGATGCCGAAGAGATTTCATCGCCCGACCTGATCCGCCATTTTGACCAGTGGGACAAAGAGGTAAAAACAACGGAAAGCTGGCTGCCAACCGACGCTGACAACCGGCCGGTCACTATTTCCCTGACTTCGGGCGCCTCCTGCCCCGATGTACTTGTGGATGAAGTACTGCTGAAAATTCTTTCTTATTTCGAGGATGCAAAAGAGGTGGAGGAGGTAATCAGGCCGTTTGAAAAGAAGCTGGATGAAGTGGCCTGAAGTTATTATTTGCAATCATCGGTTGTGAGTGCGGGAGCAGCGGTTTAGTCAGGGCATTCTCAAAAAGTCATCCTCTTTTCTTGTTCATTTTTTGAGTGATCAAAAAACGAACCTAAAAAAATCACCGTCCAGGGGATGGGAGTTGGGAATATAGATTGAAGAATTATGAATTTTGAAGGGGTGGCGGGATGGAGAATGCGGGTCCTTCCCCCTTGTGGCAGTTATGATTGAAAAGCTGGAAGTGATGTTCGAAGGGGGTGCAGGGAGATGAGTAATGAAAAATAACAACCAACGGCGTGTTATTTTGAGTACAGGAGCATCGGAGAAAAAATGCCGCCCTGGCTTCCCGGCCTTGAATGGGGCGCGGAAGCCAACGTAGGCGATTGTGGATGTTGCACCGGTGAAAACTATGATAGCGAGCGACCAGCGTTATGGACCATCAACATCCACGCCTGCACAGGCTGCAGCATTTGGCCCATTCGCAGCCTTTTTTGGTTCCTTTTGGATCAAGCCAAAAGGAACACCTCTACCCGCTGACGACTTCAAAATAGGAGACCTCCTTTGGCTTGTGCGATTCAATCTCAATATGGTATTGATCCGTGGGGACCTCTATGCGGGGAGTTACAAATCCGGTCGAATCGGCCCGCAGGGTGCTGTACGGAACAATGGCGGTAATCGGATTTCGATCCTGTACCTCGGAATACTCCTCTATAGGAACCGTGTACCGGACGGTTATATATGCCGGGCTGAACGTAATATTCTGTCCTGCGGGCAGGTTGCTCGCCCTGACAAACACCCGTGTTTCTCCTTCGGTATACTGGGCGACGCCGGCAGAATATTGGACCGCATCGGCAGAGATCGACAGGAGCTTGGAGGGTTTCTTCAGGCTGATGGGTCTAGAGATGTCAGAGCGGATCCCCTCCAGGTGTACCGAGTCGGTCTCCCACGCCTCAATTTCGTTCACAATGGAGGACGCCCCCGATATGGTGATACTGTCTGGCGACAGCCGCGGCTGTTCTATAAAGTCGTACTGCCGCTCAAATTGCACCGACACCCGCGGCCGAACCGGCACTTTTTTTGATGCCTTCTCCTCCAGGTTGAGACTTAAAACAAGCGGCTGCACCTTTTGCACGTCGATATCCGGTATCGCGTTCATCTGCTGCTGTACCTGGTCGTACAGGTTAACCTCCCCGGAAGTCACATCCACAAAAATCTGCGGTGGATTGTTATAAAGATTGAGCAGTTTCCAGCCCTCTCCCTGCACGCTGACAGTCGCAAAATCCGGCAGATCCTCGGCCAGGGCCCGGTCATCGGGAATATTACCGAGTTCAATCGGCAGATTTACATTCAGTACATAGGCCCGGCTCAGGTTTACCAGGAACCAGAGACAAAGTGCCAGGATCAGCGATATAATGAACACGACGATCTTCTCCCGCGAGTACTCTTCCGTGCCCTCATCATCCACCCGCTTCAACAGTTTATCCCAGAATGCCCAGAGGCGGTCGGTGATCGTGCTTAAATTTATGTTGCTCATAGTCTGTTCAATTAAATGAAAAACTGTTGACCGTCTTCAGCAATCAAGAACGAACGACAATCTCCTTTACTATTTTGTCGCCAACTTCCCGGTTCAGTTTTTTCTGAATTTGAAACCGCTGCATGTGGATCTCATGCCGCCAGGCCGGGTCTTTGACATGGATAATCAGCTTTCCGTCCTTGAAATAGATGTTATCGGTTTTTTCTGCGATCTTCTCCCCCACCGATTTCGACCAGATCGAAAGTATCATTCCCCGTTTCAATTTATTTTTATGGGGATAATCATCCAGAAAGTTCTTGAGCAGATCTTTCAGGGCTTTCGGTTTATTCCTGCTAAAACGTGCCATGGTTTAAGACTTTACAAATTTACAACTGTTCTATGACAAAATCTTGAACTGCAAGGTTGCCAAATACCGCATCACATGCCAATAAAACAGCACATAGCTGAATGATTTTTTGCGTTTGCCAGGCGCTTGCCGATTCTTTGCATCAGCGGAAATTTGCAGCATCCTGTATGCTGAAGCTCCCGCGTTATCATCGGGTTAGACTTCGTGAACGGTTCCGTCCTTCACCCTGTATTTTCTGTTTTTTTGTCCGTCAAACGTTACATACCGGTCGAACGGAACCGGGTTTGCGGATGTGATAAACGTTTGCCCGGCGTGGTCCTCAAGCGCCTTGAGCAGTACTTCGGTACGCTGTTTGTCAAGATCGCCGAACACATCGTCCAGCAAAAATATGGGCAGATCGTCCAGCTCATCAGAAAAATAAAAAAGTTGAGCCAGCTTCAAAGCCAGGGCAAACAAGCGGTGCTGTCCCTGCGAGCCATACTTTCGAAGCTCAAAATCATCGAGATAAAACACGATTTCATCCCGGTGGGGGCCCACAACAGTAACTTCGCGCTCCATTTCGTGTTCCCGTTTTTCTTCGAGCGCCTGCTCATACCGTTCCCTGACCACTTCGGGAGACTCCGAGGGAATGCAAAACGTCTGGTACTCCAGGCCCGGGCGGTGCTCCATCCCTGAAATTAGCTCGTACTCCCTGGCCAGGTAGTCCTGGAACTGGTTCAACACCTCGGTACGCTTGGCCACAATGCGCGAACCGTGCTCAACCAGCTGCACATCCCACGGTTCAAGGTGGGCCGCCAGTACCCGCCGGCTGCCCCTGAACTCCTGCAACAGCTTGTTCCGCTGCTTGCGCACCTTGCGGTAATCCATCAGGTCTCTCAGGTATTTTGGGGAGATCTGGCTGATAAACGAATCGATGAAGGATCGGCGTTCCGTGGGACCTTCGCTGGTGAGCTTTTTATCTTCAGGCGCCAGTACCACCACCGGCACCATGCCGATCAGGTCGGAGAGGCGATCCAGCGGACTCTCATTCACAAATATTTTCTTCCCCTCTCCCCCCGAGTAGGAACAGCCCACATCAAAACTTGAACGGATATTGCCCTCAAAATGTCCCTTGATCATAAAAAAAGTGGAATCCTGGTTTACGACATACCGGTCGCTGCTGGCTACAAAACTTCGGCTCATACACAGATAATGTACCGCATCAATCAGATTGGTTTTGCCGGCCCCGTTCGGTCCCGTAATCACATTCAGGTGCGGCACCCACTCTACCTCGGTATCGGTGTGATTTCTGAAATTTTGTAATTTGAGCCTGGTGATCTCCATGATCAAACAATTCGAATAAAAGAGCTATAAACTAAAATAGCGAGGAAGCTAATTTCCTCGCTATTTAGCAAAAAGGCTTTGCGAAACCGGTTGTGCCGATTCCGCCATTTTCAGATTACAAACAGGCTGCCTTCAAGCCCATACCTGTTTGAGCCGTTAAATTCCAAATGCATCCATGCCGGGGAAAATCGCGTTGTCACCGAGCTGCTCCTCAATGCGCAACAGCTGATTGTATTTGGCCACGCGGTCGGTACGACTCATTGAGCCGGTCTTAATCTGGCCGGCGTTGGTGGCTACGGCCAGGTCGGCAATGGTGGTGTCTTCAGTTTCGCCGGAGCGGTGGGAGATCACGGCCGTGTAATCGTTCTTGTGAGCCATCTCGATGGCATCCAGCGTTTCAGTCAGCGTACCGATCTGATTTACCTTGATAAGGATGGAGTTGGCGATCCCCTCTCTGATGCCGCGGGCCAGGCGCTCGGTGTTGGTCACAAACAGGTCGTCACCCACCAGCTGTACCTTGTCGCCGACCGCATCCGTCAGCTGCTTCCAGGCCTCCCAGTCATCCTCGGCCATCGCATCTTCAATGGAGACGATGGGATATTGGTCGACCCAGCTGCTCCAGAATTCGACCATATCGGCGGTATCGCGCTCACTGCCGTCGCTCCACCGGAATTCGTACACGCCCTTTTCCTCGTTATAGAACTCGGAGGTGGCCGGATCCAGTGCAATGACGACATCCTCTCCGGGCTGGTAGCCCGCTTTTTCGATCGCCTCGAGAATCACTTCCACCGCCTCCTCATTTGATTTGAGGTCAGGCGCGAATCCACCCTCATCCCCGACAGCGGTACTGTATCCCTTGCTTCCCAATACTTTTTTCAGGTTGTGAAACACTTCGGCCCCCATTCGCACCGCCTCGGAAAAGGTGGGAGCACCGCCGGGCATAATCATAAATTCCTGCAGATCCACATTATTGTCGGCGTGCGAACCTCCATTAATAATATTCATCATCGGGAGCGGCAGTACTTTCGCATTAACCCCGCCGATGTAGCGCCAGAGTGGCAGATTCAACGCATTGGCCGCGGCCCGCGCAGTAGCGAGCGAGACCCCCAAAACAGCATTGGCCCCAAGCCTGGCCTTGTTACCGGTACCGTCAATTTCCAGCAACGTATTATCGATCTCCACCTGGTTGAATATTTCATAGCCAATCAGCTCATCCCTGATAATCGTATTTACATTTTCGACGGCATTGGTGACCCCTTTGCCCAGGTAGCGATCGGCGTTTTCATCCCGCAGCTCTACCGCTTCGAACTCTCCTGTTGAAGCCCCTGAAGGAACAGCGGCCCGACCGACAACTCCGGAATTCAGCAGCAACTCCACTTCCACTGTCGGATTTCCCCTGGAATCAAGTATTTGCCTGCCAATAATTTCGTCAATAAAACTCATGTTTCTACTGATTTTAGTTACCCGTGGTTTAATAATTACAGGTGGGAATGTACGAGGATTTTACCTGCGGATAAAGTTTAATAGTCTTGGGGCATGAGTCGTGGGTTTTGAGAAATTCCACTCAAGATCACTACCCAAGACCCATGACGCACGACTCACGACCATATCTACCACATGCCGCCGAAGGTGAGGGTAATTTGCGGCGTACCGTAGTATTTTTGGGCATCAAAGAAGGGTTCCCGCTCGAATGTTCCGTCGGGTCTCAGCACATACTGCCCCTGGTTGTTGATTACGGGGCGATAGGGTTCCATCATCTGGATCCCCTCGTCGAAATAATAAAAATAGTAGCCAAATTCGACCGTCGTCAGTTTGGAAAAGTTTTCACCGATATCCACACCCACTTTGAATTCTCCGGCAACGCCCCATTTCGTTTCACCATCTTTCCAGCCGGAGAAAAAATCGTTTACACTCTCCGAACGGCGTATGCCGTTCACCACGAAATTATCGCGAAATCCATTCCCGTTGGAATCATTAAAATAGGGATATACAAACGCCAGGACGGGTCCTCCTGATGCAGCTGCAAAAAACCGGAAGTTATCCGAAATTTTACGGGCAAAAAACCGTTTCTTGATCCCCGCCATAAACGGGAACGCCATCGCCCGGTTGTATTTATTGGGAATAATCTGCTGCCCAAAGAACGGATCTGTGTAGGTCTGCTCGCTGACGTCGCGAATTCCCGTAATGCCGGTCTCAAAAGTAAGCTCTGTAAACGGTCCCAGCACGCGGGAATAATGCCCCCCGATTCCAAATCCGAAGTTGTTGATCATCACCTCGAATCCCAGGGCGTTGTGCTTGCCCTCGCTGAGTGGAGTGCGCGGCTCCGGCAGTGGCATTACGTCCGGCTCCTGTGTCTGTGCAAACGAAAGCGCGGGTCCCGACAGCAACAAGGCCAGCCCCAGGAATAACGCCGTAGTACATAAGTATAAGCGGTTTGTAACAGCCATTGGTTTTGCGTGAATTAAATAAAAATCCATATACACATAATATAAAACTTACGGAACCCGAAAAAATTATATACGATCCCGTTTACAGCTAATATTTTACGGTCGTCGACACTACCGGTCCCCCCACCCGTTTTCAACAGTTTACGTGACCGCGATGCCGGGCGGTTCGCCCATCACGTGAATGTCGGCCGTGTACCTCACGCCTGCGGATCCGGCCGCATCACCCGCACCGATTGCCCGGGAGTTTTCAAGGCCCACTAAGCACTTACGCCCTGAACTCCTCCGGGTCTACCTCGGCGTCTTCCTCGATTACGCGGTCGTCAAACAAGAGGATAAACAGGATCAGAACCGCGGCGGCAAAGAGTGCGGGGATCCACCAAAACTGTTGCCATTGGTCAAGCGTCAGCGCGTCTGCACTTCCCAGGAAACTGTTGAACAGCTTGCCCGCCACCTGGGCGCCAATCAACATACCTACGCCATAGGTTATCAGTATAATCAACCCCTGGGCCTGCCCCCGGATATCGGGTGTCGACTTTTTGTCTATATAAATCTGTCCGGTTACGAAGAAAAAATCGTAGCAAATGCCGTGCAGGGCGATACCCAGGATAATCATCCATGTTACGGGGGCGGGAGCCCCGAGGGCAAACAGGGCGTAGCGGACCACCCATGCCAGCATACCCACGCCAAGCATCCATTTAACGCCCAGGCGGATAAAGAAAAACGGCATCAGCAGCATAAACAGCACTTCCGACATCTGCCCGATTGTCTGGGTGGCGGCGATATTTTCGAAGCCGGTAGCTCCCAGGTACAACTGGGTAAAGTTATAGTAGGCCGCCAGCGGTATGGAGATGAGCAGGGAACTGGCCAGGAATACGTAAAAAGATCGGCTGCCCAGCTTTTTGAGTGCGTCAATACCGACGATACTGCGGAACGATACCTGCTCTCCCTTTGCCGGGGGAGGGGTATGGGGCAGGGTAAAACTGTAGAGGCCCAGCAGCAGGCTTGCCGCGGAGGTCAGGTAGAGGGGCAGGGCGGTTTCTTCCGGCTTTACATTATCAGCCACAAACGATCCCAAAAGGAAACTGATACCGAGTCCTGCGACAATCCAGCCGATTGTACCAAATACCCGGATGAGCGGAAACTGCTTTTCCTGGTCTTCGATGTTGTGGAAACAGACCGTATTGGCCAGGCTCATGGTGGGCATATAACACAGGTTGTACGCCAGTAACAGCAGGATAAAGAGAAGTGGCGACCCCGCCGCCTGGGGCGTCAACAGCATGAACAGGGCGCCCATGATATGGAGGGTGCCCAGCACTTTTTCCGTGGCGAAATAGCGATCGGCAATATATCCCACAAAAAAGGGAGCCACAATGGCGGCTATCGGATTAACTGTAAACGGCCAGTGGGTTAAGTCCTGCATTCCGTGCTCGCTCATAAACACCGCTACCGTTGTGTACCATGCTCCCCAGATAAAGAACTCGAGAAACATCATGGCACTTAGCTTTAGCTGAAGAAGCCGGTCCATAGTCCTGTTGTTAGTTACTGTTTACACTCTGTACATCCCGAAATCGTTGCAAAACCGGAAAGTAAGTTAGCATTTAGAACCGGAAAGCAAAATTTGAAGTTTGGAAATGTGTGATGCGGGTATTGAGTATTTTTCGCGGCAGAAGTGGTTGGCGGCAGACGGCAGAGGTGAGAAGTGAGAGGTGAGACGGCAGACATGGGGTTTTAAATTTCCTTTACCTGATTTAAAAATATGACGGATGATGGATGATGGACAAACGGAAACTGCATTTCAATTTCTCTTAGGTGCTATTAAAAGCATCTGATCCGAACACGCAGGTGCAGCAGGTACAGCTTCAAACCCTGCTTCTTTTAGTTTAGATTGCATTCTTTGGGATATTATTTTATTAATTTCCTCATCTTCAAAATCTAAATGTTCCCTTGTTCCATCATCTCAATTCTTTCTCACTAACACAGGACTGGCTACTTTAAATCTATACTCATCTCCGAATTCAGGTATAGACTGTTCTTTAACAGATTTAACCTTCATTCCATATATAACTTCAGGAGCAGATAAAATTCCATCTTTTAGCTTTTCAGCGTACTCCTTCTCCCAAAAACTAATAAACCACCGTGCGCCCTGAGGAAAATTCAACCCATTGCTCGTCGAGTCCACCTTGCCCCGCAGCCAGGAAAATGAGTACAGCGATATCTTGTCGTGCAGGTCGTTCTGACCGAGCCACTTGTGGAGGACACCGGTAAGCTCGTGCTGGTAGTTGAAAGGTACCGGCTCAGTGTTCGGTGTCAATTTGAGATGCAATCTCATGGCCAACGTCTCCTGCTAATTCAAATGATTGTTACATTTCAGTATATATCCCGTATCCCGGTAACGAAGAGCAGATCACCATCACCCGGTCCGCCGGGCACTGCTACAAACGCTCTGTCTTGAAGATAACAGCGGCACTGCCGCCGTGTTGTCACCCCGATATGTACTCTCTTTAAAATATAGATGTTTTTAAAAAAGTAAATTTTTGTGAAGTTCCTGACGTTGTAGATCTGTAGCGCCGCAAAATTTCAACTCTAATAATCGTGAACATCATGAAAAAACCGATACTGCTCACACTACTTTCGGCCTGCCTTCTGGGGATGGGACTGACTGCCGTTACCAAGGCGCAGGCACAGTCAAAAGGAAATACTGAAACAGTTATACTAGCCGGGTACAAACTGAACCCCTCGGTACCGACCAGCGCCAGCGGTACCATAACCCTGCGACTAAAGGCGGATACCCTGACGGTGGAGGGCACCTTTTCGGATCTGATGGCGCCTTACGTCAGTGCCGCCATCTATTATGCCAAAAAAGACTTGGCGGTAAACCAGATATTCAGGCTGAAGTCCCAGATTAACGAAGAGCGGACCGGCGGTTCGTTCAGGGCTGAAGATAACCAGTTCAAGCTTTCCGAGGCGCATATGGAGCTTTTGAGAAATGGAGAACTTTCGATCAGGATTTCGAGCAACCAGCACAAACAGGGAGAGATCGGGGCCTGGCTACCCACGGATTTATAGTACCGCTACCGGCTATTAGTTCAATAACCAGGAGATCCTCAAAAAGTCCTGACAGCTATTTTTTGATTGTGCTCCCCAGGGGCAGCTTTTCTATGACATCCAG
The DNA here is from genome assembly GCF_043951865.1 of Halalkalibaculum sp. DA3122. Lineage (NCBI taxonomy): Bacteria > Pseudomonadati > Balneolota > Balneolia > Balneolales > Balneolaceae > Halalkalibaculum > Halalkalibaculum sp. DA3122. The sequence continues at coordinate 83,440 of NZ_JBINJF010000001.1, forward strand.
GGCGGGAGTGGGATCGCCCATCACATAGAAATGGATCCCCGGAACACCTTTCTCCAGCAACTCAATACACTGCTGCGTGCCCCACTCAATGCCGATTTCCTGGGCCCGCTGCGGGTTGGCTGTCACCTCCTCTGAAAGTGATTCCGGAATATTCAGGTGAAAAAATTTGGGAAGAAAGTTCAGGTGCCGTTCTCTGGTGAGCACTTTGAGGCCGGGCACGATCGGTACGTCGATGCCGACCGCCCTGCATTTGTCCACAAAGCGGAAGTAGGCGTCATTATCAAAAAACATCTGCGTGACGATGTAGTCTCCCCCCGCATCCACCTTCTCCTTGAGGCGCGCAATATCCCAGTCCAGATTCGGGGCTTCAAAATGCTTTTCGGGGTACCCGGCCACGCCTACACAGAAATTTGTTTTTTGGGCATTCACGATATCCTCCAGGTAGTTCCCCCGGTTCATATCCTGGACCTGCCGGACCAGGTCGATGGCGTATTCGTTGTAGGTCCCGTTTTTGTACCGCGGCACGTTGTCGTCCGGGGCATCGCCCCGGATGGTCAGCACGTTGTCGATCCCCAGGTAGTTCAGTTCAATCAACGCGTCTTCGGTCTCTTCCTTGGTAAATCCTTCACAGATCAGGTGGGGGACCGGATCCACCCCGTACTTGTGCATGATGGCCGCACACAGCCCGATGGTGCCCGGGCGCTTTCGCTTGATGTGTCGCTTGATGGTGCCGTCCGGCAGCTCCTCGAAATACGATTCGGCCGCATGGTAGGTCACATCAATAAACGGCGGGTTATACTTCATGATCTTGTCCAGCACGTCAAACACTTCAGAAACCGATCCCCCGCGCTTGGGAGGAATGATTTCAAACGAAATGAGTGGCTCAGTGGCCTGTGCGTAATGTTCTGTTACTTTCATGCTTTATTCAACTCCTGGTGTAATATTCAAGCCTAGAAAAGGTAAGAACTTAATTCCAAATAAATAAATTAAATACCCGGCCTGGCCGCCGTCAGCAGACTGCGGCTCATTACCTGTTGTCGGCAGGCGACGGCAGCGTAAAATAGAACGTGGTGCCCCTGCCCTCCTCGCTCTCAAACCAGATGGTGCCGCCCTGCCTTTCGACAAACTCCCTGCAAAGCTTTAGTCCCATGCCGCTGCCGCGCTCCCGCCGGGTGCCTTTCCGGCTCTGGACCTCTTCGCCAAAGATATCGGGCTGCATGTTTTCGGGTATCCCGATGCCGGTATCCCGCACCTCAAAAAGGATCTCCCCGTCGCGGGCACGGGCGTCTATCGTCACTTTGTCACCTTCTTCCGAGAATTTGAGGCCGTTGGAGACCAGGTTGCGCAGCACCAGCTTCAGCATGTTGTAGTCGCCCCGCGCGACGAGCTCTCCCGGGATGTTATTTTTCAGCTCCACCTGCTTGTGCTCAGCATTAAACTTGTGAGCCTCCACAATATCATCGGCGAGCTCCTTCGCGTTGATCGATTCCAGCTCAAGGGAGAGCCCGGACATCTGCTGTTTTGCCCACACCAGCAGATTTTCCATGATATTTACATTTTGCTGAAGGGAGAGCTCCAGTTCCGCCACCAGCGACTCTATCTCCCGCTTTGAAAGCGTCTGGCTGCGGATCAGCTCCAGCATGCCGATCAGCGCACTCAGCGGGTTCCGCAGGTCATGGGCCACCACGCCAAAGAGCTTGTTCTGCACCTTGTTGGTCTCTTCCAGCGCTCTCTTTTGAGATTCGAGCTCGCTATTTATCCTGTTCTTTTCCCTGTTCGCCCGGTACAACAGGAACGCGAAAATCCCGATTACTGCGATAACAAAAACCCCGATGCCCAGCAACCAGTATTGGAATCTCAATTGCGCCTGCTGCTCATATTTTTCGGCCTCCAGCACCCGGTTCCTCTGGTCTTTGCGCTGCACCTCCAGCCGCGTTTGGTATTCCGTCAGCATCTGCTCGCGCCGCTGGGTATGCAGGCTGTCGGTCAGCGACTTCAGGGTCTCCAGGTGTCCCAGCGCCTGCTGAAACTGCTGTCGCTTTTTTTGGACCTGGTACAGTTTTTCATGGGCTTCCCGCAAAAACGAGAGGTTGTCCAGGCGCTCGGCCACCTCCAGCGCCTGGGTGTGCCAGTCTACGGCCCCGGCCAAATCGCCCCGGCCCTCCGCCACATTTCCCAGTCCCGATATGTTGTAAAACATCCCCTGCGGCAACTTCATGGTGCGGCTGTTCTCCAGTGAAAGTTGAAAGTATTCTTCTGCCCGGTCGTACTGCTCCATCCGGTGGTAGAGCTCTCCCAGGTTATACCGAATCCGTACCGGCGGCGTATTGGGCCGCACTTCGGCCGACAATTCCAGCGCTTCGTTGTAAAGCGACTCGGCCACCGCGAACTCCGACTGTCCGCTGCGCGTGATTCCGAGGTTTAGCAGCGCCCGCAGCTCTCCCAGTTTAGAATCCAGCGCGCGGCTTATCCGCAGTGCCCGCTGCAGGTAGTAGCTTGCCTCCCCAAACTGCTCTTCATTGTTATAGGCCAGCCCGACGTTATTCAGCGCGGTGGCCAGGTAGACCGAATCCTGTGCGGCTTCCGCGTAGGAGATCCCCTTGTCAAAATGCCTGAACGCCTCGGCCGTGTATCCCAGGTTCATGTAGGCCCCTGCCATATTCATCGCAAAGCCGGCCGCCCTGCGCGCCTGTTCGGTCGTGTCGATATCGGCCAGGGCTTGCTTGTACAGTTCGATAGCCCGGTGATTCTCCCCCTGGTAGCGGTAGGCGGTGGCCAGCAGATTTTGGTTTTCCAGCCTCAGCGGGGTGCCCGTGTCCAGGGCCATCGCCCGTTCCAGCACGCGTTCGGCAGAATCTACCTGCTGTTGCTCAAGCAACCGCTCGCCCCGTCCCAGGAGGGCCTGTTGCTGCCCGTATAAAAAACCGAGCGAATCGGCCAGATGCTGCGCCTGTAAAAAATAGACTTCCGCACTGTCCATCTGGCCTCGGTCAAGGGCGTCCCGGCCTATTTTATTAAGGATATTCACCTTGTGGCTGTCGGCCGGCAAATTCTCCAGGTTCGCCTTTATCCTTTCGATCGACCCTCCTTGTTGTCCCCACACCGCACTACTGGCACCAAAGCAGAAGGCCACAGCCAGGATCAGCCGTTTAATGACATGCCGCAATTCCCACAACCAGTTCCCAAAAACATGCATAGCCAACGTATTGTTATTCATTCAGAGAGCACCATTAAAGATCTTTTCCAACACCACATCGCATCCCGGACAGCGGGGGATTTACATTGTTTGCCCGGATGGTCAAAACAGATTGTCGCACCCGCCAGGCATGATGCAACCGACAGTTTTGCAAAAGGCCTCGTTTATACGACAGAACATATTATGACAAGAATTATAACCAGGTAAAGTTTATGTAATCCCGCAATTATTTGTAAATTTGGAATCCAAAAATTCGGAGCAGTCTATTTTAACATCTGCCGGGCAAACTAACAATGTTCAGCGCAGATCAATTGTAAAAGGTAATCACCGAATAGAGCTGCAGAAGAATTTTTGTGCAACCTAAAGTACCTTTATAATTGATTACCGACAATGAAATTAGAGCAACTCAAAGATCTGTTATCAGATCGTATCCTGGTGCTGGATGGCGCCATGGGCACCATGATACAGGGATATGATCTGGCAGAAGATGATTTTCGCGGAACCCGTTTTGCTGATTTTGACCACGAACTGCAGGGCAACAACGACCTGCTCAGCCTCACCCGGCCCGATATAATCAAGGAGATCCATTCCCAGTTTCTTGAAGCGGGCTCTGACATTATCGAAACCAACACGTTCAGCGCCAACCGTATTTCACAGGCCGACTACCACCTGGAAGACCTGGCCTACGAGCTGAATGTCGCATCCGCACAAATCGCCCGCGAAGCCGCAGACGAGTACACCCGGCAGAATCCCGATAAACCGCGCTTCGTAGCCGGTGCCATCGGTCCCACCAACAAGACACTCTCCCTTTCGCCGGACGTGGAAGACCCCGGCTACCGCGACATTTCGTTTGACCGGCTGGTGGAGACCTACGCCGAGCAGATCCGCGGGCTGTCCGAGGGTGGCGTCGACATCCTGCTGGTGGAAACGATCTTCGATACCCTGAACGCCAAAGCCGCCATCTACGCCATCCACAAACACGAAGAAGAGACCGGCCAGGCGTTCCCGGTCATGATCTCCGGAACCATCGTGGACCAGAGTGGGCGCACGCTCTCAGGGCAGACCACCGAGGCGTTCTGGATCTCGATTTCCCACACCCGCAACCTGCTGAGCGTGGGCCTGAACTGCTCACTCGGCTCCAGGCAGATGCGGCCCTACATCGAGGAGCTTTCCAACATTTCGGACTGCTTTACCAGCCTCTATCCCAATGCGGGGCTGCCCGACGAGATGGGCGAATACAACGAGTCGCCGGAATTTATGGCCGACCAGTTCAGGGAATACGCCGAATCCGGGTTTGTCAATATCGTGGGCGGCTGCTGCGGCACCACGCCCGATCACATCCGTGCTATTGCGGAGGCCTCCACCCGGTATGAGCCGCGCACTATTCCAGAGCAGGAGCCCTACCTGCGGCTCAGCGGACTGGAACCGCTGGTGGTGCGCCCCGACACCAACTTTGTGAATGTGGGCGAACGCACCAACGTGATGGGGTCGCGCAAGTTCAAGCGGCTGATCACCAACGGTGACTTTGAGGAGGCGCTCTCGGTGGCCCGCCAGCAGGTGGAAAACGGCGCCCAGATTGTCGACGTCAATATGGACGAGGGAATGCTCGATTCCGAAGAGGCAATGACCGACTTCCTGCAGCTTATCGCCGCCGAACCTGATATCTCAAAAGTGCCGATCATGATCGACTCCTCGAAATGGTCGGTCCTGAAGGCGGGACTCAAAACGGTGCAGGGCAAAAGCGTGGTTAACTCCATCAGCCTGAAAGAGGGTGAAGAGGAGTTCAAGAAGCAGGCGCGCGAGATCCTTGATTTTGGAGCAGCCGTTATCGTCATGGCGTTCGACGAGAAGGGACAAGCCGACAACTTTGAACGACGTATCGAAATTTGCGAGCGCGCCTACAACATCCTTACCAGGGAGGTCGGGTTTGCCCCGCAGGATATCATCATGGATCCCAACATCCTGACGGTGGCCACCGGCATCGAAGAGCATAACAACTACGGCGTGGACTTTATTAGGGCCACCCGGTGGATCAAGGAAAACCTGCCGAGAGCCAAGGTAAGCGGCGGGGTCAGCAATATCTCCTTCTCGTTCCGGGGAAACAACCCTGTACGCGAGGCGATGCACTCCGCTTTCCTCTATCACGCCATCGACGCCGGCATGGATATGGGAATCGTCAACGCCGGCCAGCTGGAGGTCTACGAGCAGATCCCGGAAAAACTGCGGGATCTGGTGGAGGATGTGCTGCTGAATCGCCGCGACGACGCCACCGAACGACTGCTGGAGTATGCCGAAAAAATTAAAAATGAAGAATCCGGGCAAAAGGCCGTAAAAAAAGAGGAATGGCGCGAAAACAGTGTGGAGAAACGTATTGAACACGCCCTGGTAAAGGGAATTGTGGACTATATTGTTGAAGATGTGGAAGAAGCCCGCCAAAAACTTGACCATGCCATCGACGTCATTGAAGGTCCCATGATGGCGGGCATGGACGTGGTGGGCGACCTGTTTGGATCCGGCAAGATGTTCCTGCCCCAAGTCGTAAAAAGCGCGCGCGTCATGAAAAAGGGCGTGGCTCACCTGATCCCCTACATCGAAGAGGAGAAAGCCCAGAACGACAACAGCGAGCCCAAGGCCCGGGTACTGCTCGCCACCGTCAAGGGCGATGTCCATGACATCGGCAAGAATATTGTCGGCGTAGTGCTTCGCTGCAACAATTTTGACGTGATCGACCTCGGCGTGATGGTGCCGGCGGAAAAGATCCTGGAAGAGGCGCGCAGCAACAAGGTGGATGTGATCGGCCTCAGCGGACTCATCACCCCTTCGCTGGATGAGATGGTACATGTGGCCAAGGAACTGAAGCGTGAAGGGTTCAACCAGCCACTGCTCATCGGCGGCGCCACCACCTCAAGACTGCATACAGCCGTCAAAATTGAGCCGATGTATGATCAGCCGGTCGTACACGTACTCGATGCCTCCCGAAGCGTCTCCGTAACCGGCAACCTGGTCTCCAAAACGCTGCGCAACGACTTTGTGGCGGAGATCAAGGAGGAGTACCGGCAGCTGCGCGACCAGCATGAAGGGCGCACCAGCCGCAGAAATTACCTGTCCCTGGAGGAGGCCCGCAACAATAAAACAGACATTGACTGGCCAAACACCCCCATTGTAAAGCCCAAGAAGCCGGGAATCCACCTTTTTGAGGATTACCCTCTTTCAGAGCTGCGCAACTATATCGACTGGGGACCCTTTTTCATCACCTGGCAGATGCCCGGCCGCTTTCCCCAGGTGCTGGAGGATGACAAGTACGGTGAAGAGGCCCAAAAGCTGTATGAGGAAGCCAACAAGCTGCTGGATCGCATTGTCAAGGAGCAGCTGCTGCAGGCGAACGGGGTAATCGGGCTGTTTCCCGCTAACAGCGTGGGCGACGACATCGAAATCTATACGGATGAAACGCGCTCGGAAGTCCGTACGGTACTCCACACCCTGCGGCAGCAGGCGGAAAAACGCCGGGGACAGCCCAACAAGGCGCTGTCTGATTTTGTAGCGCCCAAAGAGACCGGCATCGACGACTATGTCGGGGGATTTGCCGTTACGGCCGGACTGGGTTCCGGGAAGCTGGTCCGGCGGTTCGAGGAGCAGCATGACGATTACCACGCCATCCTGACCAAGGCTCTGGCTGACCGCCTGGCCGAGGCGTTTGCCGAGCTGTTGCACGAAAAGGTGCGAAAAGAGTACTGGGGATACGCCCCCGACGAAAACTTTAACAACGAGGAGCTTATCCGGGAAAAATATACCGGTATTCGTCCGGCAGCGGGCTATCCCGCCCAACCCGATCATACGGAAAAGGATATCCTGTTCGACCTGCTGGATGTCCAGGAAAAAACGGGCATTAAGCTGACCGAAACGTACGCCATGATCCCCCCGGCTTCGGTAAGTGGACTCTATTTTGCACACCCGGATTCCACCTATTTTAACGTCGGCAACCTCAAAAAAGACCAGGTAGAGGATTATGCGCGTCGCAAAGGCATGAGTGTAAAGGAGATAGAACGATGGCTGCAGTCGAACCTGGAGTATGATCCGGAGTAGTTGTTTGAATAAATGATTGAGTGAGTGCTTTTAGGGGGATAGACGTGAGACGTGAAACGGCAGACGTGGTAGACTTCAAATGCTCAATGTATTAAAAATTTAAGGCGGTCAATCGTCGGTCGTCGGTTCAATTCCTCTTAGGTGCTATTATAAGCCGTACCTGTATTGGCGTTTATTGTCTGTAAACAGGGATTTTTGGATCTAAATATCAATCAATTCTCATCGGGCGGTATAATTGCATGTTTCCAGGGAGGGGCACGACGATCCTTAAACCTGTCCTTTATCGACAAGAAGCGGCTATCAAGGCGGACCTCTCTACATTCGGCTGCTTTCCTTGTGTGCATTGCTCCGCGGGCGACGCGTCCACCGGCCGTCCGTAAAAAATGGACCGCCTGTATAATAAATTCCGGGTCTGTATAGTTATGTTCGTTGGATTGGGAAATAAGATCATCAGCTTTCTCGCCGGCTCTTGAATTTTTGGGGTCATTTAAACAATTTTTGGGCGATCAACTGGTGGGACCCAATCAATACAGTCAGAAGACGTTGAAAGACCTGTCTACCTGCTTTCAATGTGTTCCTAAACCAAGGGAAAAATGGGGATAGGTTTTTCGACCTCTCTCGACGGCGGGAAGGGATATCCGCGGTACACTTCAACAACCGCAGACCTTCCGGCATCAGCGGATCATCTTACAGGTTCAACAAAACCGGCCTGCGTAAACAGGGTCATGGATCGGCACTTTCCGGTTACGGCAGGCACAGGCTTGCCGGGCTGCTGTACCTGACCCAACACAGGTGTTATTCCTGTATTGATCGGCTATCCTTTACACAGTTCACAATGTATTCTGTAATCTAAAACATAACATGTACTAGGTATGGAAAAGATATATTACGCAGTCAGTTTCTGTCTCCTGCTTTTTTTTATCGGATCTATTCCACCGGCCGGTAACGCGGCCCAGCCGGACCAGGGCATCATGCTGTATACCGCCTATACCAGCCGGTCTGTGACACCTGGACAAACACTCAATTACGATATCGAAATTATTAACAACACCGGGCGAATACAGAATGTGGACCTGAACCTGCTCCGTGTCCCCGAAAGCTGGGAGCCCTCCTTTACTTCGGGTGCCAACACCATCCAGCAGATCGCCATAAAGCCGCGAGTGGGAGACTCGGGTGGTGGCTCCAGGACTCTTACCCTGCAGCTGCAGGTGCCCCTGAAAATCGAGAAAGGCACTTACCGCTTTTCCGTCCTCGCTTCCACAGAAACAGGCCTGGAGTATGAGCTGCCCCTGAGAGTTCAAGTCACCGAACAGGGAATTTTTGAAACGGAACTGCTGGTGGACCAGGCCAACATGGAGGGCTATGCCGATTCCGATTTCAACTACACGGTGACGATCAACAACCAGACCGCCCGGGAACAAAACTACGCCCTTACCGCCGATGCTCCCGCCGGTTGGGATGTGCGGTTCAGATCGGGTGGAAACTATGTAACCTCGGTGAATATTGCCTCCAATGAGAGCAAGGATATGACCGTCAAGGCCACGCCGAGCCAGAAAGCCGAGGCAGATACCGTGACGATCAACATACAGGCGCGGTCGGGCTCCACAGCCGATGAAGCGACCCTGGAGGCGGTGATCAAAGGCAAATACGGGCTGAACCTAACCACCCCTTCCGGTCGGCTCAGCACCAACATTACGGCCGGCAGCGAAAAGACGATCCCCCTTTCCATCCAAAATACCGGCACGGTGCCGCTGCACGATATCAGCATGTCGGCCGATACCCCGGTAAACTGGAATGCCACTTTTGACGAAAAAGAGATTGCACGGCTGGACCCGGGAGAAACCGCCACCGTCAACGCCACGGTCACGGCCAGTGACAACGCCATTGCCGGCGACTACCAGATGCAGATTACCGCCGACACCCCGGAAGCCTCCTCGGATGTAACATTCCGGGTTACCGTCAGCAAATCGATCACCTGGGGCTCGATCGGCATCGCCATCATACTAATCGTGCTGGGCGGGATATCCTACCTCTTCAAGAGATACGGGAGGCGATAACCATGGAACATCCGATTATTACGCTTCGGGATCTCGTCAAGGATTACGGGGAGACCCGGGCGGTGGATCACCTGGACCTGCAGATCCGGGAGGGAGAAATATTCGGACTCCTGGGTCCCAACGGGGCGGGCAAAACCACCATCATCCTGTCGATGCTCGGCCTGACGGAACCGACCGGGGGATCGGTCTCCATCAGGGGCTTTGACGCCACCTCCGAACCGCTGAAGGTGAAGCGCATTACCGGTTACCTGCCGGACGAGGTCGGGTTTTCGGACAACAGCACGGGGGTGGAAAGCCTGGTTTATACCGCCATGCTCAACGGCATTCCCCGCCCGAAAGCGGAGTCGGAGGCGCGTCAGCTCCTGCAGATGGTGGGACTGGAGGAGGCGGGCGACCAAAAGACGAAAACCTACTCCAAGGGGATGATCCAGCGGCTGGGACTGGCCGATGTGCTGATCAAGGATCCGGAGATCATGATCCTGGATGAGCCCACCATCGGCATCGACCCGAAAGGCATCAACGAGTTCCTGCAGATGATCCGTCGTCTCAGCAAGGAAAAGGGTATTACGGTGCTGTTGAGCTCTCACCTGCTGCACCAGGTCCAGAAAATATGCGACCGGGTGGGCATCCTGGTGGAGGGACGGCTGCTGGCCCTCGGCGACATCCACGAGCTGGCCGACGAACTGTTCGGGGATGCGGAGTCCACCATTCGCGCTGAAGTCTCTCCCCTCTCCGACCCGCTGATCCGAAGCCTGCAGGAGCTGGAGAAGGTCAGCCACGTGCAGGCCAACGGCAGGGAGCTCATCATACAGGCACCGAAAGAGACGGCCCCGCTGATCTCAAACCATATCGTGGAGCAGGGCGCCCGGCTGTTCCGGCTTTCCTACAAGGAGTATGGACTTGACGAAATTTATCAACACTATTTTGAAGGAGGTACCATCGATGTCTGATACTGTTCAACCGTTTTCCGTAATGGTTAACAAGGAGATCAAGGAGCATGTCCGCAGCTGGCGGTTTATCATCCTCGTGGCACTCATACTGCTGACCACCACCGGTTCGATCTACACGGTTCTCTCCGTAATCCAGCAGAATCCGGCGCAGATCAGTGCCGATACCAACTTTCTGTATCTTAAATTGTTTACGGAATCCACCGGCAACTTGCCGCCCTTTATTACCCTGATCGGCTTTCTCGGCCCCCTGGTCGGGATCGCCCTCGGGTTCGACGCGGTAAACTCGGAACGAGACAGCGGAACGTTGAGCCGAATCATCTCCCAGCCAATCCCGCGGGACTATTTCATCAACAGCAAGTTTGCCGGGGCGCTGGCGCTCATTGTCGTGCTTATCCTGTCACTCGGCCTGCTGGTGCTGGGACTGGGCATCCTCGTCATCGGGCTGCCGCCCGCGTTTGGTGAATTTCTGCGCATCATGGCGTTTCTGCTGTTCACGTGTATCTATATCGCCTTCTGGCTGAACCTGGGGATTACCGCTTCCATCATTTTCAGGCAGTCGTCGACCTCGGCGCTGTCGGTACTGGCGGTCTGGCTGTTTTTCACCGTCTTCTATTCCATGCTGGTTCGTTTTGTGGCAAATCTCTTTTTTTACAACCAGTCGGCCGTGCAGCAACTTACGGTGATGCTCTCCCGGTTTTCCCCTAACTTCCTGTTTAATGAATTAACCACCATCCTGCTAACTCCTTCGATCCGGAGTCTCGGGGCACTGAGTTTTGAACAGGTATCCGGGGCGATCCCCTCAACGCTGCCGCTGGGACAGAGCATGCTGCTGGTCTGGCCCAACATTACGGCCCTTGTCGCCGGTACGTTGATCTGTTTCGGCCTCTCCTACCTGCTGTTTATGAGGCAGGAAATACGAGCTTGACTTGGTCTTGGTCGTGAGTCTTGGGTCGTGAGTCTTGGGTCGTGGGTCTTGAGTTTTGGGTGGTGTATTTGTGGGGTGCTGGCCGAACCTGTTTTTCGTACCTGGAATAAAAAGCAGGCTACCCGGGATTACCTTGCAGGGAACGGGATGGGCTCTGGTGCCCGATTTTTTTTAAAACGGCAGTTGCAATCTGCTGGCGCAGTGGACCGAGGTCAATGTAGTAGCCGTTTTCCCGGCGTCCCGCGTGTTGCCGGTTGGTAAACAGGATGACCGACAGGTCGTATTCCGGGATCGCCAGAATGCTCGTTCCGGTAAAGCCGGTGTGACCAAAGCTGCCCTTTGGCACTCCCTCAGCTGAAAAAACGGCAGGGTCCATCGCCCATCCGAGCCCGTTTCCAAATTGGTCTATCGTTAAAAAAGTGTTGATCGCCGCCTCGGAAATAAGCTGTCTCCCCTGGTATTTCCCTTTCCGCAGCAACAGATGGACCAGCGATTGCAGCTCGGCGGCCGTGGAGAACAATCCGGCATGACCGGCCACGCCCCCGGCTCCGTACCAGGCGTTGCCATCGTTTACCTCGCCGCGCAACGTATAAAGGCGCCATCCATTCCAGGATTCAGGCTCCACATCCACGCTGTATCCGAAATCATCGTCATAAACCATCTGCTTCTCAAACGGGTTACCGTGCGAGGTTGCGGCAATCTTTTCCCGGGAGATCCCGCTTTCAAGCGGATTAAAGCCGGTATGTTTCAAGTCCAGCGGCCGGTAGAGCTCCTGCTCCAGGAACTGGTCGAGCGGCTGACCCGAAACGCGCCGAGTTATTTCGCCCAGCAGCATAAATCCCAGGTCGCTGTAATGGCGTTCCGCGCCCACCTCGTACTTCAGTGGTAATGAAGCGATATAGTCATACTGTTCTTCAGCGTTGGAGGCATAGTAATAGGTGGGTACCCACTGCGGAAGTCCGGCGGTATGCCTTAGCAGGTGACGCACCGTGATTTTTTTCTTATCTCCCCGGGCAAACTCCGGCAGCCACCGATGGACCGGGGAATCCAGCTGAATCCGCTCGCTGTCCGCCAGCAACATAATACCAAACGTCGTGGCACTCACCTTCGTCAACGACGCCAGGTCAAACAGGTGCCCGGTCGTCATGGTATCTGGCTGCTCCAGCCGTTCCAACTCAAAGGTGTACAATTGAGCATACCCGTAGGCTTTGTGATGCAGGATGGAATCACCCTGCTGCACACGTACCACGGCGCCGGGAATATGCTCCTGCGCTACCGCGCGGTCCACCAGGCTGTCGACGGCGGAGATGCTGACGGCCTCCCGGCTTTGCTGATTCACGGTATCTGAACAGGCCGAAAAAATAAATACCGCAGGTACAATTAGAATGGCCCATAATACTCGTAATGGGCACAGTTTTTCAGCTGCTTCCTGTTTTTCATTGATGTGGTACCCGTCTTCGGGCCATAACAGGAATTTGAAGGAAGGCGTTAGCCCGGGTTTCTCACGAGTATGTTGGATAAAATCATGTAACTTCATGGATGACCATAACTTATACTATTTTTTACTGCCAAATCATCATTACAGTCTGTAATGGGCTGCGAAATGGACCTTTCAGCTGCGTTGAAGGACAAATTTCTTGGTGAGAAATGCGGGTTAGATCCAAGGATATCCCCCTTCTTATTCCGATTCCGGGTATGCCAACCGATCCAGAAACTCATACCGTTCCTGGTGCTGTGCCGCCCGCAGGCGGGAATGAACATCGATCTGCATCACCCTGCGTTTATTTCCCTCTTGCAGTGCCTTCCATTCCGGTAGTCCCAGGCCGTTGGGATCTCCCCTTTGTACGAAATTCGCCACAAAACCCCGAAAAATATCGGAGACCTGGTAATCTTCTTCCGTCCAGGCGTACACATGATTTCTGGGAAGGTTTCCCATCACATATTCAATCTCAGCAGCGTGAACGGCGCCCGTGGCCGGCGGGGGTTTGGAATCCTCTTCAGACGCCATGGCGGGGCGCGGGCGCGAATAGTAGTAACGGTACACCGGGCTGGTGCTCGTTTTACTGTGGATATCACTCCACTTCCACGTGCTAAAAGCGATGAACCGATCGCCCGCCAGGGCAGTGGCCGACTTCAGCACTTCTTCACCGGTGTTGCCAGGGTACAGGTCCAGGATCTTATCTGCGTGCTCGCCATACAGCTGGTTGACCAGCGCCTTATAGTTTTCGGGAGTCGGCTTTTTACCCTGGAAAAGAAACTGGTGGCTCATCTCTTCCGAATTCCACCCCACCAGCAGGGGCACGTCGGCCTGTTCGCCCGAACGGTAGATCTCAATCGGTTTTTTCGGAAAAAAGTACCCATCCACTGTTACAGGAAACCGGGGCACATCTTCGCGTGCCGTTGCCTCCAGCACTTTTTCAGCCGGCATCTGTCGCATCTCTTCAAGGGAGGCGGCCCCGAGCAGATCCTGGAATGTACGCCCGGCTTTTTCTCCTTTTCGAAGGGAAACTGCCGAAAGACTCCCCAAAAGCGAACCACTCTCTCCCACGGCTCCCGCAATCAGGTCCCTGGACAGCGGGGAGGCCATCTGCGCACTCACCGACATTGAACCCGCGGATTCACCTGCAATCGTGACTTGCTCCGGGTCGCCGCCAAAAGCCTCGATATTTTCTTTTACCCACTGCAGGGCCCTTGCCTGATCCAGCAGACCGTAATTTCCGGAAGCGGAATGCGGCGACTCAGCAGTCAACCCGGGATGGGAGAGAAATCCAAATACAGACAACCGGTAATTTACCGTAACCACTACAAGTCCTTTATTTCGCGCCATGCTTTCCCCGTCATACCGCGGTTCTGATCCGTCGCCGGCCATCAATCCCCCGCCATAAAAATAGACCAGCACCGGCAGATCGGCCCCGGGACTCTCGACCGGCGACCAAACATTCAGGTAGAGGCAGTCTTCACTCATTCCATCCGACCGGAAAACCATATCGTCGAAAATGGGCCGCTGCATACAGCGCGGACCAAACTGTTTTATCTGTTTTATCCCGGTCCAGTCGTCAACCGGCCGGGGAGGTCTCCACCGAAGTTTGCCGACTGGTGGCGCCGCAAAAGGAATACCCTTGTAGATATAGACCCCGGAATCGTTAATTCCTTCAACGGTGCCGTTCTCGGTTTCGACCCGGGGAGCCGCATTATCGGTCGATTGTGAAAAAGCGTCGGGGGCCAATAGAATACCTGTTCCTATTACAATGGTAACAATTTTAGTGACTAACGATTGAAGCATGCTAATCAGGTTTAGAGTGACGGTGACAAGCGTTTCCAACATCCTGTTGCTGCCTGAGGCACCAATAGTAATAGTATGAATTTTCTTTAACAAGAGGCCTTTGAAAAACCGTTGTTTTGCAAAGGTCCTCTAACAAGTTGTCATGCAGATAGAAAATAGAGCCCGGCCCGGTCTGCTCTTTGCTAATTGCAAAATCAACCCCCGTTCCAGGCCTTTCTGGTCCACCTGGAAATATTGCCTGCGGCAACCACGATAATGCTTCCCACTGCGGTGTACAGCGGCCAGGCGATCGCAAGTCCCTCTCCCGGCAGCAGGTCCTGAACAGGTCCCTCCACCATAAAAAGCAGTGAAATGAGCCCGGCAAAAAAGCCGATCATGGCGTCCCGGCGGTCTGGCTTGTCAAACCAGCGGCCAAGCACAAAAGCCCCGAGCAGCCCACCATAGGTATAGGAGGCGATACCCAGCCCGAGTTCGACGACAGCGGGACGTTCTCCCTCCTGCAGCTGGAGCAGTGCAAAAAAGTAGGCGGAACCCGTGAGAATCAATGCCCAGATGATCGTGATCATGCGGGAGACCTGCAGGTCGCGGGCCTCGGTATTGTCTTTGCCGAAATAGGGTTTGTACAGGTCGAGCGTAGTAGATGAGGCGAGCGAGTTGAGTGAGGAGCTCAGGCTGCTCATGGCGGCCGCAAAAAGGGCGGCAACGATTAACCCCGACAAGCCTGCCGGCAGCTGCTCGACAATGAATTTGGCGAAAATTTCGTCCGTGGTGGCCAGTCCCAGCGCTTCGGCAGACTGTGCTTCGTAAAATGCATATAACAGGATTCCTATTCCCAGAAACAGCGCAAACTGAAGGGCCACCACCACGCCACTCCAGACCAGGGCCTTCTGGCTGTTCTCCAGGTTACGGGTCGTCAGCAGCCGCTGGACGATCAGCTGGTCGGTTCCGTGTGAAGCCACCGAAAAGATTGCACCCCCGACGAGGGCGGTAAAGAAGGTATAGGGTGTGGCAATAAAATCAGTAAAGCTCATGTCGAAGCCAAACTCCAGGAAGTTCAGCTTCCCGGCCTCGGCAGCAGTCGTAACGGCGGCCGGGAGTCCCCCCGGAATACCGCCGATCATAATACCGGCGGCCAGTAGCGCCCCGCCGATATACACCGCCATCTGCATTACGTCCATCCATACCACGGCCTTGATTCCTCCAATAAGCGTGTAGATGACGGTAACCAGGGAGATGGCGCTGATCGACAACAGGTACAGCTGCAGGTCTCCCCACCCGATAAACGCCCCGCCCAGCCGCAAGATAATAGCCAGGGGAATAGCCGTGGCAAAAAGCCTGACTCCGTCGGCCAGCAGGCGGGTAACCATAAAGGTGGTACTGGTGGCGTTGCGCATGGCAGGACCGAACCGGTTGGCCAGAAACTGGTAGGCCGTCGTGAGATTCCCTTCATAATACTTTGGGAGAAAAAACAGGCTTACCAGCACCCGTCCCGCAATATAACCGAGCGTAATCTGGAGAAAAGTGAGATTACCACCATACGCCACGGCCGGAATGCTGATAAAGGTCAGTGTACTGGTCTCCGTGGCTACAACGGAAAAAAGAACTGCCCACCAGGGGATGCCCTCTCCTCCCAAAAAATAGTCGGAAGTTGAGGTCTGCTTCCCGGCGATGCGAATACCGATAACAGCCACCCCCACCAGGTACACCACAATGACGATGTAATCAACGGCACTAAATCCCAAAACAGCTTCCTTTGTTTGTGACGATTAAACTGCTATATCACCAGAACAGCTCGAACCTGCTGCATCCTGACACTCCCGTCCCTATTTCAACGTGCTGCTCAGCCATCTGTACAGTTCGCCGATGGCCCGGCCCCGGTGGCTTATCCTGTTTTTTTCTTCTGCATCCAACTGGGCAAACGTCTGCTCATATCCCTCGGGCTGGAATACAGGATCGTAACCAAACCCTTTGTCTCCCCGGCGTTCTTTTAAAATTTTACCCCGGCAGATTCCCTCGAAAAAGTGTTCACCGCCCTTCTCATCGATATACGCAACCACGGTACGAAACCGGGCCGTCCGGTTCCGATCATCGACCCCGGCCAGTTCCGCCAGCAGCTTGTCGGTATTGTCATCGTAAGAGGCATTTTCGCCGGCATAGCGGGCTGAAAACACGCCGGGGCGTCCATCCAGGGCATCCACCTCCAGGCCAGTGTCATCCGCCAGGGCGGGCAGACCGGTCTTCTCAAAAACGTAGCGGGCCTTTTTCCGGGCGTTGCCTTTCAGGGTCTGCTTGTCCTCCTCCACTTCGCCGAGCTCCTCAAAATCGAGTGCCGACTTCAGTTCCAGGTCAAGGTCGGACAGCGTTTCCCGCAGTTCCTGTATTTTGTGCTCATTGCGGCTGGCCAGTATCAGATTTTTCATACTTCTGTTTCACAGTTAAAATTGCTGGAAAAATTAATTGACATCTGGTTCATTGCTTAAGTCACGATAGCTGACGCAACACTTCCTGGGCTTCGTGCCACTTGAGGCGTGGACCAAACTGAGAAACGATCCGGGAACAGGCCAGGCTCGCCAGTTTCCCGGCCGCCGCGAACCCCATACCGTTTGTAATTCCGTACAAAAACGCCCCGGCAAACATATCGCCCGCGCCGTTGGTGTCAACAGCTTTTACATCATAAGGTTCGATATCGATAAACGTGTCGCCGTCGTAGATCATCGCGCCATTGCTGCCCTGGGTAATAACAAAACGCCGGGCTTCTTTTTTGAGCGCTTCGCGGGCTTCCAGCAAGTCCGTCTTGCCGGTATATTCCTTCGCTTCATCCTCGTTGCAAAACAGCAGGTCTACCGAAGCCCCGATTACCTCTTCAAAACGATCTTTGAACGCCTCCACCACCGAGGGATCCGACAGCGTGAGGGCGGTGTTCACCTCGTGATTCTCCGCAATATTTTTCGCCTGTTTCATCGCATCAAGTCCGGTATCGGAGGCCACCAGGTAACCTTCGAGGTACAGGTAGTCGGAGACGCTGATAGCATGTTCATCCACCTCATTTTTTGAGAGCGATGAGGTAATTCCAAGATAGGTATTGAGCGTTCGGTCCGCATCACCGGTAATCATGACCAGGCATTTTCCCGTAATTCCCTCCGGCTGCTGCTGCCGGTCAAAGTTCGTGTCGATTCCCGCCTCTTTCATCTCCTCCAGGTAGTCATCTCCAAACTTGTCATCGGCCACTTTGCAGGAATAAAATGCTTTTCCCCCGAACTGGCTGACTGCGTACACGGTATTGGCGGCAGAGCCTCCCGGTTTTCGAACCGCTTCGGCGTGGTTGATATCTTCAATAAGCCTGAACTGCGTTTCCTCATCGACCAGGGTCATGACCCCTTTTTTGACTTTATGTTTGCTTAGAAAATCATCAGACACCTCAAATTCTATGTCCACAAGGGCGTTACCGATGCCATACACGTTATATTTTCTCTTCATAGCAGGAACTGTAACAGATCATGATGTTAACGATTAAAACGAAACTCGAATAAAGTACGGACTCTGCGTCTGGTTTGAAAATGGGTTTCTTTCGGGAACAGTCCAGGGACAATTCTGTGACATCCATTCCATGGGATGAATCCTGAGATTAAATAGGGCATCCTCAAAAAGTCAAATTTGCCCTTTTCCCTTTTGGGCTCCTTTATCTTCTTTCCTCGTTCATTTTTTTCGATAAAACAACTGGAATCACCCGCGAAACGTAGTAATTGACTACCAGGAATCAGTTAATTGTGGAGACCTTTGCAGAACCTACTATGCTGTTGGGAGTTGGTTGTACCACCGACCTTATATAGCAGATAAAACGGGAGTACAACTCCCTCCAAACGCTGATTTGAATATTTTAAAAAATACTTCTAAGTATAATTTTACGTAAATGGCGCCCTGGACGGGAAAAACTCATTCCCCCCGATTTATTCCTGAAAATCATCTATTTTAGACGCCATGCATTTATTCGTACCATACCTAAAACAACGACTTCAGCAGGCCCTGCCGGGGCGAAATGTGCAGCTGAAAATGGCTCCCGAACCGGTCGGAACCCGTGGGCCTGAGCGCAAGATGGAGCCCACGCCCCATGCGCGACAGAGCAGCGTGCTGGTATTGTTCTATCCCAATAAGGAGATGGAGCTGGAGATTCTGCTTACCCTGCGAAGCAGCGACATTGACCACGGGGGACAGATCAGCTTCCCGGGCGGTCGTTCGGAGGAGGGAGAAACTCCTGTCGAAACGGCCCTGCGCGAGGCACGGGAGGAGGTGGGCATCGACCCCGGCCAGGTGCATATCGCCGGGCAGCTGACCAAGCTTTTTGTCAGTCATTCCAATAACGATGTGACCCCCGTAGTAGGCTATATGGAGGAACAGCCCGAATTATCCCTCGATCCCCGCGAAGTGGAAGAGGCCTTTTCCGTGGAGCTGGAAAGCCTGCTGGGAAAGAAAAATCTGACCGTGGAGGACTGGAATCTGCGGAATCACACCTTCAAAGTGCCGTATTGGGATGTCCACCGCGTGCCGCTCTGGGGAGCCACCGCCATGATGCTGAATGAGTTCCTGGAACTCTACCGGGAGTTCAGATCGGAGGCTCATAATGCTGGTATCGACTGACCTTGCCGGAAAATCTGTTCCTGCTCAACGCATCCTTGTCATCCGGGTATCTGCGGAACGCCCCATTCGATGTTTGCCAGTCGTAACGGGATGGAGTTAAAAAAAGGAGTTTACATATGATCTGTTTGAAGCAGAGGTGGCAATTCATTTTTTTGAGCCGGACCGCAACAGTTCCACCGCCTCGCTTCCCACCTGCATGCCGATGGATATTCCCATTCCGCTCAACCCGGCCGCCGTAAAAATTCGGCCTTCCATATGTTTTACGACCGGCATTTTATTTTCGGTAAATCCCATGATGCCCGACCATTCCTGTTCGATTTTCCAGCCGCTCGGCAATTTCAGGGTCTCCTCTGCAAACCGGACGAGGTACTCTTTTATCTTCAGATTAATCCCGAGCTGGTCGGTGGCTTCCTCCTGTTCAGCTATGTTCCGGCCGCCTCCCAGCAGCAGTCGGTCCCCGGCATCCCGGAAATAGAGATACCCGCGATCGTGGTGAAATGTACCCCGCCACTCCAGGTTGTCAATGGGTGCGGTCAACAAAATATATCCCCGTGCCGGGGTTACTTCCGTGCCCGGCCAAAGGTTTTTCACAAACCCGTTGGTGGCCACCAGGACCTGGTCACCCGCAAATTCGGTCCCGTCATCCAGCAAAACAAAACCGGCCGGAACCACTTGCTGAACTTCTGCATTCCAGCGTATCTCTATCCCCGCTTTTTTTGCCCGGTCTATGAGCGCTTTCATCATTCTCCCGGGGTGCAGGGCGCCCTCCAGGCGGTTAAAAATCACAGGATAACCATTCAATCTGCCTGTTGTATATACCTCTTCTTCACCGGCCAGCTGCAAAAGCCAGCGATTGAATTTGGGGATCTGCTGTTTGGCCTCGCTAAACGCCGCTTGAGACCTAAACAGCTCGTATCCACCACACGGTTTGTAACCGATGGCATCTGCTCCCAGGGTCGACTTTAACAGTTCCAGGCCATTAAAACGCCTTTTTATCCTTGTTTTAAGCTGCTCTTCGGGGATCCGATCAAGATCGGCCTGGTGCTCGGTGATGGAACCGATGCAGGCAAAACCGGCGTTGCGGGTGCTGGCACCCCGCGGTGCCGCCCCTCGTTCCAACACCAGTACGGATCCGCCGGGATGGGACTGCCTGTAAAATAAGGCCGACGAAAGTCCGGTAATACCAGCCCCCACGACGATCAGATCGTAGCTTGTTTGAAAAGCAACTTTTTCCCAAAAGGAGAGATCATTCATTGGGATTTACTGCGTATTGCGTGAAAATATCGCTTGTCCTGATTAAATCACAACTCTGGAGGGAGCGGATGAAAAACCAGGGAAGCCATCAGTGCCGCGCCGGTCTTAAAGCACTCTTCATCCACGTTATAGCGCGGGTGGTGCCAGGGATGAACAGCTCCGGCGGCCTCGCTTCCGCTGCCAAGGAAGAAAAAAGCGCCTGGAAAATGCTGCTGGTAAAACGCAAAATCCTCCCCCGCCATAATCGGTTTTTCGAGTATCTTTACCTGCTCTTTGCCGATGATCTCAGCCGCGGTTTCAATAACAATATCGGTCGCCCAGCCGGTATTGTCGACCGCCGGGTAGCCGGGATCAAACGTGTAGGTATAGTCGGCACCGGCCGAGGTAGTGATCCCCTGCACAATTTTCTCGATACGTTCGCTGATAAATTCAGCGGTCTGCTGCGAGAACGTTCGAATGGTGCCGATCATCTCCACTTTTTCCGGGATGATATTGTGGGCGGTTCCCCCCGCAATCTTCCCGATCGTGATGACCACCGGCTCACTGGGATCAATATTGCGGCTGGCGATGGTTTGGATAGCCGTTACAGCCTGGGCTGCCAGTACCACCGGGTCTACCGTCTCATGCGGGGAGGCGGCGTGCCCCCCTTTGCCGATAATCTCGATATTAAACTCGTCGGGGCGGGCCATCAGCGGACCCTCTTTTATACCGATCTGTCCCGGCTCCAGGAATGAACTGGAATGGAGTCCATAGATTACATCCACCCCTTTTTCCTGCAGGTAGCCCGTCTCGCAGAGCAGGCGTCCCCCGCCCGGCAGTTTTTCCTCGGCCGGTTGAAAAATCAGCAATACGGTTCCCTCAATTTCCTCTCTCAGGTCATTGAGAATATGGGCTGCTCCGACCAGGTTGGCCGTGTGACTGTCGTGACCACAGCAGTGGGCCACCCCTTCATTTTCTGACATAAATTCCTTCTTGTGCTCTCCCTCCTCCTGGATCGCGAGGGCATCGATATCAGCGCGCAGCGCCACCACGCGGTCGGAGGACTGGTCTCCTTCCAGCACTCCCACGCAGCCGGTATCCAGCGGACGGTCTGCCGGAATATCCAGCTCTTCAAGCTTCTCGATAATATATTTTGTCGTTTCGTGTTCCTGGTAGCTCACTTCCGGGTGCCGGTGGAGATGTCGCCGTACCTGGACCATCTCGTCAAAATATTGTTCCGTTAGCGCCTGAATTTTTTTTACCTGCATGATTATGTTTTAATAGATTGAGACCGGATACGAGTGTGACTCAAAATAATTAAATTTGGTCAACTCTTTTATCCCGATTTGCAACTTTTACCTCGCGTTCGCGTACCGGTCAACTGTGACAGATAGTCTATATTCAGATTAACCGATTTAAGCACAAAAAAATGAGCAGCAAAAACATTTCGTGGGAAATTGTGGTCGCCGGCCTCGCTTTTGTGGGCATCGCTATTTTCCTGTTAAATCGGGAAGACAGGCCGCCCCGCCCTCCGGCTCCTTCGAATGCCGCCACCGATTCAGTGCAGGTACCCCGCCCACCGCTTCCCCCGTCGATCGTTATCGACCTGCAAAACCTGGAGAATTTGAAGAATCTCCGGAATCTGAAAAATCTTGAGAATTTGAAAAACCTGGAAAACATTGATATAGAACTTCGACACCTCGACAAACTCATACAGCACGGGGCTGAATCACTGGCCTTGGGAGAAGAGGCGACAGGTTCGGTTGACGAATCGCTCCGCAAGCTGGAGCAAAAACTGCAGGAGCTCGAGCATGGAGACTTTAAGATAAAGTTGCAGGATAAAAAGGTGTTTATTAACCGGCGGTACAACGTGGAAGAGGCCTCCTGGTCTGAAGTTTCGCCGGGCGTGTATGTATATCGAAAATCATTTGAGCTTCCCCGGCACAACAATGTGGACCTCGATCTGAGCTTCGGAAATGTTAATATTGTCGGCGCCGATTCCACCGGTGGAGAGATCGTCATACAGGCCACCGGGGATGTCGGAGATCAACGGGCCCTTGCCCAAAACATCTCTGTGGACCGGAAACAGGAAAATGGAAATATGGCTCTTTCCATTTTATCAAAAAAACGCCCCTCGCTTTCAGACCGAATCAACCTGGAGACAACGGTCACGGTTCCGCGACAAACCAGTTTTACGGTTAACACTTCCGGCGGGCACATTTCCATTACCAGTATTGAGGGCGATCAGCGTTTGGAAACAAGCGGCGGCCATATCACCCTCAATGACCTTTCGGGTACGATACATGCAACATCCCGTGGAGGACATATTACCAGCGAACAGCTTGAGGGCGACATCATGTTGACGACCTCCGGCGGCCATATCCGGATTGAAAAAAGCAGCGGTACGATAGAGCTTTCGACGGGAGGAGGGCATATCAACATCAACCGCCTGCATGGTACAGGTGAGGCGAAAACTTCAGGGGGCAATATCTCCGCTGATATCCGATCTCTTCAGGGCCCCCTGGATTTCAACACCTCGGCGGGCAATATTTCACTTTTGCTTCCCCGCTCGCTAAATGCCGATATTACGGCTCGTGGTACCGAGGTTTCGATCAGCGATTCATTTGAGTTCGATGGTACCCGAACCAAAGGTAAAATTGAAGGAGCCATCAACGACGGAGGGCTTCCGATAACGGCCCACTGCGGGTATGGCACTGTTTCCATCTCGACCAATGACTGACAACGAAGATAATTCCACTCGAAACAACAACCTCCGCACCACCGAGGACGGGTCCCACACGCTCTACTCCCGGCAGTTCGACCAGCACTACCACAATCCCAACGGGGCGGTCGCGGAAAGCCGGCACAATTTTTTTGAGAAAAACGGGTTGCTGGACCGGCTTTCCGAACCGGAGTCCATTACCATCCTGGAAACGGGATTTGGTACGGGACTCAACCTGGTGCTTCTCGCGGATGAATACCTGAACAGGAAACTGCGGCACGCAGTCCATTTCTACAGCATTGAGGGATTTCCGGTGGATGCCGAAACCGCCCGGTCATTTAACTATGCCAACCACCTGGATCACCCGGAACTTGTGGACAAGCTTCCCCGTATTTTCGAGCAGATAGAACCGGGCCTGAACAAATTTGAACTCATTCCCGGGGTCACGCTTCACCTGTTCTTTGGCCTTTTCAAGGAGTTTAACCCCGCCAATCTGGAAGCGGATTTTATATTTCACGACCCTTTTTCTCCCGCCGTAAACGAAGAACTGTGGACCGGCGATGTATTTAAGAAACTGGCAGAATGGAGCAGTGCCGACGCCGTACTGACGACCTATTCCGCGGCCTCCAGAGCGCGCGGGGCGATGGCCTGGGCGGGATGGCACGTTGCACGAGAAAAAGGCGCCCTAGACAAGCGCGAGATGACGGTGGCCTCTAGAAATCCCAAAAAACTGGCTCACCTGGAGAGTGTAAACGAAGAGCGACTGGCCCGGCGCTACGAAACCAATGATTTTTAGAGGGCTTCAAAAAAACATTGGTTTTACAATATCCTCATTTCATCCCTTTACCTGTACCTTTAGAGCCGTGCTCAATAAAATACCGGTTCATCAATGCTGCTGTAATGTGTAATACCAGCCTTCTAAACAAACCACAGATCACACCCGACCCATAACTCACGACCGATGACCCAATATACACCACTCATTGATCCCACAATTCCGCCCGAATCGTCTGGGCGCTCTGTTCGGAGATCTGGTATTCCAGCTTGATACGCCTTTTTTCCGGAATTTTCTGTTCCACCAGGCTGGCACTGTCCGGGGTATAAAGGATGAGATCGGTTTCCCGAACAAAAAGCGGCAATGATTTGCCATAGGTCGCCCCCGCCACGAACGAGCCCTCGAACTTCATGTTCAGTTTTAACTGGTTTATCACATTGGGAATCGTTTTGTCCTCGGCAGCAACCAGCCCGATCGTTTCTATGGCCGCCCGGTCCACAATCGAGAGAATCACATCCGGGTCAAAGCCGTAGACAATCGGCAGCAGGCGGCCGGTCTCGGCAAAATCGCGGAACGAATTCAGCAGGTGCACCGGCACGAAAAGAGCATCATATTTTACCGTCTCATTGTACTGGTCGGAGGTGAGAATGGTGCTTTTTACCCCCACCCGTTTATTAATCGACTCTGACAGCATCCGCCCGAGCTCCTTCGTTTCCCCGACCGTGGCACATGTTTCAATACGATCCGGCCAGTCCATAAAGCTGAGCTGCTCCTGGAACAGCTCGTCGATCTCGGTTTCATCCAGCCCGTAGCCGATCAGCTCCTCCAGCAGCTTCCGCATCTTCTCGGCCCCCACCTCCAGCCGGTCCGATTTATCCAGCGTGGATGTCTGCCGCTCGACAATGAAGCCGCGCCCCTGTTCACTGGCTACCAATCCTTCATCCGCCAGTATATGGTAGGCCTTGCGCACCGTATGGAAACTGGTCTCCAGCTGCTGGCCCAGCTTGCGCGTAGAGGGCAGCACTTCCCCCACCTGGAACTGCTTGGTGGCGATCATCAGGCGGATGCGGTCGGCAATGTATTTGGCGGAATTTTTCACGGGAAGTTGTTGAATTATTGAATTGCAGAATTAAAGAATTGTTTAATTGATACCGTCATTCAGCAATTCAATAAATCTATAAGTCAATAATTATCATTTCTTGTCTACCAGTTTCTTCAGCTCCGAGACCAGCATGAGCGATTCGATCGGGGTCATCCGGTTGGGATCGCAGGCGTCCAGCTTGTCGATCAGCGTTTCGATGTTGGGATCGAGCTGGGTCTGGAACAGCGACATCTGGTCGATCTGCCCCTGCTTCTCCATCTCTTTTGTGGCTTTCTTGATCGCCTCTTTTTTCTTTTGGGCGCCCTCCTCCAGCGTGCCGTTGCTGTCGGTGATATCGATGCTGTGGTTCTCCAGGTTCTTCAGGATCTCCCTGGCCCGTTCAATCACAATGGAAGGCAGGCCCGCCATATCCGCCACCTGGATGCCGTAGCTGTGATCGGCCCCGCCGCGCACCAGCTTGTGGAGAAAGACAATCTCCCCGTCATGTTCCTGCACTTTCACGTTATAGTTGGCAATGTGTTCATACATGTTTTGAAGCTCATTCAGCTCGTGGTAGTGGGTGGCAAACAGCGTTTTGGCAGCCACGCTCGGCTGGTTGTGCAGGTACTCCGCCAGCGACCACGCAATGCTGAGTCCGTCAAACGTGCTGGTGCCGCGACCCACCTCGTCCAGCAAAATAAGCGAGTTGCGGGTGGCATTGTTCAGGATGTTGGCGGCCTCGTTCATCTCCACCAGAAACGTACTTTCGCCGGCGGCAAGGTTGTCGGAAGCCCCGACCCGCGTAAAGATCTTATCCACAAGCCCGATGTGTGCCTTTTCAGCCGGAACGAAACTGCCGACCTGGGCCATCAATACAATGAGGCCGGTTTGACGAAGAATAATGCTCTTACCCGCCATATTGGGACCGGTGATAATCAGGATCTGCTCATCCTCATTTTCCAGGTGCAGGTCGTTGGGGATAAAGGGCTCTCCGGGGGGGAGGGTCTTCTCCACGACGGGATGGCGTCCTTTCGTAATGTCGATCACCTGGTCGTCGGCGATATTGGGCTTGCAATAGTTGTTGTGGTAGGCCACCTCGGCAAAACTGTGGAGGCAGTCGAGTTCGGCCACGGCCTGGGCGATCTGCTGTACCTCTTCGGCGTACTGCGCTACATACTGCCGCAGCTCTTCGAAAAGCTCATATTCCAGCGTCTTGCTGCGCTCTTCGGAGGACAGGATCTTTTCCTCCACCTCTTTCAGTTCGGGGGTAATATACCGCTCGGAATTGACCAGGGTCTGCTTGCGGTTAAAATGTTCCGGCACTTTATCGGTATGCGTGTTCGTCACCTCGATGTAGTATCCAAACACCTTGTTATACCCAATTTTAAGCGACGGGATGCCGGTCTCCTGCGAAAGTTCATCCTTTAGCCTGGCGATGTAGTTTTTCCCATTGCGGGCCACATCGCGGAGTTCATCCAGCTCCTCGTTGTAGCCGTCTTTAAAGATATCGCCGTCGCGCACACTGGCGGGCGGATCCTCCTGTATCGCTTTCTCGATCTTCTCCTGCAGTTCAATCATCAGCTTCAGGCGATCGCGGATATCCGTCAGCAGCGGCTCCTGCAGCTTGTTGAACTGTATTTTGATGCGCGGCACCTGCGCAAGTGACTGCTTCAGCTTCATCAGATCGCGGGCGTTGGTCCGCCCCACACAGATGCGCGACATCAGCCGTTCCAGGTCGCCCACCTGTTCCAGCTCCTCACGCAGGTTTTCACGAACTTCATGGTTCACATTCAGTGCCTCCACGGCATTCAGACGCTGTGTTATCGGCTCTATCCGTTTCAGGGGGCGCATAATCCACTTGCGCAGCAGGCGCCCGCCCATGGCCGTGCTGGTCTGATCCATAATGGAGATCAGCGTGCCCTCGGTGCCGCCTTCCTGGATGCTCGTAATCAGCTCCAGATTTCGCTTCGTGGAACTGTCGAGCGCCATATATTCGTTGTTTTCAAACGCCTTCAGCCGCTTGATATGTCCCAGTGACGCCTTCTGGGTATCCTGCACGTAATGCAGCAGGGCGCCGGCCGCCACCTGGGCGACCTCCTGTCCTTCTACACCGAACCCCTTTAACGAGTGGGTTTCAAAATGATCGGTCAACAGGTTGTAGCCGTAATCCCCCTCGTATACCCAGTCTTCCACAAACGTGATATTATAATCCTGAAGCTCTTTCGGCACGTTGTTTTTTAGCTTTTTCTGCAGGATAAGCTCCGATGGCGTAATGGAGCGCAGCAGGTCCAGCAGCTGATCTTTATGCACCTGACTGAGCTGGAATTCGCCGGTGGAGACGTCCACGAACGAGAGGCCCGCCGTATCGCCCGACCAGCAGATCGCCGCCGCGTAGTTGTTGCGCTTGTGTTCCAGCAGCTTTTCCGACATGGTAACGCCCGGCGTGGTGATCTCCGTCACTTCGCGATCCACCACTTTGCGTCCCGCATTCTTGGCTTCCGAGGGATCCTCCACCTGTTCACAAATCGCAACCCGGTGGCCGCGTTTCACCAGTTTGGGCAGGTAGGTGTCCAGGGCATGGTAGGGAAAACCTGCCAGCGGCGTCTGGTCGCTTCCGTTGTTCCGCTTGGTGAGCGTGATGCCCAGCTCTTCGCTCACCGTTTTGGCGTCGTCGTCAAAGGTTTCATAAAAGTCGCCCACGCGGAACAGCAAAATTGTTCCCTCGTACTGATCCTTTATTTTTTGGTATTGCCGCATTAACGGGGTCAGCTTTTTGGTCGCTGTGCTCATCTGCCTTATACTTACTTAATTTGACTTTTCAGAATTAACGGGTTTATACTTGGCTCACAGAATTTCTGTTCAGCATATTTCATGTTGTAAACACCGGGCCAGCTGAGAAAGGAAATATTGTTGCTGAACGATCAAGTGCAAATTTTTTTTATTATTCCAGTATATCGAAATTCAATCATCCGTCGTGTTGACTAACAAGGATAAGTATAAGGAATTCTGGCGGCTCATCGTAAAACTCGTCTTAAAGAAAGATGTTTTTTTCAACGCGTCCGCGATTACCTTCAACCTTTTCATCTGTGCCATTCCCTTTACACTTCTGTTGATCTCCATCATAGGATATGTGCTCTCCTACGAGGAGGCGTTCAGGGAGATCATCCGCTACGGCCAGGAACTGTTTCCCAGTTTCGCATTTGAATCACAAAGCGGAGATGTCTACAAAGGGGCCATCACCGTTGAAACCCTGCTGAAACCGCTTATCGGGGTACGGCGCATTTTTGGTATAGTGGGTGTGGTAATCCTGATTGTATTTGCTCAAGGCCTGTTCCACACGGTAAAGCATGTGGTGTTCGAGGTTTTTGAAATCCAGGATCGAAAGCACCCCGTTCTCGAAATGGTCTACAACTTCTTTACCTTTGGAGTTGTGGGAGGGGTCTTCATCTTTTTCAGCCTGGTCATCTATGTCGTTTCCTTTATCTCATTCGACCAGCTCACCGTACCCTTTACCAACCGGATTATTGAACTCAGCTGGGTTTTTGAATTTCTGAATACGATTATTCCTGTCGCATTTACCTTCCTGCTATTCTACATCATCTTCCGTTACATAAGTGAAAAACGGATGCAGCCAAAGGTGGCATTTGTCGGGGCCCTTGTGTATACCGTACTGTTTGAAATAGCAAAATTCGGCGTAGGCATTTATCTTGATTACGCCTTCCGGGCCTACCGCTATTTTTACCAGGGATATGCCATTGCCGTGGTAATCGGGATCTGGGCCTTTTATTCGGCCGCCCTGCTCGTATTTGCTACCATTGTTGCCCGTGCTTATCAAGAGGTATTTGTAGATGCCCGTCATTTGAAAGAAAATCCCTATACCTCAATTTCCTGACCACCATGTCCGCTGCCAGGCTCACTGAAGACTTCTACCTTGATCCCGATGTGACACAGGTTGCCCGCAACCTGGTGGGAAAGGTGCTTTGCACCCGCCTGCACAACCAGCCCCTGACGGCGGGCCTGATCGTGGAAACAGAGGCCTATTCCGGCAACAACGACAAGGCCTGCCATGCCAACAACGGCACCCGGACAAAACGAACGGAAGTGATGTACCATCGCGGCGGGGTGGCGTATGTCTATCTCTGCTATGGTATTCACCACCTGTTCAACGTAGTAACCAATGAAGAGGATCACGCCGATGCCGTACTGATTCGGGCCGTGGAACCTGTAGAAGGTATTGATACCATCCTCGAACGCCGAGGGGCCGACACCCTGACGCCCGCCGTTGCCGCCGGACCGGGACGGCTGACCCAGGCCCTCGGTATCACCACCGACCATTACGGGTACGACCTTCGGGGAGAGCAGATATGGATTGAGGATCGCGGGTCGCTGATCTCTGAGAGATCCATTACCAGCTCACCGCGCATCGGGGTAGAGTATGCCGGGGAACACGCCGGGCGAAACTGGCGCTTCTATGTTGAGAAACATGCGTGGGTAAGCTGAATACTTTCTCAACAACCCCTTCAAAAAAAGAGCCCACCCGCTATGGATGGACTCTGACAATAAATACAAAAGGTGGTATCTACTAGCTCTCGCCTTGCACAGACTGGAGCCGCTGCTTTAATTCCTGGTTGGTCTGAACACCTCTCATTATCTGCTGGAAACGTTGCGGCGTCAGTCCTTCATCCTGTATCAGCTGTACAAATTGCTGCTGGGCCTGCTTATTGATTTTCATCAGCTCCGGCTGAATTGTCTTGATTTTTTCCTGCTCTTCCTGGCTGGGCTGTACCGACGACTGCGGATTTCGCTGACTCATCATTATTTTCTGGAAGCGGGCAAATTCCATCCCCTCATCCTCTACCAGGGTTTGGACTTCAGACTGTACTTCCTGCTGGATGGACTGCGCAGAGTCGGTAATATTTGAAAATTTTTGCAACTCTTCATCAGAGACATCTTCAGGCGCCGCTGGTTGGGGAGGTTGCATCTGCTGCTGACCGCCTTGCGCATACGCTACAGAGGCAGCAATAAATAACATTAAACAAAGAGAGAGAGAGGTTCTGAAAAATTTCATATAACTATAGATTCCACGGGTTTTAATTGAAAATATGACCTTAATGTAACCATTATTTTCCCCGATCTAAAACATGGCGTTGGGTTCTCCCTGAGAGCGGCAGCTTAATTTTAAAAATTAATTTAACATTAAAGCAAACTTTTTTCTAGTAATGCATTAAGGGGGGAGCGATTTAAAGCGACACTAACCATAACTTCACTACCAAATCATTTATGATCTCATCAAAATCCGTTACGAGTAGTTTTCTCGCCCTTCTCTTTATATTATTCAGCGGGGCATTTACCCCCATCAGCAACATGGCTGCCACAGCGTGGGAAATTGACAAGGTACACAGCAAAATTTCGTTTGAAGTCACCCACTTCTTTACCCCGGTTTCCGGACAATTTACCGATTACAATTCCGACATCAACTTTGATCCCGACAATCTCGGGGAAAGCAGTGTGGATGTAGAGATCCAGGTAAGCAGCATCGACACGGACAACCAGAAGCGGGACGGGCACCTGCAGTCCGGCGATTTCTTTAACGCCGCGGAATATCCCACCATCACGTTTTCCAGTAACGAAATAGTAAAGAAAAGCGGGCAAAACGAATTTGCCGCAATAGGTACCCTCACCATCAAGGATGTGAGCCGGAAAATTGAATTACCATTCACACTGCTGGGCATCCGGGACCATCCGATGCAGGAAAATACGCAGCTGGCGGGTATTAAATTTACCCACTCCATTAACCGGAACGACTACGACGTGGGAACCGGCGACTGGGTTGCGACAGCAGTAGTTGGCGGTGAAGTCGATATTACCGGTACGCTTGAGCTGAACAGCTCCTCCAGCTGATTTTATTGATCCCACGCCAGGATGGTCCGTCTAGCCCGGATTTCTCACGAGTATTTTGGATAAAATCCAGTAACTTTATGGATGACAACAACTTATGACATTTATTGCTGCCAAATTATCATTACAGTCTGTAACAGGCTGCGATATTGGCCTTTCAGCTGCGTTGTAGGACAAATCGCCTTGCTGAAAAACAAATTTCTTGGTGAGAAATCCGGGCTAGCGGCGGACCATCTTTTTTTATATCTCCTTCCAAAAACAAGCTGGATTTGTTGCATGAGGATTCCAATCTTGCGTGCAAATTGCAACCCAACATCAATATATGCGCATTGTATCGCTGCTGCCAGGCACCACCGAAATTGTTTGCGCTTTGGGACTGGAATCCCAACTCGTGGGACGCTCCCATGAGTGTGATTTTCCAGCCTCCGTTCGAGCTCTTCCAGCCTGCACCGAACCGAAATATCAGGCTGAAGGCACCAGCCGCCAGGTTGATCAACGGATAACAACGCTGATCCGGGAAGGACTTTCGATCTACCGCGTAGACGCTTCGCTGCTCGCCTCGCTGGAACCCGACATTATTCTCACCCAGGATCATTGCGAGGTGTGCGCGGCCTCCTATGCTGAAGTACGGCAAGCCGTACAGGAACAGCTGAGCAGCAGCGTCGAAATCCTGTCTGTTTCGCCCACCGATCTGGATGAGGTCTTTTTAGCAATTAACCAGATCGGTGAAGCCCTCGGGGTGCCAGAAAAGGGAACGGCGCTCATCAAATCCATGATCACCCGTTTCAATGAAATTCAGTCCAGGACCGGGCAGCTGCCCTCTCCTGAAGTTGTATCCATAGAATGGATCGATCCCCTTATGGCATCGGGCAACTGGTTCCCGGAACTGGTCCGCATAGCCAGCGGCACTTCCCTGCTCGGGACTGCCGGTGAACCTTCTCCCTGGATAGACTGGTCACAGCTGGAAGAGCAGGATCCCGACATTCTGCTTGTCTCTCCCTGCGGGTATTCGCTCAACAAAACGGCCGGCGAAATGATCACTTTGACATCACACCCCGGGTGGAGCCGGCTCAAGGCTGTTCAGCAGAACCGCGTGTTCCTGGCGGAGGGACACCACTATTTTCACCGGCCGGGTCCCCGGCTCACAGATTCTGCCGAGATACTCGCTGAAATCTTTCATCCCGGCATCTTTGATCCAGGCCATCACAAATCGGGCTGGATCAAATTTACTGCAAAGGCAGGAAAATAGCCGGGACAATCCAATATAAAGACGCCGCCTCGCAATCGAACTGAGGTTGACCACATCCATCCCGGCGGAACCTTCAAGAGGGGCTTTGCAAAGCTCCTGTTTTTTCAAAACCCTTTCAAATATGTTTCCAAAAAATAATATGGGGGATATTTTATTTAAAAGCCTGCAAACAGTACATTACGGTCAGGAGTGATACCGTTACCACGAGCAAACAGGTATTTTAATGAAAAGCAAGTTGACTAACACCGGGAGCAGCCGGGTACTATTTCTGTTTTTGTCTGTCTCTATCCTGGTTTCCTGCGGCACATTTTCAGGGGATATCGAACCGACCCTGGACGAGCTTGTGATGCCCGAGGGATTCCAGGTTTCCATCTACTCTTCGGAAGTTCCCAACGCCCGATCGATGACTCGAAGTCCCTCCGGAGTTCTTTTTGTGGGAACCCGCCAGGCGGGCAAGGTGTACGCCGTACTGGATGAAGATGGCGACTTTCAGGCCGACCGCGTCATTACGATTGCCGAAGGATTGGAGATGCCCAACGGGGTCGCTTTTCGGGATGGGGATCTGTACGTGGCGGAAGTCAGCCGGATTCTCCGCTACGACGATATTGAGGACCACTTGGAAAACCCTCCCGATCCGGTTGTCATTACCGACGATTATCCCACCGAGGAGCACCACGGTTGGAAATATATCGACTTTGGTCCCGATGGCAAGCTGTATGTTCCGGTGGGCGCTCCCTGTAATATCTGCGAGTCGGAAGACGAGATTTTTGCCACCATTACCCGGATTAATCCCGACGGCACAGGCCGCGAAATTGTTGCCCGCGGAGTCCGCAACACGGTGGGATTCACCTGGCATCCCGAAACCGGCAACCTCTGGTTTACGGATAACAACCGCGACTGGATGGGAGACGATCTCCCGCCGTGCGAACTCAACCGTTTGACGGAGCAGGGGCAGCATTTTGGCTACCCCTACCTGCACGGCAACGAAGTATGGGACCCCGAATTTGGCGAAAAAGGGATGTCCATGGATACCGATTTTACAACCCCGGCCCAGCTGCTGGGTCCCCATGTTGCTCCGCTCGGCGTTACCTTCTACACCGGTTCCATGTTTCCGGCGGAGTACCAAAACCAGATTTTTATAGCCGAACACGGCAGCTGGAACCGAAGCGAAAAGATTGGCTACCGGGTTACACTTGTCCGGCTGGAAAATCGCCAACCGGTATCCTACGAGCCCTTTATCGAAGGATGGCTGCGGGAGGATGGATCGGTCTGGGGACGCCCGGTGGCCCTGCTCCAGCTTGAGGACGGTTCCATGCTCATTTCTGATGATCGAAGCGGTACCATCTATCGCTTAACCTATAACAGCAATCAATAACTCACTTTTTCATACACGCTTATGATGAGATCCCGACGATCAGGTAAATATCGCAATGTAGGTCTGCTTCTGCTCAGAATTGGCCTGGGCATCGCTTTTATCTTTCATGGACTTCCCAAGGTATTCGGGGGACCGGAAGCATGGACGGCCTACGGTACGGCCATGCAATACCTTGGAATCGATGCGGCGCCGATGTTCTTTGGTTTCATTGCGGGAATCACCGAACTGTTTGGAGGCATATTCCTAATGCTCGGCCTTTTTTATCGCCCCATCCTGGTCATGCTAACCCTTACGATGCTGGTGGCCATGGCCTCCAAAATCGGGGAGGGCGCGGGATACCCGGAGATCGCCCATCCCATGAAAATGGCGATTGTTTTCTTCAGCATGATTTTTATCGGCCCGGGCAAGTACAGCCTGGAAAACCGGCTCAACAAGCGGCGGAGGCTGTTTTAACAATACCTTGCTAAACTGAAGCATCGGAAGCGGTGACAGGCAAATTGACTTTCCGGGTATGCTCATCATCCAGAAATATTCAGGTTTTATCACCTTAGTCAACCTTGTATGGGTCGAAGCCGGGCCGGTTTAGAGTGAACCACCCCGTGCATTAACTTGTTTTTGCAATGGAGTGATCACTGAGCAGTTCAACATTATTTGAATCAAGGAAGGATAAGACGTATGCGTGCAATGGTGTTCAACAAGGCGGGCAAACCCCTGGAACTGCAAGAGTTGCCCCAACCGGAGCCGGGAGAAAATCAGCTGCTGATCAACGTACGTGCCTGCGGGGTCTGCCGAACCGATCTGCACATCCTGGACGGCGATCTTGATGAGCCCAACCTGCCCCTTGTTCCCGGGCACCAGATTGTCGGTATCGTCGAAGAGGTGGGGACGAAAGTCTCGGGATTTTCGCCGGGTGAAAAAGTGGGAGTGCCCTGGCTGGGCAACACATGCGGGCAGTGTGAATTTTGCCGGCAAGACCAGGAAAATCTTTGTGACCAGGCATTGTTTACCGGGTACGACCTAAATGGCGGTTTTGCTGAGTATACAGTTGCTGATGCCCGCTTTTGCTTTCCGATTCCCGCAGATTACCCCGATGAGCAAGCCGCCCCCCTGCTGTGTGCCGGGCTGATCGGGTACCGCTCGCTTCGCAAGACCGGAAATGCACAAAAGCTCGGGTTTTACGGATTCGGCTCATCGGCCCACATCCTCACCCAGGTGGCAAACTATCAACAAAAGGTGGTCTACGCCTTTACACGCCCGGGCGATACACAAGGGCAGCAGTTTGCCCGGCAGAAAGGGGCTGTCTGGTCGGGCGGCTCTGATAAATATCCCCCCGAAAAGCTGGATGCCGCCATCATTTTTGCACCGGTGGGGCCGCTGGTTCCACAAGCCCTCAAGGCGTTGAAAAAGGGAGGAACCGTGGTCTGTGCCGGCATCCACATGAGTGATATTCCCTCATTCCCCTACCATATTTTGTGGGAGGAGCGAAGCATTGAATCAGTCGCCAACCTCACGCGCCGGGATGGCCGGGAGTTCCTGGAGCTGGCTCCCCGTATTCCGGTCAAAAGCAACGTGAAAACCTACCCACTGGAAGAGGCGAACCGGGCCCTTAATGACCTGCGGGAAGGAAATTTCGAAGGTTCCGCGGTTTTAACAACAGGTTCTTAAGCTCGCAGGTGAAGACCTAAGCACGGGAGATCACATAAAAACAACCGGCGACCAACAGCTGCTGTCGTGGTTATTTTGTTTTAAAATTGGTTAAGGCTGAATTAAATGTCATCTTGCTCCATATGGTCTGTCCTGTGACCTTTCACCTGTTGTGATATTAACCATGATTCTTTGTAAATTTGCCGCACTATCCGAGCGGTTAGCAAGACCCATTACCATCTGAATCGAAAATGCTCTTTATCTATGTATGATATTGTACTGATTCCGGGAGACGGTATCGGCCCCGAAATAACTGATTCCGTGACCACGATATTGAAAAAAGCCGGTGCCGAAATCAACTGGATCCGGTGTGACGCCGGGCTTAAAGCCTATAACGAGCTTGGCGATCCTCTTCCCGACGAGACGCTTGAGGCGCTGGATAAATACCGGATTGCGCTAAAAGGCCCGCTCACTACCCCGGTCGGTTCCGGCTTCAGGTCAGTCAATGTTGCACTTCGTCAAAAATTTAAGCTGTACAGCAATATCCGGCCGGCCAAAACGCTGCCGTATATCAAGACATCGTTCAAGGATGTTGACATGGTGATATTCCGGGAGAATACGCAGGGATTATACATCGGCAAGGAGCATTGGGTGGGACCCGAGCAGGGACATGCGGAGAGTATCGCGGTCGTTACCCGGGAAGCCAGTGAAAAAATCATCCGGGCCGCTTTTACCTATGCCGAGCGCAACAACCGGAAAAAGGTGACCCTGGTTCACAAGGCCAACATCCTGAAACTCACTACCGGACTTTTCCTGGAGGTGGGACAGGAGATTGCCTCGGAATTCCCGGATATTGAATTTGAAGACCTTATCGTTGACAACATGGCCATGCAGATGGTCATGCGTCCCTACCGTTTTGATGTTATTGTGACCACCAACCTGTTTGGAGACATCCTTTCGGACCTGGCCTCCGGACTTGTGGGAGGACTTGGCGTTACCGGGGCCGCCAACATCGGGGATGATGCCGCCATTTTTGAGGCTGTCCACGGCTCGGCGCCCGATATTGCGGGCGAAGGCAAGGCCAATCCCATCGCCTTCCTGTTTGGAGCCCTGATGATGCTGGATCACCTGGAAGAGACCGAAATGGCCGAACGCATACGCCAGGCAGTGTACGAAACCCTGAAATACGAAAAGGTCTGCACCCCGGATATCGGCGGACTGGGAACCACCGAAACGTTTACACGATCGGTGTGTAATAACCTGGAGTAACTTTTTATAAAACAGTCAAAAACAGATATCAAAAATTCTATTGAAATGCATTTCCAAATATCTGCAAGAGACTCACTTACTTGTCATCTAGTCCATCCGCGGATTTACGA
Organism: Halalkalibaculum sp. DA3122; assembly: GCF_043951865.1. Classification (NCBI taxonomy): domain Bacteria; kingdom Pseudomonadati; phylum Balneolota; class Balneolia; order Balneolales; family Balneolaceae; genus Halalkalibaculum; species Halalkalibaculum sp. DA3122. Next base: position 119,925 of record NZ_JBINJF010000001.1, read on the forward strand.
TATTATTGTAGATCGAACCAAAGGTATAGCTCACCCCGATTGTTGCGCTCATTGAATAGTCGGTTGCCAGCGCTCTCTGGCGCAAGATAATTTCTTCTTCCGTCAAATCCTGTTTGGAGAGAGATAGCTGATCGTTAATAAGAGAGTACTTATCCCGCGCTTCCTGTCTCAAGGCTGCGCCTACCTGTACCTGGGAGAGGATGTCATTCCCATCGGCCGAAGCTACAAGGATGATTTTATTGAAAAAATTGAAGATTGTAACTGAAGTTGCAAATGATGCCTTTTTAAAAAATGCTTTGAATGCCAGTGAGTCTATTAAAGTGTAACCTTCCTAATCCAATGCTTTAGCAAGCAGGAGTATCAGCACAGCGGAACAGGAACCTGAAATATGATATCATTTTTTGTTCCTGTATTATCTCACAAACATCCATTTTTTAGGCGTATATTCCTTTGCAGACAAGCGTCAATATAAACGCGTTATAAATATGAAATGGTTGCTAACTTTATTAATCCTACTGCCATCCATCCTGCAAGCACAAGAATACAAGGTCGAGCATAGATGCCAAGGGAATAACAAACATACGATGGTCGTTGAATACCACGATCTTTACTATGTTGTCGTTACCCCCGAGTATTTTCAACACAACTGGACAATTCGGCATCTGGATGGAATCAGCTTCGGCGGTCAAGGGACCCTGCATTATTCTACCAATGCAACCCGCTCCAATCAAATGGAAGTGAATATTATCTCACAATCCAAGTGGAAGTATTCCGGCCGGACAGGTGCGATAAATGTTTGCAGAGAGATTGTAAAAGGCAATTCTTACTGAAAGAGTATAGGAACACCCGAAAGTTTATGAAAGAGGGTCACCAGTTATTTAATTACCTCAACTAAGGCCACATACGCCTCGTTGCCCGGCGTCTTTAGGGTTATCGTTCCGCGGTCTCCCCAGTTGGACCGGTCTCCTTCCCACTTGACCTCTACTTCCTCCGGTTCCGACCAGGACAACTCTTCAATGTTCAGCCATCGAACCCTGACCTGTTCGACATATTCCCACGGATCAAGATCGATCATGAAACGGCCTCTTGGGAAATAAACGGCATACTCATTTCCAATATCAGCCGTAACGTAGGCTTCAACCGCGCTTCGGGCCGCGGCCACGCGATGTCGCAACAGGTCATTATGCGGTGAGGCGGAAAAGATATCAAACTCCTCCAGCAGCATATCCATGGCCTTAAGATTAGTCTGAACGCGCTCGTTCAGCCCCGAACCCCACACGCGCGGCAGGGCGGGACGGTGGAAGCGACTGGATGCGGTGCCGGCAAAAATGTTACGCCAAAACCGGTTGATTGCCTCGGTTTCCGTGCCCGCGGAATAGTTTACTCCATCTGCCCCGCCGTACACTTTTTCGTTGTTCATCGGCATGGGATCGGAGGCCAGTTTCTTCCTCCAGTCCATAATATTATCCCAGTGCCCCTGTCCCCTTGCCCCTCTTGAGTCCTGGTTATTCTGGGATATTTCAACATAGCTGTAGGTATCATGGTACGTCATGGCAGCCCGTACGGAGTTGCTGGGATCAAACTGCATGGTGGTTACGTACGCTTCCCGACCCATATCGTTGGCTGCCTGATTAATGTACCGGGCCCAGTAGTTCTCCCATATCGGTCCCTCACTGCTTTCATTATTTATATTATACAAAATATGATCATAGCTCAGGGCGATGGAAAGCAGCTTATCAATATATTTTTTTTGATAAGCTAATACCTCGGTATTATTCGTTTCCACCGTGTTATGGAAATCATCATCATCGCCAATAACCTCATTGGAATAATTCACATTATTTTTCCCGGTCCACGGATCGTTCGGTCCACCCAGATCAAATACATCCCACAATGTAAGCTGTACGATGATTCCCCGTTTAGCCGTCTCGTTTAGAAAAAATGTCAGTCGGTCCCAGTACTCCTCGTTCCACTGATCCAGATTATAAAAACCATCACTATTCCGCGGAAAGGCAGAAACATTATCCTCATCGCGATTGGACATGGTATTGCGCACATAATTTCCGCCCACCGACGCGAGAAGATCGAGATGATCGGTCAGCTTGTCGCCGGTCCACTGAAACAGGTTGTCGTCATCGCTGCCCCCGCGCAGCAGGATCGGCTCGCCCTCATACTCCCAATACCACGGGTTTTCATCATAGGGTTGGATGGGAGAAGGTGCCTGAATCGCACCTGTTGTTTTATTTCCCGGCTCACCGGCCAAATTACCCACAGGCGCAGTCCCTTCAGGCAGCAGGAAAAATAAAATTAGTAACAGAAACTGGCTTAATCTATTAAAAAGCATAGTGTTCGTATTTTTATTGAAGCTTTAAATTCGATGTATCACAAAACTTAAGATCAAAGCTGCAATCAGTCCTCTCTGTTTCGACAAAAGTTGAAGCATGACAAGAGCCCTGTAATACATTTGCGATAAATGGTTTTGAGATTCATAAATCGATCATTCCATCGATAGGTTGTGTTTGGCCCTCCACGCTGGATACTCCTCGGCCAGCAGTTCCCCGGCCCAGTCGCCGTACCAATCGTAACCGGCGCGCCGTTCCTGCGGAACCTTGGAGTACTCATAGAAAATATCTGAATCACGGTTCATAAAGATGGGACGATTGGTTTCAATCTCGTAAAAACGTGCCCACAATGGTCCCGCCTCGGGATCCTCCACGAGCCGCTTGTCTTCCCGTCCTTTTTCATCAGTAAACTCCTCGTATCGATAGCCGTGGATCGCGGTGTCCCTGTACCATTCAACGGCACCTTCAACAGCGGCGGTGATCTCCGGGGTGGGTTCTTCGACTGCCATCAAAAAACGTACGATACCTGCACTCGCGGCACCGGCAAGAGACGGCGGCTCGTAGGAACGGGCCCACGCCGGCTCAAGCGTTTCCGGATCGTGCTGTGCGCACCAGGCGGTGCGCTGCCCATCCTGTATGATCTGCATGTCCAGGATGGCTACTATCCCCTTGTTGACCGCTTCGGAAGCGCGCTGACGCCTGGATGAATCAACGAATGTATAGGGATCCTGCCCTTCCGCTACATCACGAAGCATGCGCATCGCGCCGATCATCGCCCCGTCGTTGAAGGTAATCATTTCATAATATCCTTCCCGGATGGGATAGTACTGTGGCCAGCCGCCGCTATCGTACTGGGCCTCCACCAGGTAGTCTACGCCTTTCAGAAACCCCTCTTTGAAGCGGTCGTGGCCGGTCGCATTATGCACCCGGGCCAAATAGCGCATTTGCGTATAGGTCGCACCGTTGTCTATGGTAATGTTGCTGAGCGTGGTTCCTCCCGCGGACTGTTCGTTGCGGATGCTGTCTTTATCCGCCTCGCCGAGTACCTGCGACATGTCGATATTCTTCGGCCACCCGCCACTCTCGTGTTGGTAGAGCAACACATTGTCTGCTATGCGAACAGCTTCAGGGCCCTGGTACCATTCCGCTTCCTGCTCAAGTGCGTCATCCCAGTCAATGGAATCCACTGCAGCCGGATCTCCTGATTGCCCCGACTCGCCACATGAGATAAAAAACATAACCAAAAACAGGGGTATGCACCGCAAACTTAATATGCTATTCATATCCATTTTTATCTTTTCCAATTCATGATTTGGATGGATACCATCATGTTGAGAATCAAAGCCCGATCTTACCGGTTGCTCGTTATTCATAATACTCCATTTCCCATATCGTCTTAATGTTCTATTGAAGCTATAAGCAACTGATGAATGAAGACCTCTCAAAAAATATTCGACCAACGGTCGATAAGGTACTATGAACGGGCGATAAAACCACAGAAACCTTTACTCGGCCGGTGTGCAATAACCTGGAGTGACTATTATAAAAACAGTCCAAAACAGATAGTTAAAAAATCCCCTCTGTCTACTCAAAAACAGAGAGGATGATATTATGGGAAATTTCTTAATTTGGGATCATTTATAATTTGATTCTAACATCCTCACTTAGTGATGGGCTCAAAGATAAGTTTACTCCATCTGCCCCGCGCCCAGGCAAATCCATCACCTTCAGGTATAAGTCCGTTGGAATGCGTATTGGATGCTATGCGGAGCGTATCTCCCGAATTAATTTCGATTTTGTCCCATGTGTGGCTTGCATTTCCAAACGGTTGGTCTGTCTCCGGATTTACAAACTCTGCTTTAAACTCACTATTGATAAAGAGTCGATAGGTAGACTCTCCGTCTTCTTCAGGCATTGTTTCAATAGTAACATTGTAAACCCCCGATTCTCCTCTCCAAATCGTCTCAACGGCCCCAAATTCATCGGGATATTCAATCGAATTTACCGCAATTACCCCTCTGGATTCATCCCGATATGCCGGGACATATCCCTCCACTTCCAACCGTTCGAAATCCTGAACAGCCACAAGGGTATCGGTTTGTGATACTTCTATTGTTGCAGACGATTCCTGCTTCTCGCTTCTTCCACAGCCGATCAATAGAAACATTATAAGCAGAAATATACACATAACGCCTGCTACAGGGAACCTTTCCTTTTTGCTATTGCATTGAACACAACTTGACATCATAACGAATGGGGTTAAAATGTAAATTCAGAATAATAATTCTGCCTTCACGGGTTAAAATTATCATAATTAGTTTTTCGTCCACTATACCAACGGTAACGATGAACCGCCCCCGTAAATCAATACCTCCCTCCATATGGCCACCATGGATTCCTATAATAAGGGGATTCAATCGCTATTTCCCTGCCATTATTCTGATATGAGGCCCGTGCCCGTACCCAGTGTTCATCTTCGGGAATCTGTTCGATATGGAACTCATACGGTTCCTGGCTGGCTGTAGCCACAATTTCATTGTCTATCATTAAGTCTATGGATTTGATGACAGCGTTGGAGCGTCCTTTCTCAACATGCACCGTAACTGCTCCAATCTGGCCCGGCCACTCCATCCGCAGTTCCGGTGTTCCGGGTTTTCCGGTGATTTCTGCCAGCTTGTCAAAAAAAGCTCGTTTGCGATCGGATGAAATGTGCCAGTTTACCGGCACACTTTGATAGCCTAAATTGTAATCTTCATTTTCTTCCGGTAACCGAAAATCGAAATATCCCCATGAGGTATAGTTCCGGGCACTAACAACAAAGTTATTTCCTTCATCTCCCCATCCCTGTTCTTCAACACGCCAAGGTTGGTCGTCTTCATTGCTCACGATCGGCATAGGCGTATAAACATCCATCGCCCGGACTTGGCGAATCATTTCAGTTATCCGAGAAGGATTCTCAACACCGTTTCCGTGGAGTAAAACATAGTCAGATGCGTCAACGATGTTCGCCGGTGGTACTCCGCCTCCTCCAAGTGATGTACTGACATAAAGAGATCGGCCATCCCTTTCAATATTACCGGCTCTTTCGATCAATTCGTGTACGCGATCACACTTGAGAATAGGAGTTTCGGAATATGCCACGTTGCACTCATTGTTGATTTCAATAATTACGTTCGTGTATTTTTTTTCCAGCAGCCATTCAGTCACATTGTCGACCGCCTGTATCACCGCCTCCTCGTTCTCAAAGTTTCCGTCCTGTCCAAAGTAGAAATAACCGAGGATAACGACCATTCCCAGCTCATCAGCCCTGTTTAGTACACGCTCGAGCCGGTTCATGTAGTCTGATCTCAAAGAACCGTCCGGTGCAAATGCGGAGTTGTCCCAGCGCTGTTCGCTGCAATAACCGTACGGGCAACCGCCCTGGAGGTTAAGAGCAATACCGAGCAGACCGTGCTCACGCCAAGTAGCCATGGCATCGTTAAACTCCCTTGTATTGCGGTCAGGATCCCATCGCCGCGTATCGGGGTAGGCCCATTGTCCACGAGTTTTTGTATTCAGGTCGTCAAATATTCCTTGCACCAGACGGGCATTCATTAGAAGTCCCTCGATCAAAACCTCCTTGCCATCAGAAGGCGTCCAAGTGCGCCCTTCGTAAGTCGGGGAACCGTTAATGTAAAACTGCTCTCCGACGATAGTCACCTTTGTTTTCCGTTCCTGTGTATGTGATTCTTTGTCCATCTCACAGCCGGAGGTAATAAAGAGGATAGATAAAGCAACTATGCTTCCGGCAAATATATTTTTAACTACTTTTTTTATAAATAGTATTCTCATATTGTTCTGTTCTGATAACAGTTGTTGTGTTTACCCGGATTATTCGTAAGAAAATGAACTATCGAACGTCGACCATTTGATGGATAAATGATGTAATCCATAGCTCATATTTGGGTGACGGGACAAAGGCTGCGTAATTTAATAGGAGCCCGTGTTGTCCCGAAAATAGCTTTAACGTACCCATCTAGGATTTCGAGCGTTATTATCGGGCTCCTTTCATAAGAATTTACTCTGAATTATCCGGGGTTAATCTCTCTTTGAACCGTGTTATTGCTTTCGCACCAGTATGACCCAGTCCTGTCGTTCTTCAGCTTCCACCGGTGGGATACCCAAAGAAACACGGCCAGGGCCATTTACCTCAACGACGCGTCCCCTTCGTACCACCGGAGACTTGACGTTGGGCACAGCTGAAAGTACACTTTCCGGCTCTCGCGAATACGTTTCCGGGACTTCCAGGACCCGTCCCTGTTGCAGTTCGCCCCCTTCACGCGGATTAAACCATTCTACCGAGTACGTTCCGGAATCTTCGAGCAAAAGGGTAGAGGCGCCGCCATCCGGTAGGTAAATCACATATACTTCCCCCGGATCTGCAAAAACAAAATCCTTTTCACTGCGCGTCAGACCGTTTGCATTATCCATTTCCCAGAAAGGAATGTTATTGTCACGATAAAAATCCATTGCGATTCGCGTATAATCCCACAAGGCGTCCCTGCTTCGCCAGTCTTCCGCATTCAGGTCATTTTGCTCCTCACTATACCCGAAATACCATTCCGAACCGTCCCCCCCGGCAGCAATGGTTGCCCAGTAGACTGCCCGGGCATCATCCTGGTTATAGTTGTCATCCCAGTCGTCGGTTGTAACGCCAAGGCCACCGCTGCCGGCTTCATCAAGCGATACATTCCAGTTGCGACTGGACTGGTCCGACATTTCCACCAGGGATCTTATCCTGTTAAAATTATCCCACGGCTGCATGTTATTGGTTTGCACGGAGGGACCTTCAAAATATTCGAAGCCGACAAGGGGTCCATACACTTCATCATAATCCCCGGGATAGGAATGAATAACCACGGGGTGGTCGTACGGATCGAGGTCGTGGATATATTTTGCATACGATTTTGCCAAATCCATATCGCGGTCTCCCAACTCATTCCAAAGATCATGCTCTTCCCCAAGATTCCAGTTGAGGGCGTGGTGGTGGGCAAACCGGGCTACCAGTTCCCGGTAATACAGCTTCCGTTCGGTTCCCAGTTCACCGCCATCCAGCAACTGATCATTTTCAGTTTCCTGTGTCTTAAAATGAGCAAACAAGCCGAGTTCATCAGCATGAGTGAATACCATTTCCCATTGTGCCAGCTTGGAAACATCGTAACGACCGGTTTCCGTATGGTTGATCCAGGGCCACACATTTTTCCCGTCACCGCCGGCCGTCATCGTGATGAACGAAAAAGCATTCATCCCTTTCTCAGACAGGTAATTGAGGGCGCCGATGAGTCCCTTGCCCTTGTCGCCCTGCCATACGGGATCTCCCGGGTTCCAGTCTTGTACATGTGCGTTGTATGATTTTAGCGGTGCAGGGCCTCGTCGGTCGTTATGCTGAGTGCTTCCCCACAGTAGCTCATCACTATAACTGTGGCTGGTTGATCCTGTTTGCAGGTAGGTGCCATCAAAATCCTCATATGCCAACAGCGTTTCGGGGGCATCGGCTCCGCCTTTCATGAACCACTCTCCGTTATCAAACTGCAGGTACCGTTCTCCCACGTAGCGGAGCATCCCCTTTCCGCGATGGTCGCGGCCACTTTTGTCTGTTTCCGAAATATTCAACGTGCCGGTGGCTCCGTCAAAAGAAGTCGCTTCTCCTGCATTCGGATCCAATTTAATCGCCACCTTGTCACCCTGGCGAAAGGAGGCGACATAGGTCCATTCCCCCGTTTGATCCGGTGTAAAATGGACCCGCCATTTGTTGCCTGAAGTGGCGCTTGTTTCCGCAGCATTGCCATCGGCAGCAAAGTAGCCGGGAACCACGTACGTGCTCTGACCACTTTCATGCCGGAATGTGACATTTAGCCGATAGCCCAAAAACGGGTTGAAGGCATCGGTCTCACTGACTTCGGGTCCGTCAAATGTAATAGTGATCGGGTGCCACTTTTTTTGTTCGCCATCAATCGAACCGCTAGATTGAGCTAATATGATGTCCGGTCTTATCAGCAATGCTGATATTAGAATCATAAAAAAAGTTAATTTCTTCATAGTATTCATGTTTTAATTGTAATGGTTTATATTTGCTTTAAGCATTTCTACTTTACAGCCTTACCTATTTTTTGAATAAATTGACTATTAATTTTGTCGGTGATTACTTTGTCACTTTGGTCCAAACCCAATCGTACCAACACCATATTCCATTCAGGAATAATAAAAAGATTATTATTGTTATGGCCCCAGGCTGCAAATGTGCCTTTTGGTGCACCTGGCCATTTCCTATCCCCATTCGGTTTGACACCATTAACCCACCAGTTAAACCCGTAGATGCCACTACCTTCTATTCCACTTTCGAAATGTCCCAGGGGGAGTGAGGCTGGAACTTGTACGGCACTGGCTTTCTGTATCCAATCCTTTGGAATCAACTGTTTGCCATCCCAGTTACCCTGATTTAGGAACAGATGGCCAAAACGGGCAATTTCTCGTGCTGAAATGAAAATATGATTACTGTTATTGCCCGCACCTCCATTGATTTTATATCCCCCGAACTCGCCGAAATCTCCCCACCGCCACTGATCAGGATTTACACCTATGGGGTCCAAGACTCGACGTTTGATAAAATCCTCCAGTGGCTCCCCAGCAATTCTGGTTAAAATATTTGCAAATTGATTCATAGCTGAATCCCAATAAGCGTACTTTGAACCAGGAGGTGTAAACAACGGGTCACCGGGAATAAACGGTGTTGTACTCGGACCATGTGTATAATCGCCGCGCGGCTCGTCGCCATGCGCTCTGTACCCGGATGTCATGGTTGCGAAGTGTCTGAGTTCCAACTCGGGATAATTTTCATCCATTTCTGGGATAATATCCCTCGCGAGGGTATTAATATTGGCCTTGCCGTCACCTATCAACAAGCCTAGAACTGTACTGGTAAAAGATTTGGTCACTGACCAGACACCATGTACTTTATCCACGTTTTCACCTTCCCAAATCAGATATCCATTCCGTATAACCATTAATTCTTTTACTCCATCGAATCCGGAATTTTCCTCTAAAAAAAGAATCGCCTCGTTCAATTTTGAGGAGTCTATTCCCTGTAATTCAGGTTCAGTTTGCTCCCATTTATCTCCCGGAAATATCGTATCCTCGTTTTGTCGTAAAGTATCTTGAGTAGCTACAATTTTGTCACTCTTGCTTGTTCCATTTTGTTTCTGATTCTTTACTTCATCACAAGCAATCATTAAGAACAATAATAGACTTGTAATGGAAATTTTTATTTTCATGATTACGTAAACTTTATAATTCACCAATTGAGATCCCTACCACGAATTTGCATCCATCCACTATTCAACAGGTTTAAATGGGTTTTCAAGACGAGCATTGATGAAGTCACTAATTTGATCATGGCCCATTTCCTTGTCCAGGAAGCCAAATACGGCCACACCATCGGTGCCAGTCAGGGCATGCTCATCCTCATCCCGGCCATAGCTGAAGATGACCATGTTGTCCGGCTGCGCCCAGCCTTCATCCCCGCCCTCGGTATGGCCTTTTGCACCTACATACAGAATTTGGCTGGCCTCTTTATCGGTAAAGTAGAAAAACGGGGAGGGGAAATCGTTTCCAAATTCCGGGTTGAGGTAGCCAAGGCCCCTGGCGTTTTCCAGTCCATACTTAACCCCATCTTCCAGCACATAATGCTGCTGTTCAATATCCATCTGGCCGGCAATCGGACCTTCAAACAGGAAAGCGTAGGGCTGTCTCGCCTCCAACACTTCTATAGCTGCATGACTAGGAAAAAAATGATAGAGTACCCTGTAATTGTCATTCCAGGATTCTAAAATCAGATGTTCACCTCGGAGTGTATCCGTAAAATTGATCGGAATAGTATTCGTATCAATCCAGCGTGAATCCCCTCCTCCACGGCATGGATGACCGAATCCGTCGGGACCAAAGTTGGGCCACCCTCTCCACTCCCGGTTATCGACACAGTCATTGCCTATCCAGTCATTTCCCTCGCTATCGATGGCGGATGAAAATCCCGTACTTGTATACCCTGAGTCAGCATGTTCATATTCAAAATGCCAGGTCCCATTTGCCGTTTCAATCTTCCAGGTTTGGTAATCAAACCTTTGCTCTTTCGTCACTACTACAGTATTCCCCCGGTTAGCAGCAGGCTCACTTGTCTTTTGGTCTTCCTGACAGCCGTACATAAAAAACAGAAGGGGCAAACTGAGACCAACAATTAATGACTTCATATGGCTTGTATTATGTAATTATGTTTTAAATCGATTCTATGTTTACATCATTAATTTCCCGTGGCATACCGGATGCCGCCCCATACATGCTGCAGAAACAACACACCTGTTAGAATTAAGATGTTAGTTTGGGATTTGAGCTATTCCTCAAATCTTTCGGTTGGAACCCGGTGGATAGTTTTATGAATCATGTGACTCAGGTTCGTCCCATCTGCGGTGGAGATCTGGTAATTTATCGACATTACCAGTCCCAATGAGGCTTCAATCATATCCGGCAATTCCTCCAGTGTACCCAGTGAGCTGCGTACCATTCCCGGTCTTAGAGCCGGGATTTCCAGGAATACCGCTCTACCGTCATCAGATAAGCGAACTGACTCAACATGTACCGGATCAGGATGGGTTTCTCCAGGATTTTCTACCGAATACAACTGTCCCCGCGTACCATATTGGCTCGTCCACGGATACGTCCATTGTTGCAATTCATAATTCTCCAGGTCTGCAGCTGTCTTGGGGTCCAGTTGTTGATTAAACCGCAGTTCAAGTCCCCCGGCTTTCGTATTAAGGGCTACCGGCAGGTTCAAAGGCTGCCCGGTATACCGTACGCGGTGAAAAGAACCCCAGTCTTCTCCAATTGATTGCCAGCTTGTCATTCCGGCAATATAGAGATGCCCATCTTCGTGGAATCTTCCGCGTTCCAGACCTGATTTAAACATGAGAGGCAAGTTTAAGTGAGCCCCCTGCCATACTCCGCCAACGTCTTCTTTTAAGATCAATGAAAGGTTAGCCCTGCCATAAGAGGCCAGCAACAGGTCATCCTGCAGTTCAGCGGGCCACTTATCTGACTCAATAAACATCGGTTTAGCCGGTGAATTGTCAATATAATGGGGCGTCCAAATAAGCGGTGGCACAAAGGATTCCGGTTGTTCAGGCTGATGGGCCGAGGGGATAAAACCGTGGAATTCTCCCTTTTTTATTCTATGTACTTTGCTTGTAGGAACCCAGTTGCCTTCATTATCAGCATATACCATCTCGCCGTCGGAACCGACGTCCAACCCATTGGGGTTGCGCAGACCTCTGGCAATGGCTTCAAGCTTTTCGCCATTTGGTGACAGTTTAAAAAGAACCCCGTGATGTGGAGTCACCTCTGCATCCCTGGGCGGGCCCTCTCCCCTGAGATAGGGGGGCCAGGGAGTTGATTTTGCAAAATAGAAATTCCCCTGGGAGTCCGTCTCCAGGTTCATTGTAAATGCATGAAAATTGGTTGAGGCCATCAGATCATTATTGAAGTTTTCATAAAAATCTGCGTAGCCGTCATTGTTTACATCATGCAATCGTGTAATCTGGTCGCGCCCGGTAACGTAGATTTTATCATCAACCACCTTAACGCCACTTGGTTGAAAAAGGCCGGTTGCATAGCGATGCCAGCGGAGTGTTCCCAGATCTTCTCTGATCCCCTCTACCAGCCATACATCTCCACTCAGAGAGGCGACTACGGCACGGCCATCAGACAAGAAGTCCACATCCATTAACCTGATGAACGAATTCCAGGGATTGGGTTCAGGCACTGTGAGCTCATCCACGGTAAACGGTCCATCTTCTTCCCCCATTACAGCCTCCGTTTCCAGGGGTTTCCACTGGTCCGGTCCCGGTTTTTTCAGTTCAGAAAGATCAGATACACTTGCAGCCCGTTTTAGATACCCTTCCATATAACCTGCTTCCTCGCCGGGTAAAATCGGACCGATAGCAAGTTTAAATCGAGTAGGCTTCATGAGAGCAGGCAGATCGAGTATGAGATGGCGGTTTGTAATTCTCCATTCGGCCTCATCGGGAATTCCCTGCGCTCCGACCGTACGGGTGTTGTTTCCAACTTGTATTTTTATGTACTCTTTGGAATTGGAAACAGATTGTATTACCGTTCTTGCGCTATCCGGTACTTGCAACACATGTAAAGAGAGCGTCTCCTCCGTGGGACTCAAATTAAACGTTCTCGTAAATACCGGGTGAGTATCCACACGGTCAAAACCCGGCAGTTCCAGGATATCACTGTCACCAATGGTATATGAAAACAGAACCTGTTTCCCATGGGTATACAGTCCCTTGTAATGGCCCTGCTCTTTGGGTATAGGTCCATATGGCCATCTCCTGGGATCATCAAATTCTCCATCGAGCGTCCATCCGGGTGTCTGACTCGTCTCGAAATGGGTAATACCAGCAGGGCTGGGCCAATCCTCAAGCCCGTCCCGCGCCAGGTACCACTGGAGAAATCCCCCGGTCCAGGCACCAGCCATGCGCAGCAGATCCGTGTCAAATGTTATTACGGCCTCTGGATCCTCTCCCACTTTAACAGCTATTCCTTTATACACAAATATGCTGCTGGTCGTAACCGGATCATGGGTAATCGTAGAGGTTACAAATGGCCCATGGTCCATCGGATTCATATTGTCAGAGGGCTGAAACTGGGCCTGTGTAGTTTTCGGCAGGCCTAAAGAAGCAAACCATAAACATACTGAAGATAGCAATACCTGTTTTAAAACATTCATCTTATAAACCATGTTAACATTTAACTTATCAATTTTTATTTGAACTCATCTCAAGAGGGCTTTGCAAAACCAGGGGTCTTGGTCAAGATCAAAGCCTGAGCGGATTCGGAACCGCAGTTTATACTCCATAAATGAGGATTTCGAATCTGCGAAAATACCGATATTGGTCAAAACAACGGTTTTGCAAAGCCCTCCTCAACTATACTCATGGCCACTGGTGAACAGCTGTATGTTTAAAAAACCAGCTCTAATCAGCCATCCCAAAGTGGAAATAACCAATCCCTACCCACCGACTGATCGTTATGTCCCCCGGCGGGATTGACTTAATGTTCAACCAGCAAAATGGATTATTAAAATTTCACTCCAGGATGGATTTGTTTTCCAGGAATATTACAAATGCTCTACCTCCCAAAGCGTTGTTATCTGACGGGCTCCAGGGCTTTCCAACGATATCAAGCATACCATTGCCCGTAACGTCTCCAAATACAATCTCGTGACCACCAAGATTTTCATCAGAAATCACATGTTCTTTCCATTCAACGGTTGGATTGTTGGACCAGGAAGGACCGACTCCAAGATTTTCCCATAAATAATAGCGCGGATTTAATTCCCCGTTTTCTCCCGGACGAGCCCGCTGCCAGTCCTGTTCAGCCGAAATAACATCAAGTTTGCCATCTCCGGTAAAATCAGCCACACCCAGGGAATGCAGACCTCCCATTACACGATCCCATCCTGCAATTTCATGCCGGTGCCACTCTATTGTTCCATTGGAATCCGGACCAAGGTTCTCCATCCACCAGACTCTGCCCCCTCGCATTTCTTCTACGGTCTGGACTACATCTGGTCGCCCGTCTTGATTTATATCAGCGACCCACGATCTTGCCGCATCGGCTGCCCAGCTTGGCTCGCCCTCCGGCAGGGGCATGAAGGGGCCCAGATCATGTTTCTCCCATTCGGTCCCCTCTCCATCAACATTTTCATACCATACATCTGTACGAACTACATCAGTGTCTCCGTCTCCATCAAGATCTCCAAATCCCTTGGGTGCTACACCGCCATGGACAGGTTCTCCAATGTCATGTCGTATCCATGAATCTGTGGGATCACTGGGAATCTCATACCACCGAAAGTTATTCCGATCCGACATTGTAATCATATCCATTCGTCCATCCCCATTGATATCAGCTACGACCTGATCGTGGATAGAGCCATCCATAATGTCTTCATCGAATACAATTTGCTTATACGGTTCGTTGAGATCACCAGAATTCCGGTACCATGCGCCACCTACCACGTAGTCGGGCAGCCCGTCACCATCTACGTCCAATACAGTACCACCGGCATCGGTTGGTGGATTTTCGCCCACTATAAATTTGGTCCAATACCCAGGTTCATGATATTTGTATACATATATTTTATCCGTATCACGCGAACTCATGATGAACTCAAGATTTTCATCACCATCCATATCAGCAAGAGCTGTATTGGAAAACGCCCCCCCGATAAGAGAATCATCAATGATATGTGTTCTGAATTTTACTTTTTGTTCGCTATTTGAACTTTGTGCCATGGTGTCAACAGCTGAACCCACCATCAACACCAGGAGGAAGGCAACTGTAAGGTTTAGGCACTTTTTACTTCGATATACCGTGTTATTTGTAGCCATAATGGATAAACTGGTTGAACATTAATTGTTGTTGTGCAAGACTTTTCTTCGTTGATTCTATAAATGTTGTACCACTTGAAGATCTTATTCCGTTGAGATTAACCGACCCTGCATCTGGGTCCAGTGAGCAGAGTATGTACAGATGTATGGATATGTCCCAGGTGGCGGTACCTCAAAAACAACTTCTACTGTATCACCGGAATAAGCCAATGCACTGTATGCGAGAATACGATCCATTTCTTTCTCCGGAATCCAATCATTGGATATTGCCTGAAGAGCCGCAATACCCACCGGTCTGATATCCTTTTCTTCCCGGACCAATACAATGTTATGACTCATATCACTGTCATTGATATATACAATCTTTAAAATACTACCCGCTTTGGCACGTATCTCTGTTACAGAATAACTCAGTTCAACCCCTTCTGATCTGATCTCTACAACAGTGGTATCACCATACTCCTTATGATGCCCATTAGTTTTATATGGTGTGTTTTCTATGATATCATCATTCAAACTATTTATTCCTGTCGTACGCGCATGCGTTGTGATAACAAAAAGAGGTATAAGCAATAAGGTGATACACATTAAAAAATGATTCTGCATAAAAATTTTTATCTGCTATGTATTCAAATGATTATTGACCAAGAATTACTGTCGCTGATCGATTTTGTTGACAATTTCATTTTCTGTTTGCAGCCGATCCTGTTGTACATTCTCCCACATGGCCAGAAGTTCCTCTTTCATTTCTTCATACAGTTCAGGCTTAAACGATGACATTTCCACCTTTTCCAACGGATCCTTCTCCACGTTATATAATTGAAACACTGTCGGCTTTTTGAATTGCTCCTCTCTTCCCTCGGTATACCCTCTCATCACATACGGTCCCCTTGATATAACCACCTTCGGAACCGGTAAGTCAAGTGGTTCGGGTCCAACATACTTTTGATTGTAACCATTGCCTGCTATTGCCCACTCCTGGCCGGTAAGTTCATTCTGCCAGTATAAAGGTTTATCCCTCTCTATTTTTTCATTCTTTAGCAGCAAAGGTACAAGACTTTCACCATCCAGATCCAGATTCTCCGGTATTTCTGTTCCTGTCAATTCAGCCACGGTAGGCAGTACGTCGACCGTTGAGTTGGGTTCACTGGTAATTCCGGGTTTTATTTTGCCCGGCCATCGAACCATACCAGGTACCCGAATTCCACCTTCATACAATTGTCGCTTTTGTCCGAACAACGGATAGGAAGTCCCATAAGAGCGATGAGCACCCCAGTATACATCGCGTACTTCAGGTCCATTGTCACTTGAAAAGAAGATTATGGTATTTTCGAGTATGGTGTCTTCTACTTCCCACTGCTGATCAAGAAAATCCAGAATCCGCCCTATATGATGATCCAGGTAGGTTACATTGGCATAGTACTTATTTTTCGGAACATTGCCCGTATTGTACAAAGCATTAAAAGCCGGAGGATTCTGTACTTTTTCATGAACGGCATCATAGGGAAGGTACAAGAAAAAAGGTTTATCAGGATTTCTTTTATGTTGGAGCCAATCGATTGCCCTGTCCGTTATAATTTGAGAGGAATAGCCCTGAATTACACCCAGATGTTTGCCGGTCACCTCCTCATTTGACAAGTAAAAATCGCCCGGGTTACGCATCGCATTCGTCTGTAAACTGGCCGTTCTGTGTGGATTTTCCTTGGAGACAAACGCATAATCAAATCCCTGTTGATTGGGAAAAGAACCGGTCCACCCTGTCCAGTTTTCGGGTTCTGTCCAGTCCGCGCCGTTTAAATGCCACTTGCCAAAAATGGCCGTTTGATAACCATTTTGTTTTAACAATTCCGCGATAGTTACCTCTTTACCGCTTAAAAAATATTGGTCATCTTCCTCCAAATCGTTTATCCACCGATTGATATTATGCCTAGTCGGAGTCTTTCCCGTCAATAAACCAGCCCGGGAAGGTGAACAGGTAGGGTCCGCAGCATAATGCCGCGTAAAAACCAGCGCCTCTTTGGCGAATCGCGATAGATTTGGAGTTTTTATATATGGATTGCTGAATTGATCAACACCCTCCAATTCAAGGTTTAGGTCTCCATATCCCAGATCATCAACTAAAATATATATTATATTCACACCATCGCCTCCATCTAAATTTTCTATAGCAATAGCTTCTATTGCAGAAAAGAAGAAAAACAGAAGCAGGCTAAATGGTGCTAAAATTTTCCGCATGAGATTGATATTCGTGTTGGAGCCTATTTTTCCGGGGTCTCGGCTTTAACGTTTCACTTAACAAGCCACCCTGAACTATTACTGCCATCCGTAACTAGTGTACGCCGCCAAACCCTGGATTTCGGCCGTTACTGGCAGAACGCGGATACCACCAATCAGGCTGATCTATGCAGGTAGATCATGTGAAGGTATGCTTCGGAACACCTATTCTGTGGTTAATCCGCAGTATAAGCCTCATCTGCGTTCCAGTATCCCGTAAACCCGAATGGTTATGGTTGACTGGACACTAACACCTACCTGCCAGATTCCCGATCTATTACGTTATTCTATCGCTATCTATCTTCATATTGGAATATTTAGGGAGCCTCGATAGCAATTGGGACACTATAATTCCATTCGGTTGTCTGGTCAGACCGCGCGGCCACACGGATATATAAATTGCCACCGCCCCTTTCTTCCGCCATCTCCAGGAGCTCAGAATCAAGTGTAACAGTTGCAGTTCCCGAATTGCTGCCTAGCGTTTCCTGTCGGGTTTGCCACCTGGGACCATTGCCGGTGTTGACACCCACTTTGGCAACCGAACTCACCAGCACAACTCGTTCTTCTGCTGTATGTCCCTGGCTGGGAGTTATCTCATAATTGACTTCAAGATCGCCACCGGAAACGGTAGCTGTGGGCTCAGGAATCACCAAATAGGGTGTAACGGTAATGTTATGTTCTACAGGGTCACCTGTGAGATCCACATTCTGGTCGCCTGGGCCATCAACAGGACCTTCAATCCAAACGGTATAAGACTGTGGATACAACTGCAGATTTGAATAAGAACCATCGCCGTTAACCCTCAATTCCAGCGGTACCCGATCCTCTTCCCCCAAAACAAATACCGTTAAAGCTGCATTTGAGATATCCCCGGAAACCGGATTTCCATCCTGATCGAGTATCATGCCACTGATCTGGCCATCATAACCAAAATCAGTGACCGTCTCGCTACAACTCGATAAAACGACTACACAAATTGCCATCAGTACTAAAGTCGGAATTTTTCTAATTGTTATAGCATTCATTTTCATCTTATTTAAATTGCAAATTTATTTTTTGAATAGAATTTGGAACAGCCACTCCCTTAGTACCCGGGGTTCTCCACCAAGTCTCCATTTTCTTCAATTCTGCTATTGGTAATCGGATTGTAATAATGCTCCGGCCGAAACTCACGCTGCGTCGCTTCAGCATCCATAGGAATAAAGTAAAATTGACCTGTCTCATGGTGTAAA
The DNA here is from genome assembly GCF_043951865.1 of Halalkalibaculum sp. DA3122. NCBI lineage: Bacteria > Pseudomonadati > Balneolota > Balneolia > Balneolales > Balneolaceae > Halalkalibaculum > Halalkalibaculum sp. DA3122. The sequence goes on from NZ_JBINJF010000001.1 coordinate 138,261, forward strand.
ATAGTCCGGACTCCCTGTACCCTTTGGCCATCCAATCTATCCTGGGCAATTCTCCATCTTCGCAGATCATCCCATCGATGAGCTTCATATACCAACTCACTCGTTCGTTCTCTTCTCACCCGTTCACGCGTTATTGTTCCTGCATCCAACTCTGGTAAACCGACTCTTTCGCGTGTGTAGTTGAGAAATTCAGCTGCATCAGCCAGATTACCCAGTTCAAATTCACTCTCTGCTGCAATTAAATACATCTCGGCCAATCGCAACTCTTTCCAATTGTTATCTTCTCTATCATCCGGTATCAGTATATCTTCATCGGGCACATATTTATAGAGTAAAAGTCCCGTGGATGGAAAGAATTGATTAGCCTGCCTTCGACTGGCATCTCCAACGGTGGGAGTACCTTCAAAATTTACACCGACTTCCGAAATTATATTGTCCGGGTTGGTCCCTCCTTGTGTCGGATCCAGACCTTCATATGATTGTACAACGTTACCTCCATATAAATCACCCTGAAACAGGACTTGTGCATGGACTCTCGGGTCTTTATTGGCCCAGGGCGCAGCACCATTATCATATAAGTTATCTGGCCCTAAATCCGGATTGGTGAACGTACCGTCCAAATTTTCAAAACTCATTACATGTCCCAGTGTGGGATTCAATTCCGAACCCTGTCCTTCTGAAAATGGAGTCGGTTGAACCTGGTGAGCGAACGGATGGTTAATTTCAACGCCGTTATATATTCTTTCAAATATAATCTCCGGATTTGAGTCTTCAACGAAAATATTCCAATAGGTTTGGGCCGGGTCGCCCCCTTGAAGTAATGAATAAGCCCCAGAATTAATTACCTGCTGGGCGGCATCACTTGCTTTTTGGTAAAATTCGTCAGCCCTGGATGATGGAATGCCTGTTAGCCCGTTATCTGCCAGCGTGCCAAAATTTGCAATTGAAGCCGACCAAAGATTCGCCCGTGCTTTATAGGCATAGGCCGTCCATTCGTTAACACGGCCTTTTTCTTCGGGATTTCCCAATCCCGCTAACATACCCGCTGCTGTTTCCAACTCCGTGTCTATAAAGTCGGCGAGTGCTTCCTCCGTACTTCTTACCCGATATTGCTCCGGGACCTCCTCAAACGGATCGAGCACAACATCAACCAGGGGTACGCCTCCGTACCTGGACTGCATTTTAAAATAGACGGCCGCCCTCAATACCCTGGCTTCGCCTTCAAGCCGGGACTTGAAATCTTCAGACAATTCGGAAGCCCGGATATTTTCTATAAAGGAATTCAGATCCCTTATATACTCGTAGTCCCATAACCCTACACAATCTGTCTCTGCATCCATTCCGCCATGAGTTCTACAACCCTCAAAGTTACCCCCTCTCTCAGTGCCTAAATCGTGATGTCCAAGCGTGCCGTCAAAACGCAAGCCGGGACTGTTAAAACCGTTAAAGGGGAACCCTGCGTACAAGTCTGCTGCCAGTGCCTCGGCAAAAGCTTCATCCTGAAATACCTGCTCAGCACTTACCCGGTCTCTCGGATCCTCATTAAGGTCCAAAACGCCCTCACAGGAAACCAAAACCAGAAGTAAAATGATAAGCGGTGCTACCGGTTTATATAATTGCTTTGTGTTTTTCATAACTTTATAAATTTGTTTTACCAGTGAATTTTTTGATTGAATTTCATTTTAGAAATCAATTTCAACCCCAAAATTGTACACGCGGGTCTGTGGATGATAATTTCCAAAAAATTGTGCAGGATTTTCATCAATCTCAGGGTCTAAAAAATCAAGATCTGAGAACGTTAATAAATTGGTTCCTCCTGTATACAATTTCACACCTCTTAATCCTAGTCCACTAACTAGGTCTGTGGGAACGGTATAGCTTATTTGAACCTGTTTGAGTCGCAAGTAGGATCCATCAATCAAAAACATGTCGTACTCGTCATCGAATATTCCCGAAGCTCGCGGCCATCTTGCCTCTTCTGCACTTACCGTGGGGAGGCCAAATTCATTTTCCGGGATATATGCATCCTTTATGTCCTTTTGCAGGGCAACCCCATTGGATGGGAACGGTTCCTCAAACTCACTCCAGTCAAGATTCCAGCCAAAAAGAGCCGCACCCTGCCAGAACGTGGAAAGCTCAAACCCTTTCCAGCCGACACGGGTATTGAATCCGAATGTAAACCGTGGCTGAGTACCGGAGCTGGCTATATACTTGTCAGCATCGGTAATCCTGCCATCGCCGTTTCTATCCACGACTTTTGCATCTCCCACCTGGATAGAACGATTTCCATTACCATCAATATCCGCCCAGCTATTGATCTCCTCCTGAGATGCAAACAACCCGTCAGTTTCATAATACCATATCTGCCCAAACGGACCTGAAACTGCTCGCCGGTCAATTTGCTTTTCACGTCGCTCTACTTCCTTGTTGATGAAATCAGGCTCATCTGTGTGTCTTACGATTTCCTCGTGGATCCCAAAATTAGCACCTACAGTATAATTCCAATCATTATTGACTCGATTGTTATGGCGCAGGCTGAATTCCAGTCCCCTGTTTTCAAATTCCTGGAAATTTTGTTGAGGCAACTCTGCTCCCACGACAGGCGGGACCTCTAAAATGCGTTGGCCCAGCACATCGAAACGATCCCGTTTAAAAATGTCAAATGAACCTTCCAATTTTCCCTCCCAGAAGGTGGCGTCTACACCGATATTCATGATGTCCATTTTTTCCCATGTAATATTCGGGTTGGGAAGGCCGTCGCTACTGATCGTTCGCCGAAGAGTATTGTCCTGGAAGATTACAAAATCATCAAATGAGTATGTTGACAGGAACTGGAAGTCACCGGCCCCGTCAAAACCAAGTCGTCCCCAGGAAGCCCGGAGCTTTAGGTTCGTCAGGAAATCCAGCGTCTCGCTCTCCTGCAGAAATGGTTCTTCTGTAATATTCCATGCCGCGGAAAAGGATGGAAAAAAACCCCACCGGTCACCTTCCGGGAACCGTATGGATCCATCATATCTTGCACTTGCCTCCAGGGAGTATTTATCGGCATAATTGTAATTAAGCCTGCCTATATGACCCATCCGTTTATTTCTGCTTATAACATCATTATTAAACATCTGGCTGGGCGGGCCCGCATTCAGTTGGGGGATGGGAAATTCGTATGCGATGCGGCTTGCATCAAATCGTTCAAAATCTTCCTGGATATATTCAAACACATACATGCTGGTTAATGTATGATCCTCCCCGAATGTGTGATTTCCATTCAGAAAGTATTGGAAATTAATATTTTCGATTTGAGTATTTCTTCGTTCGACCCTGGTATCAGCATTTAGAGCACGAACACGCTCATGCTGTTCCGTTTCTGCATTATAGCGATATTCCGGGCCTTCCTTTTGAAACATCTTATCCTGCAAATTGGTTGTCTGATAATTTAAAACAGCCCGTGTACTTAATCCCTGAAGCAGTTGATACTCCCCACTCAGTTTCAGGTCAATCAGCTGTCTCTGAAACTCCTGGGAACCGCCAATATATGCACTCGCTAAATTCAGAGGGTTTACGGTTTGTCCCCCAGGTGCACCTCTTGGAAACTCACGATGCCCGCCGGGAAGCTCTACAATGGAATGAAACGGACGCCACCGACCACTACGGGCAAAAATTCCCTGACCCTGCGACCAGTCTGTGCCTTCCATTTGGTTTCTAGGACCGTAAAAATCCTGCAGGTTGTAACTCATATCGAGACCAAAATCAAACCTTTCACTAATAGCCACATCCAGGTTACCACGAACCGTGTACCGGTTAAATTCAGTATCTGTACCACCAAAGACATTCTTTTCCAGTCCTTCTTGATTAAACAGGCTTCCGGATACAAAATAACGTACACGCTCACTCCCCCCCGATACAGACAGGTTATGAGTCATCATCGGTGCCGCATCACGAGGAATAAGTTCAAACATATCCACGCTAGGAAAATTTTCTGGGTCTGATCCATCATTATGCTGTCTGAACTCTTGGACCGTCTCCGGAGACCAGCGATAATCTTGACCACCATCACGATTTTCAATGTTGTACAAGGCCATATATTCCCAAGAGTCAATCGCATCTGGAACCATTGTCAGGCCTTGAAGTCCCACATCTCCCTTGTATGAGAACTGAATATCACCAACAGATCCCCGCTTGGTTTCAACCAGGACTACGCCATTTCCGGCTCTTGCTCCATAAACTGCCGCTGAAGCAGCGTCCTTCAGTACATTAATTTCAGCGATATCATTGGGGTTCAGATCCTGGAATACCTCCTTGTCAACAGGCATCCCATCAACAATAAAAAGGGGATCACCAAATCCACGTATGTTGATAGAGGTCTTATTATCACCAGGCTGGCCATTCTGATTTTTAATGAAAACGCCCGGAACTCGACCCTGCAATGCCTGACCTACAGTTGTTGATGTAACTCTGTTCATATCCTCCGGATCTGCTCTCCCAATACTTCCCGTTACATCAGCTTCTCTTTGCGTGCCGTAACCAACGACCACCAACTCTTCACCGGTAACCGCCTGGGTTTGCAGTTCGACATTTATTTCTGTTCTCCCATTTATTGGCACTTCCTGTCGTTGAAACCCTACAAATGAAAATACCAGTGTGTCTTGTAGTGAAGGTACATTTAACTGGTATTCCCCTGCAGCATCAGTGGAGGTACCGGTAGTTGTCCCCTTTATAACTACATTAACCCCTGGAAGTGGCTCACCAGATTCAGCATCAGTTACAGAACCGGTTACCTGCTCAATTACTACTTTATCCTGATGAGATAGGGCTATATTTTTTTCCCGCAACATAATATTGCGACCGGATGTAAATGGTTCTAATCCGGTATTTTCAAGCACCTCTTCCAACGCCCTGCTAAGTGATACCCCTTTTAGCTCAATACTGATCTTCTTCTCTGGCAACAGATCAGCATTATAGTAGAGACCTGCACCTGACTTTTGAGCAATTGATTTCAGGGCATCATCAAGTTCTACATTCTGCAAATTCAGACTGATAATGGGATTGGAATCGGTTAACACTCTCTGCCTTTCATTATAAGAGAGTTGCTTATCGACATCCTCATTAGATTCTGACTGCGCAAATGTTATCCCAACCATAAAAAAAGTTGTGATAACAAGCGCACCTAGCACCTGTAACGTTTGAATCGAATATTTCATAGTTTTCCATCCTTGTTTATTATAACTGTTATTTATCCCCTTGCATTAAATCCCTGTACCTACTTATTCCTCATCAAAGCTGTCCTCCTTTTGGCTTAATATTCGTACATCTGAAATTAAATTTACCTACTGTTTCACAGCGTGAACTAGTTACGATACCAAATAACTTTATTTTCCTTTTGTTGATACTCTATATTCAGTGACATGGCCATCGTACTGAGAACATCATCCATTTCGAGTTTTTCCGTATGCACTGTCAGTGTCAGTGAGTTCAATTCCGGATCTGCTAATTCGCATTGAATTTCATAAATACGCTCCAGTTGCAGGCACACCTGATCCAGGGGCATACGCTCAAACTTCAATTCACCACTTCTCCAACTCAGGTAATTATCTACACTGGAATCCTCTACTCTTATCGTCTTATCCATAGCGGACAATATCCCGACCTGATCAGCAGACAACAGGACTGCGTCGTTTTGTTCAGCTATTTCGGATTCAAACGAAACACGACCCTCTTTTACCGCAACCAGGGTTTTACCACTTTTTTTCATCTCTTTTATGTTAAACGAGGTGCCCAGCACCTCCACAATGCCCTGTTCCAAGTGGACTTTAAATGGTTTATCATTATTTTTTTCCACTTGAAAAAAAGCTTCCCCTTTCAATTCCACTCTCCTGTAATCGCCCTTAAAAACTTCGGGGAATTCGATTTTCGAATTTTTATTCAGGTGCACTTTTGTGCCATCAGAAAGTGATATTATTCGCTGCTCCATACCGCCTGTTGTATAGGTGACTGTTGGCTCCTCCCAATACTGAACGGTAATAAACACCGACAGGGAAACAACAATCAGTAATACGGAAGCGGCAACTTTCCAGGTAGAAAAACTCGAAGATTTGTTTAGAATATTGTGGGCATTTTTGTAATTGGATTCTTTTTTTGAAAGCTTCGACCTTAACCTGCTGAGCCCCCGCTCGTAATCAAACAAGTGCGAATTGTTAAGAGATACTTCAGGTTCATCTTCCCAAGCCTTTTTAACCCGATTGTAAAAAGCCCGATTTTCAGGATCGCTTGAAAGCCATTCTTCTAACAATTCCTGCTCCTGTGATGTAATCTCATTTGAAAGATCACGAGTTATGAGTATCCAGATTTTTTCTTCGTACTGCTTCATGAACTACATTTTACCTTTTGACTTCACTTGTTAGACAGGAATATGGAGGGTGACCTACTACTCCAGGCTGATTATAAATTTTTAATTATTGTAAATTAAAGTAACATACAGGTGTATTGGCTCAACCTGTAAAATTGCCAGTATTCCAAATTATACATTGTTGGGGGCGTAGCGATCTTAACACGGGGGGAGGGGGAGGGATTAACACAATTCGCCTGTTTTTGTACTCATTCGTGATGAAATAGATTTTTCAATGGCCTGTCACAAAAGAATGAAATGTTTCACTGATCATCTTCCGTATAGGAACTTAATGTCTTTACTGCCGCTACCATCTGATTCTGCACCGTATGAATAGATATTGACAAAATTCCAGCTATCTCCTTGTACGTAAACCCCTCAAGTCGACTTAGCTTAAAAATGATCTTTCTTCGCGGGGGCAGTGTATTAATTAATGCTTCCAAGCGATTTTCCAGTTCTTTGAATATGAGTTCTTCGTCAGGATGGTATTTGCCAGATTCTATTTCACGGGCATTTTCAGTCAATGACTCTAGCTCATTATCCTGCTTTTCCAGATAGTTAAGTGCTTGATTCCGGGTAGCTGTATACAAATAGCCCTTTAAATTTTTTGAAATATTAAGCCTGTGACGCCTTTCCCATATTTTTAAAAACACGTCTGAAACAATTTCCTCAGACAAGTCAATGGACTTTACATACTGAAAAGCAAAATCACAGAGCCGGTCATAATATTTTTCAAACAGCTCTTCCAGGGCTTTTTGACTATCAGCTTTGATAAGCCTGAGCAAGGCTTCATCCGATTTTGTATCTATTGCTGTCATACCGTATCCCTTTTTTAGCATCCCTTTATTGCTCCCTTTTACAGGTTTTCAAATACTCATTCACACATCTTGCACATTGCCGAGACTAAAATTCTCTTTAATTTTCCTTTCTCCTTTGTCCTCTATCCCTTTTATGGGAATAGAATTTTATTCTATAAGTATATTTCTTGCTCAGTAGCAAAAGCCTGGATACTCAACTCATTATTCAAACTAACCGAGCATTGTTTACTGCTCTTTATTACTGCGGGAAATAACTTTTGAATATGTCAATCCACAATTTTATTGCGGGACTTGACAGTTTTCATTCTGACAACTGAATTTTTCTCAGCAGATTTATATATGGCTTCCTGTATATTCAGGCTCCGAAGGTAATTTGGCCCATTTGTTTCAAAAGGAGAGTCATTTATTAAACCATTCAAAAAGTGCATCTGCGTAAAGTAGACACTGTCACCGGCAAACCCTTTCCTATGGTGTTCGTATTCCACTGGTTTTACGGGTTCTCCCAATTTCTGTATGGAAAGATTTCCTTTGCCATCTAATCGCAACGTACCTCCATTTCCTTCAACCGTTACTTCCCCAAACGTGTACCTGTTATCGGCATAAATACTTTCATTGTACCTGTTCCCGTCATACAGCCCCATTGCCCCTGAGCTGAAATTAAACTGCACAATACCGGCATCCTCTCCTTTTATCTCTTTATTAAATTGTTTCAACCGGGCATAGACCGAGTCTACCTCTCCGGCTAAATACCGGTAGGTATCGATAAAATGGATGCCCGTTTCGTAGATCAGCAAACGAGGCATCGTTCGGAAATACGGCTGGCGATCCAGGTAGGCATCTTTGCCCCATCCATCTCCGGTACGCATTCTGGAGTACAAGGTGTGAAGGTGCTCTCCTATCTCGCCGGCATCGATCATACGTTTTATCTGCCGGTACCACGGTTGGAAACGCCAGTTTTCATGTACCATAAAGCGAATACCGGCTTTTCTCGTGTAATCCACTATTGATTCGGCCTCTTCAAAGGTAGGTGCCAACGGCTTTTGGCAAATGACCGCAATATTTAAATCAGCCGCTAATTTAGTCAGTTGTAAATGGGTTGACGGCGGAGTTATAATATCTACGAAATCAGGCTTTTCCTTCTCCAGCATTTCACCGGCATTTTTATAAACGCGCGGAATATTCCACATATCAGCCGCTTCGCGGGCTTTCTCTTGGTCCAAATCGCAGATTGCCTTTATGCGCACACCTCCTATTCGATTCCAAGCGTCATAATGGAATTGGCTGAAGTATCCTGCTCCTACAACTACTCCTTTTATATCATGCATATTTACTGCATTAAATAGTTTCGATTGGTTTATCCGGATTCATAAAAGACCACGCTATTATCGACAGCACGGCAAAAAATGCGGCAAGGTAGAAAAATGTATCTGTTGATCCGGTCAGTGAGGTCAGATAGGGAAATGCAAGAGAAGCGAGGAACGAGCCAAAGAAATTACCGGCCATATTCATTGTTCCGGACACGGTACCCGAGAATTTTTTACCGATATCCACACAAAATGACCATGATGGACTCAGTGTCATGTCGGCACCAAATATTGCAATTGACAGGAAAAGCACGGCTCCACCGGGAGTATCCATCTGCATACTTGCCAATACGCCTACCGCCACAAGTGTAAATCCCATAATGGCCGGAAGTCGGCGGGAAAGCTTCCATTTTCCCTTACGATAGATATAGTCCACCAGGAAACCGGAAAAAAAGTTGCCGGCCGCCCCTGCCAAAAATGGGGCAGAAGCGTAGAAACCCGTTTCAACCATGGTAAGATCGTAGGTCTGTTTCAGGTAGGGGAACAACCACGAGAGGCAGAAAAAGAAAATGAAATTGCTGCCAAAGTACTGGAACATCGCCAGTATCACATTCCCGGATTTCAACACATTCCAGTACGATAATTTTCCCTCGGCCTCTTCTTTGGTAAGCTTTTGCCTGGTTTCAAGGATATATTGCTTTTCTTCATCACTAATGCCGGGATGGTCCTCCGGGTCATCCCTGAACCACCAGTACCAGAGCAGAGCCCAGAAGAATCCAATAATCCCGAATACGATAAAACTCATGCGCCAGCCAATGGTACTTATCAGCCACGCTACGGCAGGCAGGGCCACGGCAGCTCCTATTCGAGAGCCTGAGAAGTTGATACCCGTTACAATTCCTCTTTCCTTCAGAGGTATCCAGGAGTAGACAGCACGAGACATTCCGGGAAATGCGCCGGCTTCACCAGCCCCAAAAAGAAACCGGGCTACCAACATTGATATAAAATTGTACGCAGCACCCGTTGCTATGGTAAAGGTTGACCATGCTGTTACAATACCCGTCAGCAGTTTCCTCGGGCCGTATCTGTCAGCAACATAACCAGTTGGTACCTGCGCCAGCGAATAGCCAAGAGCAAATATTGCAAAAACCCACCCCATCTGAGTGTCTGTAAACCCCAATGAGTGGGAGATCGACTCTTCTGCAGCAGAAATCATTGCCCTGTCAATGTACAGCAACAGGGACAATGTGAATGTACCAATCACAAATAAAACTCGTTTTTTCATTAGGTCAGATTTTGTTGATTTACATTTTACTTCATTGCCGGTTTTTGAGATAAATGAACTACTTAAAAATGCTGTAATTAAATCTCCTCACCCTTGATGCGTCTCAGCGCATCCACCAAAGCCTCGTCCCCGCCTACATTTCCCGGGAATATGATGTAGGGCATGCCCGGATACTTACTTTCATTGCCCAGCTCCCAGACCGGTATTCCGGGCAGAATCTGTCCCATAATGCGGGCTTTTTTTACATTTAGTGCCTCTGTCGCAATATCGCTGGAGGTAATGCCGCCCTTGGCAATCAAAAAGGAAGGCGTGACAGGTAAAGCGCGTACCAGATCTGAAATAAATGTTGATATCCTCTTGCCGATATCTAAATGTTTGTTAACCTCATCAGTGGTCACTACCTCTCTGCTGGTATAGATGAGCAGATCCTGGTTATCCTCAATGTATCTTTGCGTTGTTTTTACCCATTCTTGCAGCAGTCTTTCCCGATCCTCAGTCTGAAGCAGCTGTTTTACATCAAGTACCTTGTGCCTAAGATCAGCCTGCTCTATGAGCTTGTTGAGCTGACGTGTGGTTTTTTCCACAAACGAACCGGCGATAATCAAGCCACCATATCCCGAATGGTAGGCAAGCTCTTCAGCCGATAACAGTGGGCGTTGTTCTATTCCACCCATTGATGCCACAAATGATGCCGCCGTCCTTGCTACAAAGCTGCGTTTACTTTTAAGCAGGGCCAGACAAAACTTGTCGATATCATGATAGCTCAGCGCATCGACAACGAGATAGTTTCCTTTACTTATCAATTGTATCTGGCGGGCAAGATCTTCTACACTGTTGTTGCGTATCCTGTCAATGGAAAGACAAACTACCTGATCAGATGATACGCGCCCTCCGGTTTTTTCAATAATCCAATCCGATAGATGGGATGATGTGTAACCAAATGTCGGATCCTGCGCGTATTCGGTCTCCCCACAAGGCAGGTAGCGACCATCCTCACCGGCATAATGAACGCCGTTAAACGTAAGCCGCCCCCCCTCAATAAATGCCGGGTGTAATACTTTCAGATCGGGTTCTTTTCCGATGGTCTCAATCAGGGCATCCATCTCCGCCGGGTGATGCCCCCTTAGCGTGGAATCGCTCCGTAATATGACACTATAATCCCGTCCTGTGCTTTCCGAAACAGCCGTTAAATTTCGGGCTATTGTTGCAATGAGATCGCGGGCCTGCTCCGCGTTTAAACTCCGGGAGTTGGTCAACACATAAAAAATGGGTGTTTTCTCCCGGAATAGCTCGGCAAGGAGCTCTTCATCCCACGAGGTAACCACCGGCAGATCGTGCACGGTCTGGGTACCTGTCGGATCGTCATCGAGCACCACCAGCGTGCGATCCAGCTTCTCATTTTCTTTTCGTATTTGCCGAACCAGACGTGAATCCGGGCTATTGGATTGCCATTGCCTTATTTGTTCCTCTATCGTCATCTGATTATTCATCTTCTATTGCAATTACCCTGGCTGGTGCACCATCGCCGTCTTTTATTTTTAAGGGAAAGGCAAAAAGCGTACAGGTTTCGCCCTGTATTTTATCTATATTTGTCAGCCCCTCAATAATAATAACTCCACCCTCCATGAGGATCTGGTGGACTCGGGTAACCTCATCCAGGTTATTTACATCGGCCACCGAAGGCGGTTCGACCCCCAGCATTTTTACTCCCTTGTCGACAATCCAGTGGGCCAGCTGTTCTGAAATTCGGGGAAGACCTTTGCGATAACGTTCTTCCCAAACAAATGCCGACCACCCGGTTTGAATAAGCAGGCTGTCCCCGGGTGATATCTGATCTTTTACCGATTCCAGGTCGGAGACCGAAATGAGGTATGAATCTTCTTGGACCGGCAGCCGGAGTATATGAGCATGTCCTATGAACTCGGAGGGTTCAAAATCATCAATCGTTTGGGAATTAACGCCAAAATGGAGTGGGGCATCCATATGAGTACCGGAGTGTCCGTAGATATGGAGGGTCCGGGCATTCCAGCCGTCTCTTTCAAGTACCCTTGTATTTTCAAAGGATACCCCATCCATGCGCTCATCAAAGGTGAGTGTCAAATCTATCAACCGCTTGCCAGTCATTGCTGATCCATATTTTTGATAATTTGTTCAGCCACTTCGTTGGTTTTGGCACTGCCACCCAGATCCCCGGTTTTGATTCCGGACCGGGTTGTTTGCTGAATGGCCTTCACAATTGCATTGGCGGCTTTCTCTTCTCCGAGATGATCCAGCATTAGAGCTCCCGACCAGATGGTGCCAATAGGATTTGCTATATTCTGCCCTGCAATATCAGGAGCCGAACCATGGATCGGCTCAAACATGGACGGGTAGTCTTTCTCCGGGTTTATATTTCCGCTGGGCCCCAGGCCAAGACTGCCCATAATAGATCCTCCCAGATCACTCAGAATGTCCCCGATCATATTCGTCGTAAGTATCACGTCAAACACTTCTGGCCTCAATACAAAGGTGGCAGAAGCATTATCCACGTACATCTGGTTGTACTCGACGTCGCTGTACTGCGCTGCTACCTCCGCGATCACCCGGTCCCAATACGCCAGCGTGTTAATGAGCGTGTTCGACTTGGTCACATTGGTAACCTTGTTATTCCGCTTCCGGGCCAGCCTGAATGCGTAATGAGCCACCTGCTCGATCCCCTTGCGCGTAAATACACTCGTATCCGTTGCCAAACCGTGGGGTTCGTCCGGGTGAATGATCTTCCCGTTCTGTACAAACTCCCCTTCATTGTTTTCCCTGATAATCACAAAGTCGATATCGTCAAGCCCCTTGTTTCGCAACGGACTTGCAATGCCGGGCAACAGCTGCACGGGACGAAGATTTACGTATTGCTTGAAATGCGTGCGCACTTTAAAGGTATACATCATGGCCGGAAGGGTATCGTCTACATCCGGCAGACCCACGGCCCCGAAATAGATGGCATCGTACCTTCCGAGTCTTTCCAAACCATCATCCGGCATAAAGTCCCCATGTTTTTTATAGTATCCCGCCCCCCAATCAAATTCATCGACCTCAAGGGCAAAATCGATTTGATCTGCGGCCTTCTGTAGCACGGCAATCCCCGGAGGAATTATTTCACTTCCGATGCCATCACCGTGAACTGCTGCTATTGTGTATTTTTTCATTATTGACGCGTATCATTTTGGGTTTACATTAGCTTTAGGACTGTGAACAGATAACTCCATCTAATTCACTGATTATAACTGGCCTTGCATTAATGAATATCGTATATTGAATTTTGAATACAAAATTTAATTTTGGCAATCAGCTACTCTATGGTGGTTGTGATAGAACGATGCTATCGCTTTTGTCTAAACCTTAACAAAATAATTACTAACCATTAGTACCATGATATTCCCCCCCGGTGTTTTAACAGGTAACTCCGTAACCCAACTTTACCAACATGCCAAAGAAAAGGAGTTTGCCATTCCCGCCGTTAATGTGACCGGTACCAATAGCATAAATGCGGCACTTGAGGCAGCCAAATCCGTCAATTCTCCAGTGATCATCCAATTTTCGAATGTCGGGAGTCATTTTATAGCGGGAAAAGAACTCTTAAACTCCAGCCAGCAGGCCTCTATTGCCGGGAGTGTGGCCGCAGCACGCCATGTTCATGAGGTAGCTGAACTGTACGGAGTTCCGGTTATGTTACATACCGATCACGCCAACCGGGACCTACTCCCCTGGGTAGACGGTTTGCTAACTATCAATCGCAGACATTTCGAACAAACCGGCAGCCCCCTTTTCAGTTCACATATGCTTGATCTATCCACAGAACCTATCGACAAAAATATCGCGACCTGTAAAGAATACTTTAAAAAAATGACCCGGATGGGAATTACTCTTGAAGTAGAACTTGGTGTTACAGGAGGAATAGAAGATGGGTTCGACCATTCTGATGTTGAACAAAACAGTATGTATACTCGACCTGAAGAAATAGTCAGTGCCTACGAACAACTCTCAGAAATTAGTGACAAATTCACTATTGCCGCCTCTTTTGGCAATGTACATGGTGTATATAACCCCGATAACGTCGAACTCAGACCCTTAATACTCAAAGAAGCCCAAGAGATCATTACAAAGAAATTTAACACTGCCAAGAACCCCGTTACCTATGTTTTTCACGGAGGATCAGGGTGTACGCGGGATCAAATTCGGGAAGCGATATCGTACGGCACTGCTAAAATGAATATCAATACCGACCTTCAGTGGGCCTTCTGGGAGAGTATAAAAGATTACTATACCCAGAACGAGGCGTATCTACAGTCACAAACCGGTAATCCTGACGGGCCAGATAAACCCAACAAACCTTATTATAATCCACAGGTATGGCTCCGAAAAGGGGAAAAAGGTATCGTAAACCGACTTATCAATACATTTGAGGATCTTAAATGCATAAACCAAAATAGCTGATAATAAAGTAAAGGGTCTTTACTGACGGTTTTCATCAATCTCTTTTTTATGGAAGCCCTCCTCAAATCAACCAACGATACATGGAATAATTAAATATTTTTATTTCTCTTATATTTTACTGCCTGAATTATTACCCAGATAAAGAAATATTCTCGATATCATGCAGATCATTTCATGTCTGCAAAAAATCATAGTCCATTTAAGAAGAGCATTATACCATACATATCATAAATATGAGTACACCACCAGAACACATAGATTTGACCTCCTGGATTCACGAACAATTGAAATCACAAATACTAGAACATAAGCTAAAACCAGGACAAAAAATTGTTCAGGAAGAAATCGCAGAGGAACTTGGTGTAAGCCGCACGCCGTTGCTCAAAGTATTACAGATACTGGAATCAGAATTTTTAGTTGAGAGCATCCCACGCAGAGGATATTATGTCAGGGAAATCAGCACAAAAGAGATGATTGACGTATTTGAGTGCAGAGAGGTTCTTGAAGGGTTGGCAGCTCGTCTTGTAGCTGAAAAAGCAGAGGACTCAGATTTAGAATCGATTAAGAACTGCTTTGTGCCATTTATCGAATCTAATGAACCTATTGAGGAAAAAGAATATGAAAAAGCAGATCAACAATTTCATAGTCTTATTAGCCAGCTATGCGACAATAAAATGCTCTCCCGGCTGGAAATGATTGGCAATGTCCATATACTGGCATACCAGAAAGGGTTACTGCGTCCCCCGGAAGAGACGCTACCGGAGCATAAAAAAATTATACAAGCTCTGCTGAACAGAAATGCCGACGAGGCGGAAAAGGCCATGCGCATCCATATCAGGCGGAGTCGAGAGTCTTTAAAAATTAAATTGAATAACTGAGTCAAAAACTCCAGGTACATGAGGGAGTTAATATCTTACCACAAATCCAGGTTAAAGGAGGCTTAAGGCCTATATCTTATTAGCAATCAAATGGTTTTAAAAACCTAAGGTTACTCCTCAGATGAGAAAACAGTCCTCTGACGAGTAACATCAAGGGCTCTTAAAACTGATTTAATATAACCAATGCATTGAGTCAGAGATAATTCGTATAATCAATGCAGCTCAACAAACTCGACGTCCAGCGTCTCGGTATCAAGGAGTGCAACAGTGGCCTTTTCATCAAACCCGTGGGCCGTACCGGGATTTATAGCCAGCGTATGGTTCACCGTTTTGGTGAAGGCGGTGTGCGTGTGACCGCTAACGACAACATCATACAGACCTGACTTGTATAGCGCCTCCGTAATGCCGGGATATGTGCCGTGGTACACTGCGACGTGCAAAGAGCCGATCTCCAGCTCCATAAACTCCCCCTCCAGGTCGGCATCAATTGCATCAAACTTGTTCATCAGCAGGTACCGGTCCCCGTCGTTATTTCCGAAAATGCCCTTCAGGTTGAGGCCGTTAAAATGGGGAATGGTAAACGGGCTGCAGTAGTCGCCCGCATGCAGTACCAGCTCCACCCCCTTCTCCTCAAAAAGGTCAACCGCTTTTTTAATATGGGGTACATGGTCGTGCGTATCTGAAATCAAGCCTGTCAGCATAATAGCATATCTTTTTTATTATCAGTCAGAACAATACTAACGATTTTACCGGAGGCTGTCTATAATTGATCTCATTCAGGTGATGAGCTTTAAAAAAGCATACATCGTTTGGTTGCAGGGTACGGCAACTTCGTGTTTTTGGGCCAGTCGAACGATCGCTCCCGTAAACGCCTCGTACTCCAGCTTTTTTCCACTCTTGCGGTCGTTGTACGTGGAGGTAGTAAATCCTTCCAGCGCTCTGGATTGTTCGATTATGCGCTCCCGGTCCTGCTCGTTCAGTTCAATCCCCTCCCGCTTTGCCACTTGCCGGATCTCGTCAAAGAGGTTGTAGCACAACTGCTCGGACTCGGGCTCCACAAAAAGTTTATCCACCGTTACCTCCCCTACCGCTGTCATCATATTGAAAATGCTGTTCCACGTAAATTTAACCCAGACCTCGTGCCATATGTCATCAGAAATTGTAAACTGGATGTGCGTATTTTCAAACAGTCCTTCCAGGGCCTGCAGGCGGTCCGTTCTGCTTCCATCCGGCTCCCCAACGACCACCGACCCCAGGGAAATATGCCTGATAACACCCGGTTCCGTGATGCTCGCCCCGATGCGGCAGAATCCCTGAATCACGCGATCCGACCCGAACGCCTGTCTCAACTTTTCATAATTTTCGATACCGTTCTGTATAGTCAGAATCTGAGTATGTTCGCTCACCACCGGCTTTAGGTCCTCAATAGCCGCCTCTGTATCGTAAGACTTTACGGTGAACAGCACCAGGTCAGGTGTTCCCGCTTCCGTCGGACTTTCGAAGGCATCCACCTTCACCCTGGCGTCGCCTTCGGGACTTTCGACACGGATGCCGTGGGTTTGAATCGCCTCCAGGTGCGCTCCGCGAGCTATGAATGCCACCTCTGCGTTACTGCTTTGCTGTATGCGAGCTCCAAAATAGGCCCCGACGGCGCCCGCCCCCATGACCATAATTTTTTTATACTCCATATCCGAATATTTTTGAACTTAGCTATTTAATCCTCCTTTGATAAATACATAATTTCCTGGGAATTCTTAAAAAAGAACTTTGCTCTTTACAGTTGCCTGTTTTATCGATCCTGATGCTGACAGGCAACCGCAGGTACAGTATGCAGGCGTTAAAAACTTTTATCAAGCAACTCTTCCGCATGGCTTCGATAGTTTTCCTGGGCATCCATCTGCGTTACGGCTTCCAGGTATCGGCGGGCCTTGTCCCTGTTTCCAACCTGCAGGTGACTTCTTCCCAGGTAATAGCCGGCGATAACGTGCTGACTCCGGCTGCCGGGATCGGCCATTGACGCCCCGACCCTGTAAGCAAGCCGTAAGACATCGGCCGCCTCTGAATACTGAAATCGCCGGTAGTGGATGCGCCCCTTCCAGGTCAACAGTTCCTCCTTCAGAACCCCTTCAAACGCAAGCTTTTTCCGATCCCATCGCTTCAAAACTACTTCAATTGCCTGCAGGGCCTTTTCATCTTCGTTCATGCGGAAATAACTCCGAATCAATATGCGGGCGTAATAGTTGTTGTTGGGATAGGCCTGCACCAGCTGCTCCAGGTTTCGGGCTGCCTCGCTGTAATTCTCCTCGTACAGCAAGTTGATATTGGCCAGGAAATACCGTGCCTCGGCCTGTGCAAATATTCCGTGTCGTGCGGCTTCTGCCAGGAACTTCAACCCCTGCTGCTTGTTGCCATCAGGCAGGAACCATGATACGGTTTTTACAACCGGGTAAGCCTCCGGCAAATATTCAGAATAATACAGTTTGAGGCCCTCGGCCAGCTTCAGATCCGGCAGTTCGGGTTGTACCTCCTGTAAATACTGGTAGGCGTTATACGCTTTCCTTGACTGGTTTACACTTGTTATCCAATTATCACGGTTGGCGTGCTGCCGGGCAATATAGCCGTTGCTGATCGCTTTCATGATCAGGGCATCAGCGTGATTGCTGTCTTTGCTCAGCAGCCGGCTGCTTTGATAATCCACCCGCCCCATCAGGTTGAAAAACTTTTCGTCGTGGGAGCGATCTTCGAGATCGGCCAAAATCTGCCACCAGAGTTCAATTCCGTCAAACAGTGTCCAGAGTGGATGCCCGGGGTACCGCCTTTTCCAGGGCTCGAGCAGGTCGCGGGCCGCCTCCGGGTTAAAATTATAGAGCGAATCGACCGCCTGGCGGGCAACCGGCCTGAACTCGGCATCATTGATCAATTCCGGCGGATGCTGCGCATGGAGGGCTGGCTGCAGACTGGCGACGAGGATAAACGCAATAACAGATAATCTCAGCACGTACACGGTTCGTTTGAAATCGGAATAGTTGCACATCAGCTTATAAAACGTGCGTCACGTGAAAATCTTATTCCGCCGAGCCGCTACTTCAGATACTCCTCGAACCAGCGGGTGGTGTCATCCAGTATTTCGGCAAACTTTGGGGGAAATTCTTCCTCCTTAAACGGGTGGGCTCCACCAAAGGTATGGCCCGTATTATCCACCAGCTTCAGTTCCTTTTCGCCGGATGGACAGTTGCGGTAAAGTTTTTCAGCTTCGGTGTGCGGGACCGATTCATCATCCCGCGAGTGAATAAAAAGTGCCGGCAGATGCAGGTTGCTGACGCGGTTCAGGGCGATCACGCGGTCAGCATTGTTCACCGCATCCTCATAGACCTCTTTATTGATTCGCATCACCTGGCCGGTGCGCCCGTTCATAATCTCGGTATACCCTTTGTTCTGCCAGTCATTTTTCATCTGCATGCTCCAGCGGGCATTGTAGTCGGCCACCGCCGACCACGTGACCAGGCATGCAATCTCGGGGTACTCGGCAGCTGCCGCAACGGCTGTTTGTCCGCCTCGAGAATGCCCCAGGATGCCGATCGTGTCGGTGTCCAGGATCGCTTTATCGGTTGAAATCCGCTTCCTCTTCAGGGCCTCGATTATAGTGCCCACATCATCCAGGTCCTGGCTGAACGTCTCCCGGGCAAACAGGTCCAGCTGGTCAAACTCGGTCATATTTTCCCCGACCCCGTTCAGTGAAAAGTTGATGGCCACTACGGCAAAACCGGCTCTTGCCAGCTGGTCACAGGCGTCTGGAAAGGGTCCCCAGTCTTTAAACCCTTTAAATCCGTGCAGGAATATAATTACGGGAAACCGCGCGCTTGCGTTGCCCGAAGGGACGTAAAGGTCGTAATAGATCGGCAGACCTTCTGTTGAATCTACCGCTCCTGAAGTTTTTACGATATTAGTGAAAGGCATAGATATCTGCTTACTTGCTAAAATTCAACGTATCCAGCTTGACGAGCTTCCGCAGCCCGTTTATTTCTTTCTGTTTCAGATAGCGCCAGCGCCCCATTTTGACCCCTTTGAGGGTCAAACCGGCATATTCTACCCGTTTTAACTTGGTCACTTCGGCACCGAAATATTCAATCATACGGCGGACAAGGCGATTACGGCCTTCAAAGATAGAGAGCAAAATTCCGTTCCTGCCGCGCAACCTGCTGATCCGGTATGCTTCCGCTTTTCCATCTTCCAGCGGTATCCCCCGCACCATTTCGTCCAGCTCATCATCTGTGAGGTACCGGCTGGTTTCCACCTCGTAAGTCTTGCGCACCTGGTAGCTGGGATGCATCAGCCGGTGGGCAAGATCGCCGTCGTTGGTGAGGATCAGCAGCCCCATGGTGTGGCGGTCGAGGCGCCCGACGGGATACACCCGCTTGCCGGTGGCATCCTCAATCTTGTCCATAACCGTAGTACGGTCGCGGGGATCGTCGGTCGTGGTTATGGTATCCTTCGGTTTATTTAGCAGGATATAAACAAACGGCTCAAGACTGAGGGTTTGCCCGTCAACTTCAACTTTGTCTTCACGCGTTACTTTCGTCCCGTGCTCGGTGACAACTTCATCATTTACTTTCACCTTGCCCTGCTCCACATACTCATCGGCATCGCGGCGGGAGCATAATCCCGCATGGGCGATATACTTGTTTATACGGATCTTTTCATCCTTGGCGTAGTCCTGCCGTGCCTCGTTGGGCGTTTGCTTTGGATTCTGCTTATTACTTTTATTGCTTCCAGGTCTTTTTCTTTTACGTCGAGACGACATCTTCTACCTTATCTTTATCACCTGATTGTTCCTGTTCATCTTCATTTTCTCCGTCATGCTCCTCCTGCCCAGCTTCAGGGGCGCCATTGCCCTCGCTGTCCCCGCTCAACTTTTTGACAACATCGATCAGGGAGATATCATCTTCCTCTCCCTGCTGCTTTTCCAGATCTTCGAGCTCAAGTTGCCGATCGATCAAAAACTGCCGGTGTTTCGCCATATCATCATCCTTGAGGATCTCCTCGATCTCCCGCGGCTTGGGCAGCTCATCAATCGAGTTAAGCCCAAAATGCTGCAGAAAGTGCTCCGTCGTTCGGTACAGCAGCGGTTTGCCGGGAGCATCGAGCCGGCCCGAGACCTCGATCAGCACCTTCTCCAGCAGCTGGCGCAGAATATAGCCCGAATCAACCCCGCGGATGTCATCGACTTCCGGCTTGGTAATGGGCTGCTTGTACGCCACAATAGCCAGGGTTTCGATGGCTGACTGCGAAAGCTTGCGATAGGCATTTTCGTGCTGAATGATGCTCAGCCAGGGATCGTACTTTTTGCGTGTGGCAAAGGTAAAGCCTCCCGCCACCCGCTTAATATTGAACGCCAGCCCGTTTTCATCATACCGCTGGTTCAATTTGGATACAAACATTTCGATCGCATCGGGCTCGAGCTCCAGGTTTTCTTCGCCCTGCTGGATCACCTCGCACAGCTTAACGGCCGTGATCGGTTCCGGACTCGAAAAGATAATCGATTCGATAACGGATGACAGTCTTGTTCCATCTATGAACTGGTAATCATTCATTGCAAACGGGAGATTTTAATGCTATTAGGACAAATCCTTCAGTGACTGGCCAAAAATTCGTACAAATTAAGCTCATTTATAATGAAAGAGCTAAAATATTGGTGGTTGGTACAAGATAAAAAAATTTGGCAATCATACCTGCTACCTGACAATAAAAAATCCATCATCCCCCTGCTTTTGGTACAGGGGCATCAATACATAGCCGTCGCACTGCGCGCGGATCTGCCCGTTTCGGTCGCTGGCCAGCCACTCCCCCTTTTTTACCGGCTGAAAGTTGGTATAGCCGGGGCGCATCTCAAAACGGTCTCCGTCCTCGATGATATGCTGGTAGACAAACTCCACCGACGTGGGGAGCTGGTTATTCTGATGAAGCAGATGGCGATTGTACTCTTCATAGTTGGGAATGTTCGCGGCGGGCAGGCACCCGGCGGCTTCCACCAGCAGCATGAGTGCCGCGGTGTTATTGGTGACGGTCAGCTTATTTTGGTGATTCCCGCCCTCCAAGGCAAACGTAATGTAACCCGCATCCTGGAAATAGCGCAGCGCCGTACCCCGCAGGGCCTCTTCAATACCAAAAATCATGGGAACGTGCATGGCAGAAAGAAGCTTCATATGGTTTTCTTTCCGGGCGGTAATAGCAAACATTTCACCCTGTGCGGAAAACGAGTGGACATCCACAAAAATAACCGGGTTGTTGGTTTCTTCCGGAATCTCGCGCTGAATAACCCGCAGCAACTCCTTGATTTCTGCCCGCTCGGTGGATTCCAGCTCTTCCGCCGCGCTGCGCTCAATTTTATCAATAATTGAGGGAAACCAGATCCGGTTCATATCTTCATCCACAAAGCGCACCCCTTCATAAAGGGCGCGTTCATTGGCTCGAATTCCGACCAGTTTCCCTTTAAAATGTTGTTCCTGCCCCGCCAGCCCGGCAAATAAACTTTCGAGCGCGCGCAGACCCGCGGGCTCATTTCCGTGGATACCTGCGATAATAATTATAGTGGGACCATCATCGGCTCCATCAATTCGGCCGACAACGCGTGAACTGGCTTGTGTTGCGGGGGTAGGGTTAATAGTCGAGATCGGACTGTTCATCATTTTTGTTGCTGTTAGCGTGTATGACCCTTAACAAACGGGCGGTAATAGTCATATAGTTTCCTTCGGTGATGATACCTACCAAACGGTTGTTTTTGACGACCGGCAGGCAGCCAATTTGTTGGCTTTCCATGATATCCATCGCCTCAATAATGGAGGCCTCGGGATGAATGGTGATTGGGTTTTTTATCATGATCTCCTCCACCGTCGTCTCCAGCTCCTCATCATGATGCAGGGCATTGTTGTACCGGCGAAAAATATTGCGCATCGTTACCAGTCCAACCAGATGCTTTTTGTCGTCCTCCACAGGGACATACCGTATCCGGCGCCAGTCGATAAGATCGGCGGTAAACTCAATAATATCGTCCCGCTGCACGGTAAATAGATCGGTGGTCATAAACTCTTCGACCAGCAGGCTCGTGGGCTGCCAGTGCTCCAGGTCGTCCATCCGGGCGCGGCCCCACTTGTGAACCGGCTCTCCCTTCTTCTGGTACTTGATCATGGCCGTGGTCATGGCAGCCAGGCTCTGCTCTTTGGAGCTGTTTTCCTTCAGGAGGGAAGCATAATTTTCAATCATCCAATACGACAAGGTTTGGCCGGATTCCGTTCGCTCCTCAATAATCTCCAGGTAGGTATTGATATCGCTGCCGCGAATATTCGCCTTTTCAAGGCCCTCACGGGCGATCGGCAGCAGCTCTTCCGTAATCAAATCAACAGCGTCAATACGCCTGTCATCGATCCACCTGAAATTGGTATCGAGTCCCATTTTGGAAGCTGCAATAAAATTCATCTTGGCCTGGTCAAAGTCCATGACTTCCCTGATATCCGGGTAGTAGTCCTCCATCTTGTTCATTAATCCCAGCCAGAAAGCGGAGTTGGCCACCTCGTCGGTTACGGTGGGACCAGAAGGAAAAACGCGGTTCTCAATCCGCAGGTGCGCTTTGCCGTTGCTTATGCCATAGCACGGCCGGTTCCACCGGTACACCGTGCCGTTGTGAATCTGAAGGGCTGTAAGCAGCGGGGGCTCGCCTTCCGACATCTTTTTCTCCACATCCTCTTCAATCTCCGAGCTCAGCAGCACGCGGTACCGCGCCGTATCCTCCTGGAAAATATCGAGGATGCTGTCACGTACCCACTCATTGCCAAACGTCACCCGCGGGCTGCTGTCGCGCAGGTGATCGCCCACCTGGCGCGTATCCACCGACTGCTGGAACAGGGCGATCCGCGTTTCGCTCCACAGCCGTTTTCCAAACAGAATGGGAGAACCCACCGAACAGGCCAGTACCGGCGCCGTAATCGCCTGGGCGATGTTGTATTTTCGCACAAATTCCTCGGGTGTAACCTGCAGGTGAACCTGGAAGCCGGTATTGCAGGCCTCCAGCAACGGAGAATCAAATTTCATCAGCAGCTCGTCCATCCCCTGGATGCGCAGATCATACTCTTCGCCCCGCAGTTTATTTATCGCCTGGCAGAGGGCCCGGTAGCGCTGCAGCGGCGTCATATTTTTCATGTCCACATCGGCCTTGCGGATGGTCGGCAAAATTCCAGTAAGGATAAGGTCGCTGTTTAACCCCTGGGCGGCCTTGCGCGCGGTCTCAAGCCGTTCAGAAAGATTGTCTTCCATCTCGGAAAGGCACCGCCCCGTAAACTCCAGGGGCTCCAGGTTAATCTCCAGGTTAAACTTGGCAAATTCCGTGGTAAACGAGTCGCTGTCATCCAGTTTTTCCAGCACTTCCATAGAGGTGGGAGAGGC
Source organism: Halalkalibaculum sp. DA3122 (assembly GCF_043951865.1). Lineage (NCBI taxonomy): Bacteria > Pseudomonadati > Balneolota > Balneolia > Balneolales > Balneolaceae > Halalkalibaculum > Halalkalibaculum sp. DA3122. The sequence continues at coordinate 161,831 of NZ_JBINJF010000001.1, forward strand.
CTTCGCATGCCGGTCGACCAGGCAGAGCTCCTGCTCGGCACCGATGCGGAGCGGATCGGTTTCAAACCAATCGCCCTTCAACATCTTGTCCAGTGCGTGGAGGTCTTTCAGCACATTCTTCATAAACTGCTGAGTCTCCTCCTGGCTGTCAGCCAGCTTTACCCGTTGTTCACCCATAACTCTGCCCTCTTATTAGGAACCGCTTCAATAACAATTGCGCTCTTTAATAATCGAATTTCTTCCGCATATTGCAAACGCCGACATTTTTACTCTATCGCATCAACATCAACATTTATTCGGACGCTGCTGGTTCCCTTTGGTTTTTCCTGGTCATAATAGTCAAACGTACGCTCCAGCAGCTGCTCAATTTCGGAGGTCTTCAACTGCGGATCCAGCTTCAGCATACTCTCCCAGCGCACAAAACCCTGCATCCTGGTGATCGCCGCGGGTGAAGGTCCCAGGACCGGGTATTGTCCCGCGATTTCGCGCAGGCAGCGGGTGAAGGCGTGGGCTACCCTCTCCACCTTTTGGGAATCTCGGCTTTTAAACTGAAATGCCACGATGCGGGAATAGGGAGGATAGTAGAGATCTTTGCGCTTGGCCATCTCCTGCCGGGCAAATTTACGGTGATCGTGCTCCCGCGCGCACTGAATCGCAAAATGATCTGACTGCCAGGTCTGCAGGTACACCTCTCCCTTTTTGTCGGCCCGACCCGACCGTCCCGAAACCTGGCTGAGAAGCTGATACATCCGTTCGGCCGATCGAAACGAGGGGAAGGCCAGCTCGGTATCCGCATTTATGACGCCTACGATGGTAACATTCGGGAAATCGAGCCCTTTGGCCACGAGCTGCGTCCCCACCAGAATATCAATGGCCCCATCTCCAAAACTCGACAAAATCCGTTCATGGCTTCCCTTGCCCGACGTCGTATCGCGATCCATGCGGCTGATGCTCGCATCGGGGAAAAGTTTCTCCAGCTCGTTTTCTACCTGCTGGGTGCCGATACCCTGCTGCTTGATCTCACTGCCGTTGCAGAACCCACACTTGCCGGGAATGCGCTGAGAGTACCCGCAATAGTGGCACCGAAGTGTATCTTGTATTTTGTGATAGGTCAGGCTTACGGAGCAGTTGGGACATTCCGGGATGTGCCCGCAATCGGCACACTGCAGAAAAGAGGAATAGCCGCGCCGGTTATGAAGCAGTATTACCTGTTCCTTCCTTTCCAGTGCTTCTTCAACCGCGTTGAAAAGGGATACCGCCAGCGGTCCTTTCATCGCCGACCGGTACTGCTTCAGGTCAACAACATGGACCTCCGGAAGCGTCGCTCCCTTGTGCCGGCTGGGGAGCGTAAGCATGGTGCTTTTGCCTTTCCGGGCGTTATACAGCACGTTCATGCTCGGCGTGGCCGATCCCATAACCACGGTAGCGTCATTCAGGTAAGCCCGCATAATGGCCACATCGCGACCGTGATAGCGCGGTGCCGGATCGGTTTGCTTGTAGGAGGCGTCATGCTCCTCATCGACGATGATGAGCCCCACCTCCTGGACCGGCGCAAAAATAGCCGACCGGGCCCCGATGGCAATCCGCTTCTCCCCATTTCGAAGATCCTGCCAGGCATTGTAACGCTCGCGGTCGGTAAGCCCGCTGTGGAGCACAGCGATCGTATCACCGAAAATCTGGTAAAACCGTCTTACGGTCTGAGGCGTCAGGCTTATTTCCGGGACCAGTACGATGCCCCCTTTACCCTGTTTCAGCGCCTTTTTAAGGGCATGGATATACACCTCCGTTTTTCCGCTTCCAGTCACTCCATATAACAAAAAGCTGGAAAAATTGCCCTCCTCCAGCGGATTTTCGATCGCCTCAAACGCCTGCTGCTGCTTTTTGTTCAGCTTCTTAATTTTGGACGGATCATGCTCCAAGCCGTCAATGGTGCTCGTTACCTCTACCTCTTCGGCACGAATCAAACCCTCTTCTGCGATCCTGTTCAGCGTATAATATTCCAGCAGCTCATGGTCGGTAAGCTCCTTATTCAACCTGGGCAGATCCAGCTCGCGAAGCTTGTTCAACGCCTGAATCCACTTGTATTCCTTGCCTTCGTCCAGATGCTTTTGAACCAGCCGATCCACCTCTTCCGGGGTGCTTTCAGGGTGCCAATCCCACTGCTTTTCGGTTTGCGGTTTCATCTTCATTACCGGACGCTCCCATACTTCGAGTGTTTCATTCCTGATGAGGCTGTTCAGCGCCCTTTTGTATTTTCCGTTGGACCACCGTTTTTGGGCTTCGTCATGCAGGTATTCCCCGTTCTCACTGATCTCCCGCAGAATTTCCTTTTCCTGTTGGCCCAAACCATCTTCAGAAGAGACATCGCCGGGCTGGAGATATTTTTCAGCATAGAAATTCAGTCCCACCGGCAGGGCCGTCTGAATCACTTCTCCCCATCCACAGTAATAAAACCGGTGAATCCACCGCGTGAGACTGAGCAGTTCGTCGGAAAGAACAGGCGTATCGTCCAGCACTTTTTCGATGGGCCGCGTGCTGAAATCCGGCTTGCGATCGTGGACAGCCACCACCATGCCAATAGACTTGTGCTTTTGCAGGGGGACCCACACGCGGGTGCCCACCTGGAGCTGATCCCGCAGGTGATCCGGTACGCCGTACGTAAAGGGGTGTCGTACGGCCGTGGGGAATACTATTTCCGCAAACTGTGGCAATAATCCGTTATTGAGTTAACATCACAAGTTGCGGACAGCATATCCAATTTGCTTCCCCAAGTCAATACTGCTTTGAAATATCACACAAAAAGCAGGTATAACAGGAGTATCAAAAAGGGAATTACGAATACCAAACCGCCTCTACCGTAACTTTGTTGGGTCATAACAGTGATCTTTAATTTTTCCATGGGACATTAAAGCGTCATTTTTAAGGCCGGCTTATCATTAACCGCCTATTTACTTATCTATGTTTATCCATTTTGTAACAGGCAACTGTGATATCGACACCTATTCGTACTAGCAGGACCATTTTTTGTTGCAACCGATGTTCTACGAACCAAGGGTTCATCCGGAATTTTTCTCAGCAAATTTGACTCTTTTTAATGCACGCCATGCACCGCAGTCATCCCAGCCAGCCTTCCCGGTCCAGGCTGCGATACTGAATCGCCTCCGCAACATGGTTCGGCCGGATCTCTTCCGAGTGCTCCAGGTCCGCAATCGTCCGTGATACTTTCAAAATCCGGTCATACGCGCGGGCCGAAAGTCCCAGTGAAGTGATCGCCTTCTTAAGCATCTGGGAACTGCTGTCATCCAGCTTGCATATTTTCCGGGACGTTTTTGTATTCATCTGGGCGTTGCAGTACACGCCTTTCACTCCCAAAAACCGCTGGGTTTGCCGCTCGCGGGCCTCCACCACACGCTCCCGGATCTCCTGCGAGGTCTCCCCTTTCGACTTGCTGGAGAGCTCCTCGTAGCTCACTTTCTGCACCTCAATATGCAGGTCAATGCGATCGAGCATGGGACCGCTGATCTTGCTCAGGTAGCGCTGCATCTGTGCCGGTGAGGCGCCCGCGGGATCGGAGGCGTCATACCAGTCGCCGGTCGGCGATGGATTCATGGAGGCCACCAGCATGATACGACTGGGATAGCTGACGCTCATTCTTGCCCGCGAAATGCTGACCGAGCCATCTTCCAGTGGCTGGCGCATCACCTCGAGGGCACTGCGCTTGAATTCCGGCAACTCATCCAGAAACAGGACGCCATTATGGGCCATCGATATTTCGCCCGGCATCGGTATGCTGCCGCCGCCTACCAGGGCCACATCCGAGACCGTGTGGTGAGGCGAACGAAATGGGCGCTGTGTGACCAGGGCCTTCCCGGAGGGTAGCAATCCTGATACTGAATGAATTTTGGTGGTTTCCAGGGCTTCATCGAGCGTCAGCGGGGGCAAAATAGTGGGGAGCCGACGCGCCATCATCGTTTTCCCGGAACCGGGCGGACCCACCATCACGGCGTTATGTCCACCGGCCGCGGCCACTTCCAGCGCCCGCTTCACATTCTCCTGCCCGCGCACATCACTGAAATCCAGTATTTCGCCCTGCCCATTTTTACTGAACATCTCGTCAATGTCAACCCGAAGCGGTTCCCCCACATCATCCTCGAGCCAGGCCATCACATCTACCAGTTTTTCAAAGGCGTAGACATTTATCCCTTCTACCACGGCTGCCTCGGGACCATTATCGGCGGGCACAATAATGTTTTCCATCCCCTGTTTTTGAGCTTCCACGGCGACCGGCAGCACGCCGTTTATCGGCCGCAACTTACCATCCAGGGCCAGCTCTCCGACGATCAATGTAGAATCCAGCTTGTCAGTCTTTAGCTGGCGGGAAACATTCAGCAGTCCCACGGCTATGGGCAGATCAAAGGCGCTGCCCTCTTTGGGAAGATCCGCCGGTGCCAGGTTCACGGTAACCCGTCCCCGTGGAAAGCTGGCGTCCGAATTGGAAAGGGCCGCCTCTATCCGGTCGCTTGATTCACTAACCGCCCGGTCGGGCAGCCCCACCAGAAAGTATTTTGGCATTCCTGATGACATATTCGTCTCTACTTCAATAATCTTGGCATCCACCCCGATGGTTGCCGCACTGTATACTCTTGATAACATGATTATGAATATTGAATCTTTATCGTTAACTCTACGTAGTAAGACCTGTGAGCGGGGTGATCCTTACAAAATTTTATCTATTTTGTGCATCGGAGTTGGAATAACATGAAAAAAGAGATTATGAAATCCTCAGAATCAAAAACGACCTTCACGGAAGAGTTAAAAGGAACGGTATCAGAGGTAATTAAACAGGTTCGCCGACTGATTAAAGAGGGTAGTGCGCGCCGGCTGATCATCGAGAACAAGGAGGGAAAAGTTCTCTTTCAGACGCAGCTTACCGCGGGCGTGGCGGGTACGGCCCTCGTTACGGCAATGGCACCCGTTATTTCGGCCATCGGGATGTTTGCCCTGTTTATGAATGATGTCAAAATTATCGTTGAACGCTATCCCGAAGAAGAGATGGATAAAGATGAATACGAAGTAGACGAGGCGGAAGTTGTCATCGACATTGAAGAGGATGAAGGCCCGAAAGCAAAGGATGATTCATCTCAAAAGGAGGAAGAGACGGAGAAAACGGTGGGCAAGGAAAAGCAAGAGGAGGAGTAACGAGTGATGAATAACGTCTCATCACTCGTTACTTGTTAGAACTGTATTATTCAGCTACGGCAACCTTTTCTTTTACCTCCTGCTCACCGAGATACCGTTCCGCATCGAGGGCGGCACGACAACCGGTTCCCGCAGCGGTAACGGCCTGCCGGTAGACGGGATCCATTGCATCTCCGCAGGCAAAAATGCCGGGCAGGTCTGTTTCGGTTGACTGGCCTTTCGTCTGGATATATCCGACATCATCCATCGTAAGCACCCCTTTGAATAGGTCGGTGTTCGGCTTGTGCCCAATCGCGATAAATACGCCGGTTACATCGTCGAGGGTGGTTATCTCCTGAGTTTCGTTGTTGATCACCTTTACACCGTCCACGACTTCATCGCCCAGCACCTCGTGGAGTTCGGTATCCCACATAAATTCAATTTTCTCATTGGCAAATGCCCGGTTCTGCATCGCTTTGGAGGCTCGCAGTTCCTGCCGGCGATGCAGCACGGTGACCTTGCTGGCAAACTTCGTCAGGAATGTGGCTTCCTCCATGGCCGTGTCGCCGCCGCCCACTACAATCACGTGCTCATCGCGGAAAAAAGCCCCGTCACAGGTCGCACAGGCAGAGACTCCTTTCCCGCGGAGGCGCTGCTCGCTCTCAAGTCCCAGCCACTTGGCTGAAGCCCCCGTGGAAATGATAATCGATTTTGCGTACAAGTCCGTCTCTTCATCGACGGTCAGCTTGTAGGGGCGCTCGTCAAATTCAATATTCGTAACCATGCCATAGCGGCAGTCTGCTCCAAACCGCTGGGCCTGGTCGCGAAAGTCCTCCATCATTTTCGGGCCCAGCACGCCTTCGGGGTACCCGGGATAATTTTCCACGTCTGTGGTCTGCATCAACTGGCCACCGGGTTCGGGTCCCTCAAACACCAGCGGGCTCAAGTCGGCGCGCGCCGCATACAAGGCCGCCGTTAATCCCGCGGGACCGCTTCCAACAATTACTACGTCAAATGTCTTACCTGCAATGTCTTCCATTTCTCTGATTCTTTGTTTTGAATTTCCAGTTCAATAATACAAAAAATAACCTTCAAGATTGAGTTGATATTTCCTATACAATCGATAGTATTTTTCGATATTTTAGCCCCAAAATTGATTAATCCGAATTAACAGACGAGGTAACCAGATAAAACTTTACTTTTACAGTAATTTGCATTTCATTCTATTCCTTTATTATATGTGTCTCAAGTTTATAACCGACAGTTGGAGGGAACATATTGATTATAGCAGTACCTAAAGAAACAGGGAAATTAGAAAAACGAGTAGCTCTCATTCCGGAAACGGCCAAACAGCTGGTCGACAAGAATTTTGACGTCTGGATTGAGAAGGATGCCGGTCATGCATCAAACTTCCTGGATTCGGCCTATGAAGAGGCTGGAGCCAAGGTTATCGCTGACCGTGACAAGCTTTTTTCGGAAGCGGATCTTCTGCTGAGCATTCTCACCCCGCCCGAAGAGGACCTGCAAAAACTTAAAAAAGATAGCGTCCTCGTCTGCTTTCTGTGGGCACTTCAAAACGAAGAGCTTGTCGAAAAGCTGCAAAGCCTGGGCGTCACCTCGCTGGGGATGGATGCCATTCCACGAATCTCCCGCGCACAAAATATGGACGCCCTCTCATCCATGAGCTCCATAGCCGGCTACAAAGCGGCGCTGATCGGGGCCAACGAGCTGGATCGCTACCTGCCGATGATGATGACCGCGGCCGGAACCATTGCCCCGGCAAAAGTACTGGTGCTGGGAGCCGGAGTTGCCGGACTTCAGGCTATTGCCACCGCCAAACGACTTGGCGCAAAAGTTGAAGCGTTCGACATACGCCCGGAAGTCAAAGAACAGGTGGAAAGCCTGGGCGGTACGTTTGTGGAAGTGCCCGACGTCGGCGAAGATACCGAGACCGACAGCGGCTATGCCAAGGAACTCTCGGAAGACAAGCAGGAGCGGCAGCGGCAGGTGATCCACGAACATGCCCAGAAGTCCAACATTATAATTACCACGGCCCTGATCCCCGGGCGTCCGGCCCCGCTGCTCATCACCAAGGAGATGGTCCGGGATATGCAGCCGGGATCGGTAGTGGTGGATATTGCAGCCGAGCAGGGAGGTAACTGCGAACTGACCGAGCCCGGGGAGTCAGTCCTGAAACATGAAGTCAAAATTATCGGGCCGCTGGACCTGCCGAGCCGGCTTGCCTACCACGCCAGCAAACTCTACTCCAAAAATATGTTGGCACTCCTCAACCTCCTGATTGATGAGGAGGGCGAACTCAATTTTGATTTTGAGGATGAAATTATCCTGAAAACCACGATTACCCATCACGGGGAAATCATCAGCCCCATGTTGAAGGAATCCGAATCCTGAACCGCAGAATAACGAACATCGAACTCTGAACTTTACTTTTTCTGCTTCAGAATTCGATATTCACTGATCTACATTCTTCATTCAAAAAAACGACTATGTCTGGTTTAATTTTCAATCTGTTTATTTTTGTGCTCGCATCTTTTGTGGGCTTTGAACTCATATCCAAAGTACCTCCCACGTTGCATACCCCGCTTATGTCCGGGGCCAATGCCATTTCAGGCATTACCATTATCGGTGCTCTTATTGTTGCCGGTGATGTCGGCGGCAACCTGGCGCACATCATAGGAATGGTCGCCATCATTTTTGCCACAATTAACGTCGTCGGAGGCTTTATGGTGACCGACCGCATGCTGGAGATGTTCAAGAAAAAGGAGGATAACTGATGAGTGAGTTACTACCACAAGGTATTCAAAATATTCTACCCGACCTCATACAACTGTTGTATCTGGTTGCGATGTCGTTCTTTATCATTGGCATCAAGCGACTGGGTTCACCGGCAACCGCCCGGTCTGGTAACCAGATGGCGGCGTTCGGTATGTTAATGGGCGTGGTAATCACGCTGTTTGACCAGCAAATTCTGACGTTTGAATATATCATAGCCGGCGTACTTATTGGTGGCGTTATCGGGGCCGTTGCGGCTAAAAAAGTGGAGATGACCGCCATGCCGGAGATGGTAGCCGTCTTCAACGGTTTTGGCGGCGGGGCTTCGGCGCTCGTGGCATGGGGCGAGTTTTCCCGAATGGAAGCCACTATGTTCGGCGGACAGGATCTCGTCACCATCGGGCTCAGTATCCTGATCGGATCCATCACGTTTACCGGCAGCTTCATCGCGTTTGGCAAGCTGAAGGGCTTTATAAGCGGTAAGCCGATCGCCTTTCCCGGCCAAAACTATTTCAACCTTTTACTGACTGCCGGAACATTGGTCCTGGTCGGATGGTTCACCGTTAATCCCTCCAGCATGCTGAGCTTCTGGCTCATTTTCGGCATTGCACTGCTGCTGGGCGTTCTTACGGTGCTCCCGATCGGCGGTGCCGACATGCCGGTGGTTATTTCGCTGCTGAACTCTTACTCCGGTATTGCCGCATCGATGGCCGGCTTTGTGATCGACAACAACCTGCTGATTATTTCCGGTGCCCTGGTCGGCGCTGCGGGACTGATCCTCACCAACATCATGTGCAAGGCGATGAATCGCACCCTCAGCAATGTGCTTTTCGGTGCCTTCGGTGGCGGGGGAGATTCAGGCGGAAGCGGACCTGTTGCTGATACCGATAAAACGGTTCGTGAGACTACTCCGGAGGATGTGGCATTGCAGACTTCCTACGCCAACAAAGTGGTCATTGTGCCGGGCTATGGACTTGCTGTTGCCCAAGCCCAACATGTGTTGAAAGAAGTTGCGGACACGCTCGAAGAAAAGGGCGTCGAGGTGAAATATGGTATCCATCCGGTGGCGGGACGAATGCCAGGACACATGAACGTACTGCTTGCGGAGGCAGACGTCCCCTACGACCAGCTCTATGACATGGAGCAGATCAATCCCGAGTTTAAATCAACGGATGTTGTACTTATTATCGGTGCCAACGACGTGGTGAACCCGGTCGCAAAAACCGAGCCCGGCAGCCCGATATACGGCATGCCGATCATGAATGTGGATGAGGCTGAACGGACCATCGTGTTCAAGCGCAGCCTCTCTCCCGGTTATGCCGGCATAGACAACCCGCTTTTCTACAAGGAAAGCAACCAGATGTTCTTTGGAGATGCGAAGAAGTCGCTTCAAGCCCTTTCACAGGCGCTTGGGGATGTTTAATGTTGAAAGTTGAAAGTTACAGGTTGAAGGTTGCAGGTTGCTTTTCCAATCTGTAGCCTTTAACGCTTACTTTTCACCCTTCCTTTTCTGCATCTTCATCATACGTTTTCATCGCCATTAAAAAACAGGCTGTTCCCAATATCCCGCAACAGGTGATCACCGTCATGAGCGCCCTGGCAGGACCGTAACTGCCGGTAAATACCGTATCCATCAGCCATCCTGTAACGGGAGGCCCCATCCCGAATCCCACCACGCTGATCACAAACAGGTACAGTCCACCCGCCAGTGCCCGCATATGGGGTTGTACGAGGTACTGAATAATTGCCGCCGCGACACCGTTATAGGATGAAGAAATTACATTGGCGGCCCCGATTAGAATCAATGCTGACCAACCAGTCTCCGCAAATAGCCCAAAATAGTAAAGCGGGAGACAGGCCAGTGCGGCCACCATGCCCATGACAAAGCGCCGGGAGGGCACATAACGGGAAGCCAGCCAATCAGCCAGTCGACCGGATACCATGACACTGCCACCGGTAGCCAGCATGAACCAGCCATAATAGGGTATCAGATGTTCCGACCCGTGGATATCGGTCAGTACCGTCCCGATAAAACCGAGTATGGTATAACCGGTAAAAGCCAGGAAAGAAAATCCCGTAAAATGAAATATAATTGTCTTTTTCTGCAGGATATAGCGTATCACGTCTCCGAATGACTGCTCAAACTGGTATCGGCGCTGCTCCTGCATGAGTCCCCGCGGCAATTCCCGGATTGCAAACCATCCGACAACAGCCAACAGGACTCCGGGTGCGCCCACTGCTTTCAGGGCGGTCCGCCAGTCATACGCCTGCGCAATCGATCCACCGCCTAAAAAAGCGACTCCGATACCCAGGAAAATGCCTGAGGCATAAACCGAGAACACCGTTGCCCTCCTTTGGGGCTCAAAGTAATCGGCAAGGAGTGAGTATACCGCCGGACTTAGCGCGGATTCGGCCACACCCACAAAAAATCGGGCTGAAATTAACAGAACCAAGCCGGTGGCAAAGCCGCTAATAAACGTCATCACACTCCAGATAACCAACCCGAGCAAAATAATTTTCTTCCGGGAATACAGGTCGGCCATACGTCCCATCGGGATGCCGCAGACAGCGTAGATCAGTGAAAAGGCGGGACCGTACAGCAAGCCCACGCTGAAATTATTCAGATTCAATTCTGCTTGAATGCGTGTGGCCAGCACCGCTATAATCTGCCGGTCAACAAAACTGCAGATATAGACCAGGGTTAAAAAGGCGAGTACAAACCAGGCGTAGCCGCTGCCAACCAGCTTTAGGGCTTTCTTCTTGTTCGGGACGGGCATCCGCTATCAATTAATTCATCGAATTATTCGGATCAGGAAATGAACAAATCGAAAATATCTTTTCCAAAAAATATTACCTGTTGGTATTGATCATGAAGAGTAAAAAACTATCGCTTATGCAGACTATATACAATGTGTCCCAACATTTATAAACCGCGATATCGACGATGGTATCCAGTTTTTAGCGGCTTCCCAGCCTGTATCGTAAAAGAATGGAAAATTGCTTGCTGGACGCGCTCACTCCCTGAATTGGTCACCCCGGAACCTACGGTGTGCCTGAAGGCTGTGGCGAGCCAGTTTGCCCCAGAGCCTGTTTTATCAACAGGAAATTGATATACCTGTTGACTAACGGCAAACTCACCAGGGCACCGGCACCCAGGCACTCGAGGCGAACACGCCCGCGAGGGCTAACATGGCAATCAAAAAGGTGCTCATGACGATCGCCGCCGCAGGAGGATCGAAATGGGTATCGCTGTGAGAATAAAAAATGCGCTGTATCCACTCGCCGAAAACAGCTGAAATGATTCCGAATAATCCCCCGAGCAGCACCATGAGCGAGAGCGAACTCTGGGCATATTCGCCCCCCGTTGCCGCGACAATAGCCGTACTGGCCACCAGTGAGATGTGGTGGGTGACCGGAACATTGGCGACCCCGCAGTTCAAAAACAGCAGCGAAGCCGCGCTGATTCCGAAAGGAAGAAACACACTTCCCGTTTGAACGGTGATAAAAGCGGCCATAATACCAACCACAAAGCCCAGCATTCCCACATCCCCCCATTTATACTGGTGCGGCAGCCAAGGTTCAACTTTCAGACGGCTCCCTGAACTGCTGTCTCCGGCTGCGGCTTCTCCTATTACGCGTTGCTCATCATTCTCAAAGGGTTCCATATTCAACAGCCCCTCCCTGGCCTCTCCAATCAGTGGATAGCCAAATGCCAGCCGGTGAGCCACCGCCGACAGCACGACGCCCATTGCTATCGGGTCCCATGGAAGCGAAAGGGTGGTAGAAAGGGTTGTGATCCAGTATCCCAAAATCCCAAACAGTCCGCCCACAAACATGACATCCGGCCTGGGTCCCTGGGCGTAGGCGATATTCTTGGCTTCATGATAGGCAAAACCGGTATCCATGTATCCTTTTTTGGCGGCAAAAGCCGAGGCGGCCGCGCCGGCAGCAAAACTTATATGTGGACCAAACACCGGTCCGAAGCCAATAGACCCGGTAATGGAACTGGTGTTGGCAAGATCGGCGTCTGCGGTCAGAAGCTCTAAAAAATCTCCGCTCAAAATACTGGCCGTCTCCCCGGCAATCACCATGAAACCGGTGAAAATAAAGGCGGGCAGGGCCCCGATGGCACTCCCGAAAGCTCCCCCCGCAAACGCTGCCAAAATCATCCCCAAAAACCACAAGTCCGCAAATTCAGCCATTTAATCCCTTCCTTTTATCTATTTTTATTTGTGATTCCCTGCCTTCTTACTCCATCCTAAACTGGCTTTCGCTGTCTGCCGGATGAGCATCACCAGAGGCAACCATTTCGTCCATCCCATCAGGACCGTAGCTAATGTGTAAATACAAAATGGAAACTGCAAGGCCATTGATGTGAATCATATAACATTGGCGGGTCCACTTCACTCCCTCATCGTAAATTCATCGATAATTTCAAATCCATCTTATCCACTTCAGAAACACGTATCAGGCGGGAGGGTTGGTGTTTGGAGTCTTTGAAAATAAAATATTTTGCAAAACCTCTGTCAATTTTCCAATAAATCCTCCCGTGCTCTCAGTACGGAATTATCAAACGACGACTTGTTGAGAGTAAAAGTATATGGAAAATCGGTAGCTACGGCTTGATAAGATGAAGGCTCCCCATCCAGCGATTTGAGCCGCAGTGTTTTCCGGGACCCGTTTTGAAGCTGAACCTGGATGGCATAACGTTCATTTCCGAACTGATCCGGGGCTTGATCCTTGACAAAACCGTCGGCTCTCAGTCTGCCCAGATTGCTGGTAATGCGGCTGACGGAGCTGCTGTTCAGGGTGTCTCCTTCTGAAACCCAGCTGTTTCCCGTACCCGCCCGCTGGATACTGTATGAACTGTCTGCGGGAAACAGGAAATCAATCCGGGAAATTTGAGAATCCTCCAGCTCCCAGACAACCTTGTTTCGCCATCCTTCCAGATCTTTGCCAAATGTGGGACTCAGCAGTCGGTCCACGGCATAAACCGCTTCATCCTCAACAGGCCGGACGTAATTGTTGTACTGTTGACGACTTATAATCCGGGGAGCCCCGATTATAAGACTCGACAACAGGGTTTCATCGTCATACAGGGATACTTTCGTACCGGTACTGTCAACTTTAAAGCGGGTGTACTTTTGGGGATCCCGGGTAGCAACCGCCTGTATATTCAACGCATTTAACTGCTCAATAGCCCGCTTTATGGCATTCTCATCAGCGGGGTAATGCACCTCTTCAGCACTTTGTCCCACCATCCAGCTGCTGTTTTCCCTTTGCAGAGAAATCATTCGATTTTGGGTTGGCGACTCAATTTCTATCCGGTCCACCATGGCGGTATCCACCTCCACCAGGCTGGTCCGGAACGCCTCGCTGGAAGACGAGGTGTCCGTCCACTTTAAAAGTCCGGTAATCACCAATAGAACTACCCAAATAATGGCCAGTGATTTTGTTGCCTGCGTCATGACTGCTTTGTCCGGTTATTAGTTATTAGTCGTGAGTCGTGAGTCGTGAGTCGTGAGTCGTGAGATGCTGCTTAATTCACAGCGCTGAGTCAAGAATGATTTTGCATCCGTTAATTAGTGAATGCCAGGTCTGGATTGCCCATTTCTATACGCCTGATTCTATCCATTTTCGGCGCCTGATTTTCCTCCGTTGATAGCGATACACTCCATAGCCAACTACAAGTGCGATCGGCAGGAAGGTGTTCAGGTATTTCAACACGGTTTTGGTGGAGTCTGCAAGGTTGGCAAGAGGTCGGCTGGTTACCCCCTGGGTCCTCAATTCAATCAGGCCGGTATCATCAGCAAGCCAATCTACCGCGTTCACCATCAGGTTTATATTATCCTGCGGCAAACGTTGCTGCTGTTGCTGCCCCCGGCCGTTGATGACAAAATCCCCGTCCCCAAAGACCACCAGGGAAGTTTGCCGGCTGCTGGCCAGTTCCACCTCTATTGTATCCACATCCACAAAAGCCGAGTGAAAGGTTCCTTCAACAGCCACACCAAGCGGTATATGGGCCTGTGGAAAAATTTGCTGGTTCCATTCCTGCATGGGGTTGAGGTTAAATTGCCCCTGTGCCACCCCCGTCTGTTCAGAACTCAAGACAAGTGGCGTCAGCGACTGGCTGGAATCGGCCTGGCTGACATCCACTGAAGAGACAAACTGGAACATCGCGGTTTCAAGGCCCTCGCTGACCGGGTGATCTCCAAAATTATTGACCAGGGGGATATACGGGTACTGCACCTGGTTAACAATCTGAAAGCCCCCCTGTTGCTGTTGAACCTGGATATTAGCGGCGTTCACATCGCGAACCAGATCCGCATTCACGGGAACATTATAAGAGGCGAGCAGCCGCTCAATACCGGTATTCAACGGGGTTGCCATACCCCGCTGTGGATTGGCACGAACGCGGTTTATGGCAAAGACAGCCCGCCCGCCTGCCATCAGGTACTGGTCGATATGCAGCAGCTCCTGCTGCGACAACTGCTGTTCAGGCGCCACCACCATCAATACCTCGATATCCGGGGGCACGGCCGTGGTATCCAGCCCGGAGACCTCAACGAGTTCGTACATCTGGCTCAGCTGGTTGGTCACCTCGTTCATCTCCTGCCGGCTCGGCTCCCCGTGTCCCTGCAGCAGTCCAATTTTCGGTTTCTGCTCAATAGTCAGTTGCTTGATGGTGCTTGCGATACTGTATTCCAGGGCTGTTCCGGGCTGAATAACCGGAATCACTTCCCGCTTGTCGCCATACTGGAATACCGCCCCAAGATACGCGCGCTGCTGGGAAACCTGGTCGCGCTCCCGAACCTGGATACTGAGTGGACGTATACCCGCCTGCTGCGCTTCCCGTTCGGCTTGATCGCTCTCGCCTGGATTGACAAACCGGTATTCCATGTTGCCATCCGAATAGGCCCTGAACTCCTCAAGGAAGTTCCTGAACTCCGATTGAGCCTGAGAAAGCTGGGGAGGGAGATCTTGCGAAAAATAGGCCGTGACAGTCACCGGATCATCCAGCGATTCGGCAATTTCCACACTGGCCGGCGAAAGGGTATAGCGATTGTTTTCGGTGAGGTCGAACCGCAGCAGCAGCTCGCTTGCCAGTACATTTACTGTTATTGCTATTCCTCCCACCAGCAGAAGTTGTATGGAAGTTTCGCGCCTGTTCTTAAGAAATCCGTTAAACCAGTTGTTCATTGCCATGCCCTCCGTTTTAATGAAACCGTAGCCAACAGAAAACCAAGTACCGTCAATGTCAACAGGTACACAATATTGGTAATGCCGATAACCCCTCTTGTCATTGTTCTGTAATGTTGATTCAAACTCATAAACTCCGCGATTCCGGACAGCAGGTCGGGCAGCACGGTCGACATTTGTCCGAACAGGATCTGGAAAAAGACGGCAATAAAAAGCGTCCCGATAAACGCGACAATCTGGTTGCTGGTCAGACTCGATACAAAAATACCGATGCTGGTATACACCGCACTGATCAGCAACAGGGCGATATATCCACTGATGGTGGCGCCGTGATCAATCGGTCCCAGGTTGGCCACCGTAATGTAATAGGGCAATGTCATGGCCAGCGATATCGCAATAAGCAACCAGGCGGCCAGCCACTTGCCCGCCACAATCTGGAAATGGGAGATCGGCTTGGTGGCCAGCAGTTCCAGCGTACCGGCACGCTCCTCCTCGGCCATCATCCGCATGGTAATGGCGGGGATAAAGAAAAAGAGGGTCCAAAAGGCGACCTCAAAAAAACTGCCCAGCGAGGCCTGCCCCACAAAAAAGATATCTGATCCCCCGAACATCCAGGTAAACAGCCCGCTGATACCCAAAAACACCACGAGCATGATGTAGGCCATCAGCGAGTCAAAGAATGCGTTCATTTCGCGCTTGCAAATAGTCCAAATATGATTCATAACCTTCAATAAACTATTCCACGGTTAGTTCACGGAAAATATCTTCCAGACTTGATTCCCGGGGGGTCATCTGGGTCAGCACCCAGTTGTTCTCCACGCAGAGGTTGAATACCTCCTCCCTGGAATCGAGATCCGGCTTTGAATCGATAAGCCACATATTTTTCCCCTCCTCCGCCCTGTTCACTCCCGCAACGGAAGACAACTTCAACAGCTTGTTTTCCACCTGCTCCCCGCTGGAGCGGATCTGCACCAGCAGCTGGTCGGCCCCTTTGGCTCGCTGACGCAGCTCGTCGGTAGACCCATCGGCCACCAGCCTCCCTTTGTTAATAATCAGGATGCGATCGCAGGTAGCCTCCACCTCTTTCAGGATGTGGGAGCTGAGCATCACGGTCTTTTCCTTGCCGATCGCTTTAATGAGCGACCGGATTTCGGCGATCTGGTTGGGATCCAGTCCGGTGGTGGGTTCATCCAGGATAAGTACCTCGGGATCGTGGATCAGCGCCTGGGCCAGGCCCACCCGCTGCCGATACCCTTTTGAAAGCTCACCAATAAACTTGTGCTTCTCGGGGCCCAGCCCGCAGATATCAATCATTTCCCGGATTCGCGGCATAACCTGGTCCTTCGGCATCTCCTGCAGCCGCGCCGCAAGCTTCAGGTAGTCCACGATCGTCATATCGGTATAAAGAGGCGTGTTCTCCGGCAGGTAGCCGATCCGGCTGCGCACAAACCGGGGATCTTCATGAATGCTGGATCCATTTAAGCGAACATCACCTTCCGTGGGGCTGATAAAGCAGGTGATAATTTTCATGGTGGTACTTTTTCCCGCACCATTCGGTCCCAAAAAACCGAGGATCTCCCCCGTTTTCACTTCGAAAGAGATATCATCAACAGCTTTTTGAGGACCGTATTTCTTTGTGAGATTAGAAACGGTAATACTCATGAGACTGTTTCAATAGGTTCATTTTTGAACGGAAAATTTTAAAAAAAATGAGCCTATTTATGCAAGTGTAAAATTTGTTTCAGGAATTACGAAACTACTAAACAGCCGCTGAAAGCCTGAGCGTAACGAAGTGGTACTCAGGATGACCCGGCTTTGATTCAAGTTGATTAACGTTCATTCTTGATTTCATATTCTAATCATCTTTGAAATTGTAAAAGTCAGTTCACTTTATAATTTTATGCGAGTAATTTTTCACGCCGGTTACTGCGTACTAAACCACTTCATTCCATGTTAAAAAACTGATTATGGCTCCGTCCAAAACCACTAAAGAAAAGAACAAACTTCCGGAACTACCTGAAAAAAGCGAGGAGGAAAAGGCATACGCCCGTGAATTGCTGGATACGCTTTATGAATATTATCCCAATCCCCATTGCGCTCTGGATCACCGCAATCCGTTTGAGCTGCTTATTGCAACCATCCTGAGCGCCCAGTGCACCGACGTTCGCGTAAACAAGGTCACCCCCGACCTGTTCGAGGCTTATCCCACCCCCGAGGCGATGGGCGAGGCCCCCATCCAGGAGCTGGAAGAGCTGGTTCGGTCGACCGGATTTTATCGGAATAAAGCCAAGGCCCTGAAGCAGTCATCCCAGATTATTGTAAAAAAACACGGGGGAGAGGTTCCCAGAAATATGGAAGACCTGCTGGAGCTGTACGGTGTCGCCCGAAAAACAGCCAATGTGGTACTCGGCAATGCCTTTGACACCAATGTGGGCGTGGTGGTGGACACGCATGTAAAACGGCTTTCCAGCCGGTTCGGCCTCACGGAAGAGCAAAAAAACACCAAGAAAATTGAACGTGATCTGATGGCGCTGTTCCCCCGTGAGCACTGGACCAACCTGTCACACCTGTTTATACACCACGGGCGCGAAGCCTGTAAAGCTCGGCTGTCGGAACCGCCCGACCATCCCCTCTGCGTGAAGTACGGGAAGAACTGCGAATGCCGAACAATGAGAGAACAAGCAGACGATGAATAAAAACGGAACGCTCTTCAGCTCTAAAACGGCTCCCATCCCCCGGGTACGGCCAGAAATTGACATCATCCCGATTGAAAATAACGGGCAGTCGTATCTCTATTTTCGCGACTCGCTGGGCTATGCTACCAAAAACTTTGCCGTTGACCGACAGGTCGCCCCCCTCCTCTCCCTGCTCGACGGTCAACACAGTGTGGAGGAGCTCAAGCCCTATCTTGGCGAAGGGGTGACCACGGACCAGCTGCTGGACTACATCCAGTTTCTCGACAAACACCGCCTGCTGTTGACCCCGCACTTCCAGGCGTATGCCCGGCAGGTGGAAGAGCAGTATGAATCTGCTTCGGCACACATTTCCATCACTGCGGGCAACTCCTACCCGGAGGATCCCGATGAACTGCGCGCTTTTCTGGACGAGGCATTTACAGGATATGCACCCCCTGAAATTGATATCGACGAACAGTCCATCAAGGCGCTTTACGCTCCCCATATCGATCCGAGAGTGGGGCTGGAAAGCTATGTGAAGGCGTTCTCCCTCCTTCAAAACCTGCGACCCAAACGGGTAGTGATATTAGCCACCTCGCACTACTCGGGCATGTATCCCGACCTGTATGAGAACACCCCTTTCATCGTGTCCGATAAAGATTTTGAGCTGCCGCTGGGCACGTTTTCCTCCGATACCGAGGCGATTGACCGGATGCTGAATCACCCGGTGGAGATGGGGCTCAGTGACAACGATCGTGCCCATCGTATTGAGCACAGCATTGAGCTGCACCTGCTTTTCCTGAGCTACATGTGGGATCACGACGTCTCCCTGGTTCCGATCCTGGTTCGCGGTTTCGACGAGCTTTTCTACATGGAAAACGGTCATCTGGGGCAACAGGTCAGTCACCTGGGAAGCTACCTGCGTGAACAGTTCGGGAATGACGAGAACACACTTTTTCTGATCAGCGGCGACCTGGCGCATGTCGGCAAAAAGTTCGGGGATGACCAGCCGGCCTCCCAGCTGTTCACTGAAGTCAAGAGCTTTGACCGAATGTTCCTGACCTATGCCGAACAGAACAATCGAAAAGCCCTGTTGAACCTTATGAAAGAGCAGCAGGATCCCTACCGCATCTGTGGTTTTGCCCCACTCTATTCCTTTTTAAGTTCTGCTTCGGGGCTTACCGGAACCCAACTTACCTATGACCTGTGGGATGAACGCGAGCGGGAAAGTGCGGTTTCGTTTGGATCCGTTCTATACACCCGGCAAAGCTGCTGACGGGCTTAATTCACCCCTAAAACGAGCCTCAATGTGACAGACCTTTCGGCAACCGTCCTCATTCCTCTCCCCATTGAACTGGCATCAGTTCCGGTTGAGCGGCAGGCGTCCCCGTCCTGGCCTCGATGAGTTTTAGCAATATTTTTTCGACATCCAGTCCATATACCCCTTGATTATAGTCACGTGAAGCCCGATGAACAAAGACAATATCCAGTTCCGGCAAAACCCAGATTGACTGGCTGCCCACACCCGAGGCGAAATAGGCATCATACCGGGCAAATTCCCCACCCCGTATCCACCAAAGAAGTCCCCAGTGGGCCGGAATATTATCGCCCAGAATGTTCCTGAATCGTGGTTTGGTACTTGTCTCAACCCAAGAAGACGGAATAACCTGTTTATCATTCCACTGGCCATCTCGGAGGTAAAGTAACCCAAAACGAGCCAGATCCCGGGCCGACATCCATATGTTATAGCTTGGATGTAACGACCGCCAGGGCTGAGAAAAGTAATGACCCCAACTTGCATCATAATCCTCCATCCCTGTCGGTTCCGCTATCTGTTGCTCTATGGCTTTAAAAATGATTTCCCCTGTTTGTTCTTCATAGATGGTGCCCAAAGCATTGAAATCCCAGCTGTTGTAATACCATCGCTCTCCCGGTTGACTGCTGCCGCGCTCGGGTCCTCTTCCCTCCGGCATACGATACACCCCGGAACTGGCTGACAACAGGTGGATGACCTTAGCCTCCTTTTCCGTTTCAGACAGGGGGGGTTTGGCCTGTATTCCCAGCTCCCCGATTGTCGAGGAAGTATCGATACGGCCCTCTTCCACCGCAATTCCATACAATGCGTTAAACAGGCTTTTATAGATAGAAGCGATAAATTCCACTTCGGTATTGTGTCCCCATTCGGTTACAATAGCCCCGTTATATACGAGCATTACGGCATCGGAACCCAGCGAGTCGGCATAGGCTTTGACTTCCGCAATCTTTTCAGAAGACCATCCCGCCTCTTCCGGGGTGGCATATTGCATCCAGCTAGTATCGGGATAAACCGGGGAACGGTTACCCGGTTGAGCATACATTTCAGTCGAGAGGGAGACAAAAAACAACACAAACACCGGCGTGAGTATATTTCTGCATATCATGGCAGATCGATTTTCAGGTTATATTTCTCTTAATAAGGCTTTAAAAAAACTCACTTCCCCGTACCGATGGAGTTATACTCCGTTAACAGGCCAATAAGGTCAATAGTACAACTACCTCCCAACAAAATAGCAGGTTCTGCAAAAATCAATAACAAAAGAAATGGCGGATAGGTAGGGGAATCCACTAAACCCGGGTTTCCCATCCACAGAAGAGAATAGCTATAGGAAGTTCAGCCGGTCCTAATAACCATTTTGCAGGAACCGCCCCAAAACTGATTTGCAACATTCAGATCCAACCTTCCCATCACCACTGTAGTCAGCCTTTGCATCGCGGATCAGCTCACTCAATGATCTCCATTTTATCGGCAAAATAGGCGCAAAAATCACGCATATCCTCAGCCATCTGTTCCTCTTTCGTTGCCTGGGTGAGCGTATCAGCCATCGTAACGAGTGTTTGATGGAAAAAAATCTTCATCTCGTCGATCGTCATTTCCCGGGTCCACAGATCCAGCTTCAGCGTATCCTTTTCCTGCGGCTCCCACATGGAGAGGAACATTGCGCGGCAGGTGGCGGCATCGGAGCCTCCCATGTCGCTGGCATCCCAGACGATGCGCTCGGGAATATCGTTTTCGTCAAGTTCCACGGTAATATTAATTTCTTTCTTTTTTTTTGCCATTATTACAAATCTTTAATTATAAATACAGTTTGTACACTTGCAGCCAATCAAATTTGCTAATAATATGGGACTATGATTATTTGATAATACTATAACAAGATTTGAGGCGCGTTCAACAAACACCTACAAATACAAAAATAGCCCCAAGGCTACAACTAAAATAAATCACGGGATAATGATTATGAGTAACTTTTTTAAAGGAGTACGACTATATAACGGTCTTGCAATATTATTGTCAATAGCCCTATTGGCCGGATGCACGCCGGGCACCGAACTGCTCAACAGGGTTCCGGTACATTCGGTAAACTTTGAGGTGCTGGACTCCAACGGGGAACCGCTACAGGGAGCCACCGTTGAATCGAGCAACGGGAAAAGTACTTCCACCGATGAAAACGGCATGGCCACGCTTCGTTTTGGAACGGTGGGCGTTCACAATGTCACCGTATCGGCCTCCGATCACCTGCCAACCAGGATGACGGTCACCCTGCCTACCGATAACAACGAGTTAAAAACGGCCCGGCTGGCCCAGCAAGTGGATTATTCCGGGTTAACCAGTGGATTTGCCCAGATGTCGGGTGCCCAGCTTTATCCCATGATGTTTACCTACCTCTTCAACAGTTTCGGCTATAACATGGAGCTCACCGACTACAAGGCCGGGGAGTGGACCAAATGGCGTCTTGTTACCGAAGAAGATGACGAGGATGACACACTGGTTATGAGAAAGGCGTTTCTAAATGAAACCGATGACGGGCAGCAGTGGTGGCAAATCCAGCTGTTTGAAGAGGACGGCACGACCGCCTCGTATACGGCTGAAGTGTTGTTTGACACCAACAAATCCTCAATTCGCCGCTACCGGGAACAAATTGGGGACAACGATCCACAGGAAAAGCCGGTAACTGAAAACTGGTACTCACAGCCGAATCGCCTTACCCAAGAATCGATTGAAGGAGCTATCGAGGAGCGAGACGTTCAAATCGAGGTCCCCGACGGCACCTACTCAGCTGATCTGATTAATTTTGGAGTATCTCCCGGGGTCAACTTAAAAATATGGAGAGTTCTGGATGTGCCCGGGGGTACGGTCCAATATTCCACCGAACAGGAAGATGAAATGGTATACAAAAGCCAGCTGGTTGACTACGGCACCGATGCCGATACAATCCTGGGCTCATATTAAACACATACTTCCGAATCCCACGCTGCCGAAGTAGCAGATGCAGTAAGAAATATTTCTTCAACCATAAAAAGCCTCAGCAGGTAAGCTGAGGCTTTTTTTATGCAAATTTAAATCTGCCGAAGAATTTTAATACCGGTAATGATCCGGCTTGTATGGTCCCTCTTTGGGAACCCCAATATATTCAGCCTGCTCTTCGGTAAGTTCTTCCAAGTCGACCCCAATCTTCTCCAGATGGAGTCGCGCCACTTTCTCATCCAGGTCTTTGGGCAGTACGTGAACATCCAGCTCAAAGTCATCCGGGCGGTTCCAGAGGGCGATCTGTGCGAGCGTCTGGTTAGTAAAACTGTTGGACATCACGAACGAGGGATGACCCGTGGCGTTCCCCAGGTTCATCAGGCGCCCCTCCGACAGCAGGATCACTTCCTTGCCGTCCTCCATTTTGAACAGGTCCACCTGCGGCTTGATATTATCCCGTTCCGCATTCGCTTTCAGCCACGCCACGTCGATCTCGTTGTCAAAGTGACCGATGTTGCCCACGATCGTCTTGTCTTTCATTGCCTTGAAGTGGCGCTCGGTGATGATATCCTTGTTGCCGGTGGCCGTAACCACGATATCCGCCTCTTTGACCGCATCGTCCATCTTCTTCACCTCATAACCTTCCATGGCAGCCTGCAGGGCACAAATCGGGTCAATTTCGGTGACAATAACCCGTGCACCGGCCCCGCGCAGCGAAGCGGCTGATCCTTTGCCTACATCGCCATAGCCGGCCACAACAGCAACCTTGCCGGCAAACATGATGTCGGTAGCCCTTCGGATCGCGTCCACGCAGGATTCCCTGCAGCCGTACTTGTTGTCAAACTTGGACTTGGTAACCGAGTCGTTCACGTTGATCGCCGGGGCCCCAAGCTCCCCCTTTTTCGCCATCTGGTACAGCCGGTTTACCCCGGTCGTGGTCTCTTCGGAAATACCCCGTATGTCATCCAGCAGTTCGGGATGCTCTTCGTGGACAACCTTGGTCAGGTCACCCCCGTCATCCAGGATCATATTCAACGGTTTTCCATCTTCAAAATAGAGGGTCTGCTCGATGCACCACCAGTACTCCTCTTCGGTCTCTCCTTTCCAGGCATAGACCGGGACGCCTGTCTTGGCGATGGCGGCGGCCGCCTCATCCTGGGTAGAAAAGATATTGCATGAGGACCACTGCACTTCCGCCCCCAGTTCGACGAGCGTTTCTATCAACACCGCCGTCTGAACCGTCATATGCAGACAACCGGCAATACGGGCGCCCTTCAACGGCTGCTCATCGCGGTACTCCTCGCGAAGGGACATCAGTCCCGGCATCTCGGCTTCGGCCAGGCGGATCTCCTTGCGACCCCACTCGGCCAGACCGATATCCTTCACCTTGTATGGTAGTTTTTCTTCAACTTGTTGTGCCATAAAATTACCTGAATTTAGAATTTAATATTGCTGACTAAAGATAGCTGTTAATAGATCCCCAATCAAAAGAAGCACCGGGGTCGGACCTGTTCCCGCGCTCCCGGGATTGTCAAAAAAATATTTTCAGCTGTGGTCCTCTATGATCTCTTTTGTGTGCTTATAATCGCCCTCTGGCCCCCTGCTGCCCATCGAGGACTCAATAAAATTGCCTTCGGCATCCACAAATACCTTAAAGGGAATACCCTGCACCTGCAATTTTTGATGCAGCTTGTTCTCATCGTAGAGATACACAAAATCATACTCCTGTTTTTCAGCAAATTGCCGGGCATCTTCAACTGTGTTTGTAAACCCGGGCGTTACCGCCAAGACCACAAATTTGTCGGGGTACTCCTCCACCAGCTTCTGCATGGTGGGAAAGCTATCGAGGCACGGCTTGCACCATGTCTCCCAAAAATCAATCAGGATGACCTTGCCCTCAAACTCGGAGAGCTCCACGGTATTGCCCTCCAGGTCAGTAAATGCGGCCTGCTCTACCGCGCGCGCCTCCGAAGCGTTACTTTGTGTGGATGACTCATTTTGCGTATCCGCCGCCTCCCGCTTTTCACTGCCACAAGAGAACACAAAAAGCAGGGTAAATACCAGTAGAACCGTAGATTTCATATCGAATCAGAATATTCCATTAATATTAAGTGCTACAACCGTTTAGTGAATAAAATATTTCACCAGAGACCGTAATTTATCATTTTTTGAAGAAGCTGTTGTAATTTTATTTGTGATTATAGACTCAGCTTTTTGTAATTTCAGTTCATTTTGAATGCGACCAATCATGAGATTCCAGACCCATGAAATATGACTTCATCATTGTAGGCGCCGGCATCGTTGGACTTTCCACCGCCTACAAACTTTCTGAGAAATACCCCGATCTGAATATTTTAATCCTTGATAAAGAGGATCGGGTGGCAGCCCACCAGACAGGACATAATTCCGGCGTCATTCATTCCGGCATCTACTACAAACCGAACAGCTACCGCGCCAAAAACTGCGTAAACGGGCGGCATCAGCTGGTGGATTTTTGCGAAAAGCACGAGGTGGCCTATGAAATCTGCGGGAAAGTGATTGTTGCCACTGAAGAGAAGGATATTCCCCGTCTGGAAAAGATCTATGAAACCGGGCAGATCAACGAAATTGAAGGAATTGAAATGATCGGGCCCGAACGGCTGGCCGAAATTGAACCATATGCCGAAGGGGTAAAAGCGATTCACGTTCCCTGTGCCGGGATTGTTGATTTCGTCGGTGTTTGCGAAAAGCAAAAAAGTCTTATTGAAGAGAAGGGAAATGAGGTTAAATTCAACCAGGAAGTCCAAAATATCCGTCATCACAACGGGTCGGTCATTGCAGAAACCGAAACCGATCATTTTGAGGGGTCGTGGCTGATTAACTGTGCCGGCCTCTACAGCGATCACGTGGCGGAATCTGCCGGCGTTCGATCCGAAATTCAGATTGTACCATTCCGGGGCGAATATTACGAGCTGAAACCGGAAGCCGAGCACCTGGTCAACGGACTCATTTACCCGATGCCAAACCCGGAGTTCCCGTTCCTGGGGGTCCATTTTACCAAGATGGTGCTGGGTGGGGTGGAATGCGGGCCCAACGCGGTGTTTGCCTTCAAGCGAGAAGGGTATGAGAAACTCTCTTTCAACCTGAACGAAACCATTGAAACGATCAACTTTTCCGGGTTTTGGAACCTGGCCCGGCAGCACTGGCGCATGGGACTGGATGAGTATTACCGCTCGTTCTCCAAAAAAGCTTTTGTGGAAGGGCTTCAAAAGCTGGTTCCCGCCATACGTGCAGATGATCTGACAACCTCCCCTTCCGGGGTGCGGGCCATGGCGCTGAAACCCAACGGTGAGATCCTGGATGATTTTCATTTTGAGACCACGGACAATGAGATCCATATCCTCAACGCGCCCAGTCCCGCCGCTACTGCAGGCCTGGCCATCGGGGATGAAGTCGTCAAGCGGGCAGAACAAAATTTTGAATTTTGAGCCATGAAACAGGCTATTTCATGTATTACGGAACTTTTACCCAACCGTTGCTTGTACAAACATGCAATATAATCGGCCCCTACGATACGTTAATCGGAAGATCGTTATTCTGTCTTTCAGTGACAGTTGCTCTCATAAAAGTCCGGCACAGCTGGATGGTGCAGTCGTACTACCGCATTGACGTACCCTCCCCTTCCTTCAGCCTGTAAAACCTGGGATTTGGAATCTAACTGGACCTTTCTCAAAAAATTTTAGAAACACTTCCCAAACAGAGGTATTCCTTTTTGGAACAAAACTGCATTTGCCGACTCCTCTGAATTTATTACGTTAGAACTGTCCTGATCAAAAAAACAGACGCATATGCCAGAATCGATCCAGATAAAGACCGACTCCCAAACTCGACGTCTCTACGCGAACGATGCCTCCATGTATGAAGAAATCCCCAAAGGTGTTGCCTTTCCCAGATCTCTCAGGGAGATCCAGCAGCTGGTATTGCAGGCCAACAAGCAGGAGTTCAGTATTACGCCCCGCAGTGCCGGCACAAGCCTGGCCGGGCAGACCACGGGGGATGGCGTTATTATGGATGTCTCCCGGCATATGACACAAATCCTGGATTTGGATCCTCAAAATAGAATGGCCCACGTTCAACCGGGCGTGATCCGGGATACCCTGAACCGGGAGGCGGGGAAACATCAACTGCTGTTTGGTCCTGATACGGCTACCACAAATCGATGTATGCTGGGAGGAATGATCGGCAACAATTCGTGTGGCTCGTTTTCCATAAAATACGGCACTACCCGGGAGCATGTCCTGGAGATCGAAGCGGTTCTGAGTGATGGAACCCGTGCCGTCTTTAAGCCTTTATCGCCGGAAGAGCTCGAGGAGAAAAAGCAGCTTGAGAATCTTGAAGGTCATATTTACCGGGGGGTTCTACAGCTTATTGAAGAACACCGGGAGCAGATCCTGCAGGCATATCCCCATCCCGATATTATCCGGCGGAATACCGGATACGCGCTGGACAAACTCTGCACGATGCAGCCATTTGATCCGAATGGGCGTCCCTTTAACATGGCGGAATTGCTTTGCGGAAGCGAGGGAACGCTGGCCATAACCGCATCGGCGAAGATAAACCTTGTGCCACTTGATCCCTGCCGGTTGGTGCTGGTGCCCCATTTTAGCTCCATACGGGAGGCGATGGAGGCCACGGTTGAGATTGTCAAACATGATCCCGCTGCCGTGGAGCTGGTCGACAACATTATACTGGACGCCACAAAGGGAAACATTGAGCAGCGAAAGAATCGTTTTTTCCTGGATGGGGAGCCGCACTGCATACTGATCGTACAGCTCGAGGGCCAACGGATGGAGGAGCTGCTGCAGAGAAGTTCTGAGCTTAAAGAGGCTTTGCAGAAAAAAAGCTACGGATACTCCACCCCCATCCTTACAGAACCGGACGAAGTAACCCGGGTGTGGGAGCTTCGCAAAGCCGGTCTCGGGCTCCTTATGGGTCTGGGAGCCGATGCCCCATCTCCCTCCTTTTGTGAGGATACCGCTGTACGAGTACAAGATCTCCCCGACTATGTGGATGACTTCCAGGCACTGCTCGACAAATACGACACCAACTGCGTGTTTTACGCTCACGCCTCGGTGGGTGAACTTCACCTGCGACCCGTTATTGACATACACACCCCCGAAGGAGTCGAAAAAATGAAAGCAATGGCGGAAGAAATCGCAGAACTGGTGCATAGCTACAACGGGTCGCTCTCCGGTGAGCACGGGGACGGACGGGCCCGGGCACCCTACATTCCCAAGGTACTGGGCCGGGAGATGATACCACTGCTTCACAAAGTAAAAGAGATGTTCGATCCAAACTATATCCTGAATCCGGGGAAAATTGTACGTGCCCTCCCGATTGATGAAGACCTTCGCTTTTCTGCCTCAGGTTACCGGAAAACCGATATCGATACCCAGTTCAAGTGGCGCAACGAGGGCAGCTTCGGGGACGCTCTGGAACTGTGTAATGGAGCCGGCGTCTGCCGGAAACTGGCGGAAAGCGGCGGTACGATGTGTCCCTCATACATGGCTACCAGGGAAGAAAAAGACAGTACCCGCGGCCGCGCCAATCTTTTTCGCCAGCTTTTTTCTGGCAAACAAGCTGATGCGTTTAATTCCGAAGAGCTCAGGGATGCCCTCGACCTCTGTCTCAGTTGTAAGGCATGCAAGAGTGAATGTCCCGCCAATGTTGATATGGCCCGCATGAAAGCGGAGTTCATGCAAGGCTGGCATGAGCAGCACGGCCTCACTCTTTCAGAACGATTTTTTGGACACACCGGCAAACTGTACCCCCTGGCCTCTCTCTTGCCAGAACTAACCAACTGGTTTATCAAAAGCAATCCCGGCAAAGAGCTGCTTAAACAGTTCATCGGAATTCATCCCAACAGGAACCTGCCCGCATTCGCTTCCCAAACTTTTCGTAGCTGGTTCAAAAGCCACCGCTCCATCGCCTCTTCAAAAAAAGTTGTATTGTTAGTCGACCTTTTTACCGATTACCATGAACCTGAAATTGGCAAAGCCGCCGTTTCCCTGCTGGAACAGCTCGGGTATGAAGTAATGGTACCCGGGATTAAGGAACTGGGACGCACCTATCTATCCAAGGGAATGGTGAAGGAGGTTAAACAAATGGTTAACTCCAATATACCTCCCTTGTTTAACTACGTGGACAGGGGGCTTCCTATTGTCGGACTGGAACCGTCAGAGATCCTGACACTCCGTGATGAGTACCCCGATTTGTGTGACAACGAACAGCTAGATAAGGCCAAAGCCGTTGCAGATCACACTTACCAGTTCGAGGAGTTTATTAACCAACTGGATAATACCTCGATCCTTCGATCCGCGTCCGGCACAAAAGTTTATGTGCACGGTCACTGCCACGCGAAATCACTGGTGGGCATGGAACCAACCATGAGGCTGCTGAAGAAAGTGGGCTTCGAGCCAGTAGACCTGCAAACGGGATGCTGCGGCATGGCCGGCAGCTTTGGATACGAGCATGACCACTATGAGGTATCCATGGAGATCGGAGAACTGGTGCTTTTCCCGGCATTACGGGATCTTCCGGATGACGCGCTGGTTTGTGCCCCCGGATTTTCTTGCCGGCACCAGGTCAGGGACGGGACAGGAAGGAAAGCGTATCATCCGGCGGAATTGCTGGCCCAAAACAACCCCGCGCTTGAAGTGGGTTCACCCGCCATCTGATGGATGATATTTCCACTTACCTGGTTACAAACGGGGCAGTAATTTTCACCCCGTTATCCCCAAGGAGAAACGCTGTTAACCGGTATAACCCCTTTTCGAGCTGAATATCATCTGTATCAAAGTGCTCAAGGGAGATCGTGTACCTGGCGCTTTTGCCCGGCTCTATTACCAACTTGGTTAGTGCGGCCGTACACATCACCCTCTCTGTACTGTCGAAGACTCTCTGGCCTCTGGTGCTGATGAAATATCCAACCTGGCAGCCGGAGGAAAACCTATAGCGTAGCGTATCATCCGTGATATTCTCAAGAACAAATTCTGCTTCAATATCCTCCGGTTCTGATATTTCCCGGTTTTGAAAATCCAGCTCTATCCTCAGCGAGTCGGTATGCCTGACCGAATGGAACAGATCTTCCTGATCAATTCCCGACAGTAATGAGGCATTCTCACAAGAGAATATGACCAGAAGTGCCGGCACAAGGTATAGAAGTCGTCTCATGTTGCAATTGTTTGCATTCTCCATTCCTCTTATGCGCGTAATCAATACACGCTGCAGGTGGCAATAACTAGTGTCACATCAATTCGGCCTGTTCCTGACATAACGCGGATACCACCGATCAGGCTGATCTACACATACCGCTTGGAAAGATACTGTCAGAACTACTTATTCTGTGTGATCTGCAGCATCAATATTACCTTCGATCCTGTAAAGCTGAATGTTCATCGTTGGCATGTGACATGAGACTGGCAGACTGCTGCATTCCCTAAAACAGGCCAAGCTGCCCGGAGAGAGCGGAATTATCCTCCTGCTGTTCCGGTACGGATTCCGTTTTTCCGGTTACTTCTTTCAGGACTTCCGGTATTTCGGCAATAAACCGGGACTCCTCCATTGGGCGAATCTCCCCATACCGGCTCCGTTCCCTCGAGCAGGTGATCTGCAGCTCTTCTTCAGCCCGTGTCATGGCAACATAAAAGAGACGACGCTCCTCCTCCATGTCCGTACCTTCCCGAAGGAGCGGGGTAATTTCTTCTTCTGCCGCGGCGATAAACACGACCGGAAACTCCAACCCCTTGGCGGCGTGAAACGTCAACAGGTGGACCCCCTCCGTTTTAAGGCGTCCCGCATCGGTATACGGATTCAGCTGCATCTGATGCAGGAATTGTTCAATATTTCCGCCAGATTGCCCGGCCAGTTCCAGAAGTGTTTCTTTTTTCAGAAGCTGCGTCTCACTTAGCAGTTCATCCGGCAAAAAATGTGATGAAATAAGCTCAACCACCCGCTTCAGTCTTTTACCTCCCATTTCCATTTCGTCAGATACCTGCTCCAGCAGCCTCCGAAGCTCTTTCAGATCGCCCTGAAGCGGAGCTCCAATTTTTTCCGACAGCTGCTTCCCAAACAAGGAATCGGACCTGTTCTTGACCCGGCTTAACAGTGACGTTACCTGAGCATCGCTCCATCCATAGGCCTCCGAAAGCAGATCACTGAGAGCCATGCTGTTCCCGGGATCAAGGTGTAACTGCAGCAGATTCGATATTACCGTAAACGGGGGCTCCGCCAAAAATGACGTTCCGTCCCCGTAACTGACGGGAATGCCTGCTTCCAGGAATGATTTGAAAAGCGCATCTCCGACCGCGTTGGTGCGGAAAAGTACCGCGATGTCTCCAAGTCCATATGAGTGCTCGCTGTCGGTATGTGTTCCGGAAGCCAGGCTGTCAATACCACCGATATAGCGTTCAATTTGATCCAGGATATAGTCGGCCTCTTCAAATGGATTTCGCGCGCGATGAATAGTAACCAGACTTCCCTCCTTTTTGACGGCATTTACTCTGGTACTGCCGCTTCCTTTATTGTTGCGTATCAGCGATCCCGCCGCCTGTACAATCGAGCCGGTAGATCGATAGTTGCGGTTCAGCGAGATTTTCCGTGCTTTAAACTCGCGCCCAAACTCAAAAAAGAGCCCGGGATCGGACCCCCTGAAACCGTAAATCGACTGGCGTGGATCCCCGATGGCCAGGATACTTTGGTCATCGCCTCCGGCCAGCAATTTCACCAGGGAGTACTGTATTGGGTTTATATCCTGAAATTCATCGACAGCGACCGCCCCGAACCTGTGCTGCAGTTTTTCTTGCAGACTCACATCCTCAACAAGAATACCAACCAGTCGGTTAATCAAATTTGAGAGGTCAGCTGCGCCCTGCTCTGCCAGGTAATCCAGATACCGCTGCCGGTAACTCCGAAACTTTCCTGGCAGCTCCTTCCCAAGCTCAAAGTGGTCCACGAGTTGATCTTCAACCGTCGCTCTCTCTTCGGGACGCAGCTTCGGAAAAAGAAAACGGAAGGCCATTCTCCGAGCTGCACGGTCATAAATTGTGTTAAGACCGGGATTCAGCTCGCGCAGCAGTTTCCATGCCACGCCGTGAAACGTTCCGATCGTCATCGCCTCGGCCCTGCCTCCCAACCGACCAGTTAATCGCTGTTGCAGCTCCTCGGCGGATTTATTTGTAAATGTAACGGCCAGTATCTCTCCCGGGGTCCATTTGCCCGACTCTACCTGTCGGACAATCCATTCCACCAGCGTGTGAGTTTTCCCGGTCCCGGGACCGGCCTCCACCAGCGTCGCTCCCTCAACCGATTGTTTAATTTTTTCCTGCCGGGCATTCAGCGAAAATCGAGAGGCCGTTTCCTTGTCTTCCTGTACATCCAACGGTTGGACGGGCTCAGCTACATTAGCAGATGTTTCTTCCTTCCTGTATTCTCCCATATTAAAGAATCCAAGCTGACCCCGAATTCTTTCAATTTCTCCCTCTTCAAATACCTTGACAACCCCGTAGACACCATCATATCCCGCCTTTGGGGTCACCTCATTGTTACGAATCCGGCTTATGGCCTCTGCCAGTACCGGTCCGCTGTTCTTACGGATTTCATCTGTAGGTACCTCGTGCAGCAAGCTGAATTCATTTCCATACTTCGAGATCACGTCGCGGTATTTCCTGCGAACGGTTTTTGTTTTGGGCCCCACTCCCTCAATCTCACCCAGTACCTCCGGAATCGGGATGATATACTTATATCCCGCAGCATTCTCTGGCTTTCGGGAGTCTCCCCGATCAGCAAGATCAACAACCCGGTGCAATACACCCACCGTCAACGGCTTGCCGCATTCGGGACATTTTTTTTGATATCTCTTCGTCACTTCAGGAGGTAGGGCGATATTGCATTTTCGATGGCCGTCGTGGTGGTACTTTCCTTCTTCAGGATAAAATTCATAAGTCCCCAGGAACCCGTCCCTTGTTTTGAAGGAGTCAAACAGCTCATCATAACTTAATCCGGTGTCAATGATATTGGCTTCGCGACCCAGTTTGGAGGGAGAATGGGCGTCGGAGTTTGATATAAGCGTATACTGGTCGAGTGCACTCAGCCTCCAGTTCATTTCCGGATCGGAAGAGAGACCGGTCTCGACTGCAAAAATATGGGGTGTCAAATCGCGAAAACAGGCCTCCATACTATCGTACCCCGCCTTGGAACCGAGTGTGGAAAACCAGGGCGTCCATATGTGGGCCGGCACCAAGTGGGCGCGCCCAGACGTTTCGAGCACGATTTCGAGCAGGTCACGCGAGGGAAGTCCCAGGATCGGGCGCCCATCTGCCTCCAGGTTTCCGATGGAAGAGAGCCTGTGATTGATCCTGGCTACGGTCTCAAGATCCGGGGCATACACGAGGTTGTGGTTTTTTCGGACCCGGTCTCCATATTTATAAATGGAACTGATCTCCGTGGACAGGCAGAACCGAACGTCAATATCCCGAGTCACAGTGCCGGGAATCGCCTCTTCGCGGGGTGGGTCTTTCAACACATACAGGCCGTTTCCGTCGGGACGTAACTTCTCTTTCAACTCGGCGAACCACGCGGGATGGGTAAAGTCGCCGGTTCCAACAACATTGATGCCCTTAATTTTCGCCCACTGGTAAAGCGACTCGAGATTAAGATCCTTGCTCGTGGCCCGGGAGTAGTGGGAATGGACGTGGAGATCGGCAATGTACGGCATGCTTCAGCGGTTGCTTTGAAATCAGCTCACGATGAAGATGGAGAATGTCTCATTTAAACACAAGCCCATAACAGAAACACATCGTTATCCAGATGGCTCATTGAATATTACCCTGCATGCTGTCAATCCACCCGGTAAACCAGCTCCCATATCTGGCTGTTGACGAGTCTTCGCGTGTCAAAAATAGTATCAAACAGTTCCGGTATGTCAGTACCGGGCAGGGCGTTCTTGATTACATCCTCGGTGAATCCATACTCCACATCCTCCAGCTCATCAAAAAAATTGCCCGTGGCGAAGTTGTACCCGTAATTTTGTCCACCTGGCGTTATCAGGGAATAGAGCTCCCATCCCACCATCCGGTCTGTGGCCTTTCGCTCCTGGTGGATCGGCTTGGCGACCTCATCCTCAAGCATCTGGTAGTCATAATCTTTCCCGGGGGCCACAAGCATGTAATCAACCATCATATATTTAGCAGAATGGGGAGAAGCCGCATCTTCTGCAATTTTGTTGATCGCCTTCCAGAATTCGGTGTACATGACCGTCCGGAGCTCATTGGCTTTTGCCATCATATTATTGATCTGGTCCCTGGACCTCTGGTCCATCATCAGGATATCACGGGGACTTAACGATTCAAAAACATTCAATCCTGCCGCCGATGTGATTGCAACAAAATTATACTTGCCGCCATCTCCACCGGGAGTAAAGACCCTGTAAAGACTCCAGCTATCAATCTTTCCCTCTTCAACCTGCTGCTGGTAAAGCGGCTTCCACGTGGAGTTCATGTACTCCACATATGCCTGAACCTGTCCCGGGGCAACCTTCACGTAGTCGAATCTCAGATAATTCGCCTCTTCTGACTGTCCAAAGCCCGCAGATGTGAAAAGAATAATGAACAAAAACATCCCTGTACCTGATAGCTTCTTCATAACTTCCCCTTTTTTTCTGAAGATTGTATTTATAAAGTAATGCAAATAACTCGAAAAATGGTAATTCTTGTGTTAATTAAGGAGAATATTTTTTATTCATGAAACGAGCACCCGTAAACTCAGCAATCTGCCAGGGAGTCAGAAACGGAGTACATCTAATACTGCGGATTTCACTTGAATAATTATCGGAGGACTTTTCCAGTCAACTTTTTGCAACATCATCTATACATTTGGATCCCCAGTGCACGAGTATACCCGAATAGGAAAGACAAAGCCGGGAAACCGGATACATTGCGTGATCCGCATACTTTTTATGAAGAGCCTTTAAACAGATGAAAAACAGCCAACAGCAGCGACTTTTCAATCATTACAATCCACTGGAAGACCGGGTGGGCACCGATTTCTTTGAAGCGCTTCCATCGGAACCCGGAGTTTACAAAATGTTCGGGCGCAGTGGCCTGCTTTTGTATGTTGGCAAGGCCAAAAATCTGAGAGCCCGGCTCTTCAGCTACCGGCGGGCCAAAGTGGGAGCGACCTCCCGGAAGACCATTCGTCTTATTCGCATGGTGCACAACATAACGTACGAGCTTTGCAAGAATGAAAAAGAGGCGCTGCTACTGGAGAACAAATTGATCAGGCAGGAACAGCCGGAATTCAATCATGCAAAAAAATCACCCGAAACATACTACTTTATCCACCTTCGCAAAGAAGAAAAAGCGCTGGTTTTCAGGCTCAATATGCGGCAGCGAATGGAGGAGAAGGAGTGGAAAACGTATGGGGCTTTCAAGGGACATGTGGTCGTCCGCAAAGCCCTGGGCGCCCTGCTCCGGCTGGTCTACCTGGCGGAACATCGCGTCGACTCGATCCACCATTTACCCCCGGTGTTGCTTAAAAACCTGACGCCCATGAATTACAGACTGCCTGTGCCTGACAAAAAGCTGTTGGACGTCCGGCTTATTGGCCGTCTTTTTACCGGAGAATCAAGCCGCTTTTTTGACGTTGTATTGGAACAATTTCGGCGAGAACACCTTATGGAGCAGTATATTGGCAAACTGATCCTCGAAGATTTGGAATCGCTCAATCGATTTTATACAACCTGCTGCCGGCGCAACCGGCAAATTGTGACTCAGCTGGAGCTCGACAGTCATATCATACCCCAGCAAAAGCTTGATGACTACCTGATAGAGGTGGCCCTGGATTGAATGACGCTGATCTTTTGATGTGGCTGCTCAGGGTTGGCTTGTAGCGTCCACCTTTTCAGGAGACTCATCCCGCCACTCGACGAGCTGCTCCAGGATCTGCAATCGAACCTGGCGGGTTAACGCCTCCACATTCTCTGAGGTTAGCCCTTCGACGGGTACCGGCTCCAATACCTTCAGGCGGATCGACGGGGCTGGGCCAAACTTCCAGCTATTTTTGGGGAGACACTGCTGCGTACCGTCGATTACGAGTGGCAGAACGGGGACCTGCTCGCGTATAGCCAGGTGAAACGCCCCGTTGGTAAATCGCCCCAGCCTGCCCGAACGCGACCGGGTTCCTTCCGGGAAAAACATCACCGAGCAGTCGTTGCGCAGGTAGTGGACCGCCTGTTTGAGCGTGGATATCTGGCTGCGCGGATCGCGCCGGTTTACCGGGATATCTCCGGCCATCTTCATCATCCACCCGGAGAACGGTACCTCAAAAAGCTCTTTTTTGGCAATCCATTTCATCTCCCAGGGCAGGTTGGAGATCAACGGGATATCCGCATTGGAAAGGTGATTGCTGACGATTACAAACGGGGTTCGGTCATCCACCGATGTGTTGCCGGAAATACGGATTTTCCACTCCGGATTCACTTTGGTAATCCACTTCCCCAGCTTCCGAAACATCTGGCCTGTTCGGTAGCGGGCGGGATCGCTGTCAAACAGGTAGACCAGTCCCACCACCGGGAGCCAGCAAAGAATCAGCAGCAGAACCGCCAACCATATAACAATCGATTTTATGGAGGACCACATAAGAAATGGAAGTACTGTAAAATTTTAAGCAATGTAAACAGCTCAACGCTAAAAAGAGGCGAGTATTGACTGAAACATCTATTGTTCAAATGCGGGCTACCGGCTTGACCAATCTCATTTTATTAGATGCCACTGGCAGCAGCTCAACGCCCAACGCACGTAATCGCGGGTGGGCCGGGACGCGGGCCTTGCTTCCATTTCGAAATAGAAGGTCCAAATCAAGGAATAGATGAGCAGAAAAAAATAAAGCGCCGCACCTGGTTCTGATGCGACGCTTCCATAAATGGCTTCTGCTGGTTGTAAGGTCAATCCATCAAAGCAGTATAAAAGAGATTCCGAGAGAAAATACCTGCAACACCTGGATCTCATCAGAAAAATCCTCATCATAAGCCAGGTCTACCCTCAATGAAGTGTTGATGAGGTCATTCACTTTGCCCGTCAACTGGCTGGAGAAGTAAATATCGGTGCTCGATAACGCTTCATTAACATTGGTGAATGTCTCTACGCTGGAACTCAGCTGAAAATCAGGCAACACAGCCTGTTCATATCCAATCCCCAGTGTGACACCCCCTTCATTCCTGAGGGTCTCCCCTTCGTCCAGTCCATACAGTGTTTCCAGGTCATCATCCGTTACGATGGTCTGTTTCAGTCCCAGTCCTGCTTCCACACTCAAATAGTCGGACGGGATATAGGCCACACCGGCACCCTGCGAGAAGTAGGCTGGGGCCATAAACCTGGAGATCAACACGTCCGTTTCATTCGGTCCTGCGCCATATTCAAACCCTTTGTCAAACTGTGTCCGGAAGTTGATGTTTCCATAGGCTGAATAGCTGCTGTTCTCGCGGGCCAGTTCATACGTAAACCGATTCCGTATAGATAGCCGGTCATCTGTTTTTCGCGTGCCCTGGTCCTCAATTTTGGATTTCCCGTACCGGGTTCCCAACAGAAATCCATAGCCAAACCTGTCTTTCCTGTGCTTCAGGGTAAAAGTAGAATTACCGGTCACGCTGATATTGTTAACACCGCCTTGCGACCAGTTGGAGTAGGAAGCCTGGGATCCGTTGAGCCCGGCAACCCAGCTTTGGCTCCATCCCGCCAGCGTGTCACTGATCATAATAGTTTCCTGCGCAGCTAAAGGGGCCGCTGAAAATAGTACAAATGCAAATAGTGGTAATAATATTTTCTTCATCTTTTGATTCGGTTTATTTAACGTTGTATTTCTCTCAATTCGGTCAATAACAGGATACAACAAATCTTGCGAATTCACATTCCCAAAATAATTTGCTGATATTATACAAAAGAGAATGGAGTGCCAAACGTTCTTATAAACCGGCCATTACAGGTTTCCGGATCCCTTGCGGGGATGAAATGCGATTTTTTGCAAGCAGGCCCAGGCATTCTGCCGCCAATCAAAGGGAAACTCCTCGTTTCCAGGGGATGAAGTCATCCTGGTTCAGCTGCATCGCTTTTGTTTGTATGTTACCGCTGGCCAAATCGATGATATAATCCAGGATTTCCGCCCCCATCTCTTCAATCGTTTTCTCCCCCTTGATGACCGGCCCAGTATCAATATCGATGATGTCAGGCATTTTCTCAGCCAGCGCGCTGTTCGAAGAAACTTTGACGACCGGGGCGACGGGGTTGCCCGTAGGTGTTCCGAGTCCCGTGGTAAAGAGGATGATATTTGCCCCCGAACCCGCCATTGCCGTGGTGCTTTCCACATCATTGCCCGGCGTGCAGAGGAGGTTCAGGCCCGGTTCCCGCACATACTCGGTGTAATCGAGGACCGCTTTGATCGGGGAAGTGCCCCCCTTCTTTGCCGCGCCGGCCGATTTCATGGCGTCGGTAATCAGGCCGTCCTTGATGTTTCCGGGGGAAGGGTTCATGTCGAACCCGGAACCGGACGCCTCCGCCGCATCCGAGTAGTTCTGCATGAGGGTGACAAACTTCTCAACCATCTCCCTACTGGTGGTGCGATCTATCAGCTCCTGCTCCACTCCGCAAAGTTCCGGAAATTCCGACAAGATAACCGAGCCTCCCAGTGCCGTTATGAAATCGCCGGCCTGTCCCACGGACGGGTTGGCCGATATACCTGAAAAGCCGTCGGAGCCCCCGCACTCCATCCCCACGGTGAGCTTGCTGAGCGGCGCTGGTTTCCGCTCGTTTTTGTTTGCCTCGGTCAGTCCCAAAAATGTTTGACGAATAGCGGAGGTGAGCATCTCATACTCCGTTCCGCTTTGCTGCTGTTCATAAATATACAGCGGCTTCTGCAGGTCGGGAGTCAGATCCCTGATCTTCTCAAGCAGGATCTCAATCTGTGCATTTTGACAGCCAAGGCTCAAGACTGTTGCTCCCGCCACGTTGGGATGGTAAATATATCCCGCCAGCAGGCCGCATAGCGCTTCTGAATCCTGCCGAATGCCCCCACATCCCCCTTCGTGGGTTAAAAACTTGATACCATCCACATTTTCAAATAGCGGATCCGCAGTATTGAGTTCACTTTTGGGCGGCGGGTCTGTCATCTCCTGAATCTGGCCGGTTTTTCCCTCCTTATACAGCTGTACCAGCTCCGATACGTATTTCTCATAAATATTGCTGTTGGCGTACCCCAGCTCCTGCATGAACGCATTTTTAATGGTGTTGACATTGCGGTTTTCACAGAACACAAGGGGAACCACCAGCCAGTAGTTGGCCGTCCCGACCTGCCCATCCGGCCGGTGATACCCCATAAACTGCCGGTCTTTCCACCTGCTTACATCGGGGGGATTCCAGGTGCCCCCAGAGGGATCCGTGGAGTACTCGGAGACTTCATGCTTTGTATTCTGAACCGTCAGCAATCCTCCCGCGGGGACATCTTCGGTGACCGTGCCGACCAGCGACCCATACATATAGATCTTGTCACCGGCCTCCAGGTCTTGAAGCGCCAACTTGTGCTTGGCCGGGATGTCGTTCATTACGGTTACTTTTCTGTCGCCTGTCTCGACAACCTGACCGGCTTCCAGGTCGGTGAGGGCTACTAACAGGTTGTCGTCCGGGTGTATTTGCAGTGTATTTTTACTCATGTTGATAGGGGAAATGGTTAATTAATAGAACCGGGGAGGTTAATTATTGAATGAATGAGTGAATGAGTGAATTGTTGGTAGAGGGTTTAAAACAGCTTTTTTATTGACCGGTTTATTCCCTTGTTGTCAATATGTTCAAGGTAGCGGGCCACCTGGTCGGCAAGTCCCGATATTTCCGAGAGATCCTGATCCCAAAAGTCGGTATTCCCAAGTACGGCATTTGCCACCTCTTCATAGTCGCCCTGCATCCACGCATCCTGTATGAATGATACCACCTCTTCTGAATCATTGATAGGCGTGGGCTGATCCTGCCACGAGCCCTTGTAAAATCGAATCAGGGATGCCAGCGCAAACACCAGGCGGAGGGGCAGTTCGCCTTTCTTCCTGCGGTAACTCAACAGAGACGGAAGCACCCGAACCTTGTATTTGGATACGGAGTTAAGCGCAATGGAACTCAGTTCATGTTTAATATATGGATTTCTGAACCGTTCAAGCACATCGCGGGCGAACCCTTCAAGCTCGTGCAACGGCATGTCGAGCGACGGGATAATCTCATGAAAAAGGGCCGCTTCCAGGAAAGCGCTGACCTCGTCATCATCCATCGCCTCCTTAACCGTGCGGGCACCCGCCAGGTAACCGACCGGTACCATGCTGGTATGGATTCCGTTGAGAATGCGAACTTTGCGGGTCCGGTACGCAGAGAGCGAATCCACAAACTGCACGTTCAGTCCCGCTTTTTGGAAAGGGAGTTTTTCCTGGATCCACTCTGGTCCCTCGATGACCCACAAGTGGAAATATTCGCCGGTAACCACCAACTTGTCCTCATACCCGAGGTCCTGCTGTATCTGCTCAATATTGTCACTGGGGAAGCCCGGTACAATCCGATCCACCAGCGTGTTACAGAATGTCATGTAGGTATCCACCCAGTCGCGAAACAGGTAATCTGTATCCCACAAGTCGGCGTACCGGAGTATATATTCCTTTAGCTTTTCGCCATTCTTGTCGATCAGCTCGCACGGCAGCACCACGGGCGCCTTGTTTCGGTCTCCATCAAAATGGTTAAACCGGTGCAGGAGGAACGCCGTGAGCTTGGCGGGAAAACTGTTGGGGATCGTTTCATAACCTGTATCGCTTTCATCAAATGCGATCCCCGCCTCGGTCGTGTTCGAGACAATGAATTCGAGGTCGGGGTTTTCCGCCAGCTTCAAAAATCCCTGGTAATCCTCATACGGATTAATCCCTCCCTGCACCGATGTTATCAATTCCGTACTCGTATGGGGCTTGCCATTTTTAAGTCCCTGCAACTGCACGTGGTATAATCCATCCTGCTCTTCGAGCACATCCACCAGTCCACTGGGTATCGGCTGCACAATGGTGACGGATCCATTAAAGCTGGTCTCCCTGTTTATCTTTTCAATCATCCAGTCAAAGAATGCGCGCAGGAAATTCCCTTCTCCAAATTGAACAATTTTGGGCGTACCGTTGCGAGCCGTGGAAACAGTTTCATTATTGAGTGGTTTAGGCTTCATAGAAAATCTGGTTATGTTGATTGGAGTGTTAATAACAAGGACTTAACCGGTTACTTAATGTAATAAATTTTATTGGACCAAGGGAAATGGAATATTGGGGGATT
Source organism: Halalkalibaculum sp. DA3122 (assembly GCF_043951865.1). Lineage (NCBI taxonomy): Bacteria > Pseudomonadati > Balneolota > Balneolia > Balneolales > Balneolaceae > Halalkalibaculum > Halalkalibaculum sp. DA3122. The sequence goes on from NZ_JBINJF010000001.1 coordinate 202,330, forward strand.
CTTTTTATCGAAGATACACCCTAAAACAACAAATCCCTGCAAGCCAGTGACCTGCAGGGATTAAAGTACGCACGGGAGGATTCGAACCCCCAACCTCCGCATCCGTAGTGCGGTGCTCTATCCAGTTGAGCTACGTGCGCATTTTTTTCAAAGAAAGAAGGATTCGTAACAATTGGCTGAATTTCGATGACTGCCATTCAAATTCCGGCATATCAATCTGTTTTATCTGCCAATCATCTCACTTCCTCCAAAATAGTTTGCAAAGATAAGCACCTTTGGGAAGGCAGGCAAGATGTTTTTTGGTATTTAATCCAGGGATTTTCCAGACTCTGGATGGAATAATCTTGCTTAATAGCCATTTGCCTGTGGTAATCACACGTCTTCGGGAACAATATGATGGTACCCGAAATACAGGACCATTCTTCCGCACCAAAGAAGACGGTACGAGACAGGACGCAAAAAATAATCTGTGCCTCCCTGAGAACTATCATGTCAGTTTAACCAACAACCTACCTAATACACCTGAGTTCAACGTAATTATCGCAACCAGAATGCCTGTTTGCCTTAAAATGACAGTAAAACAGTCTCTCCTTGAGGAGAGTGGTCCAATCGCGGGTTTTGCGAAATGGGTCGGGAGGTGCAGGTCTGACATAGAGAAGAACACCCCTCCCACCTTCGGCGGGGCTCCCCCCAAGGGGGAGATTAAAGGCCTACCCCAAGAAATTAAGAAACAATGTTAAAGCTGGAAGCAATATAGAACTCACGTTAATACAGCGGTTCGGGCTTGCAGTTCTGGCGGAGCGTGGCGAGCACCTGTTGGAAGTCGCCCGGCAGCTCCGAGTCAAAGATAACCGGCTCACCCGAGGTGGGGTGTTCAAATCCAAGCGTCTTTGCGTGCAGGCACTGGCGCTTCAGGTTGGCAAACAGGTTGTTAAACATCTGCCGGCGTGTACCGGTGTTGGCGCCGTAGCGGACCGAGTCGCCCCCGTACTGCCGGTCGCCAAACACCCAGTGCTTTTCATGAGCAAAATGGACACGTATCTGGTGCGTGCGCCCCGTCTCCAGGGTCACTTCAACCAGGCTCAGGTGATCAAAATATTCCAGCACGCGGTAATGGGTCACCGCTCGTTTACCCTGTCCTTCAGGTCGTACCGCCATTCGCTTCCTGTGGTGTGGATCTCGTCCAATATTGCCGGTAATGGTACCCGATTCCTTTTCCGGGATTCCCCAGATGATCGCCCAGTAGGTCCGCTCAATATCCTTTTCTTTAAAATAAGAGCTCAGTACCTCGTGCGTTTTGTCGTTTTTTGCCACAACCAGCAGACCGCTGGTATCTTTGTCCAGGCGGTGAACGATGCCCGGGCGTAGCGTATCCTCATCCTGGCCCGAAAGGCTGTCTACATGCCAGAGCAGACCGTTGACCAGCGTTCCCGTCCAGTTCCCCTTGGCGGGGTGGACCACAGTTCCCGCCCGTTTGTTGACCAACAGCAGGTCTTCATCTTCATATACTATATCCAGCGGCATCTGCTCGGGAATGGCCTCCGGCTCTTTCGGTTTCGGAATCTTCACTTTAATACAGTCGCCGGGCTCCACGTTATAGGACGATTTCTCTGCCTTCTCATTGACCGTAACATATCCCTCTTCAATCGCCTTCTGAACCTTCGTCCTGGAGGTATCATCCAGCAACGAGGCGATATACTTGTCAAGCCGGGTTCCGGATGTAAAATCGTCCGGAACCCGGTACTGATGCTCTGTAAATTCTTTTTTTTCCAAAATTGCGGCCTCCAGTTTTAAAATTAGCGCGGTATCTCTAGCCATATCAGCAATACTGAAAATAAGCTAAACCACTGTCATTCATTAATTTAGCTCATATTTTTTTAGCTATCAGGTAACGCACAAAAAAAATAAAAATTTTCTGTAAGGATCGGGCCCGAAAAGTATCAATAAAGTGACTCTTCATTAAGGGAGAGTTACTTGAGATGTTCGTTCTATAGATATCATTATTAAACTATTCCAACAGAGTTCATAAGGCTTCCGGTTTTCCCTTGATCGGAAGCCTTTTTTCATGGAACTGAATCTGCCTGCAATTGTTATCTCCTTATCCCGGCTGAATGCCGATATCGCCGGTAGCTTGATTATCAGCACCGTGAATGAGACTTTTTTCTGCTCGCTTGTTACATTGTACCGTCATCAAAATAAAAAAGTGTCGCTATGATCAAATCACTGTATGTAAAAGATTTCGCGCTGATCGATGAGCTGGAGGTTGAGCTCGGCAACGGCCTGAATATACTGACCGGCCAAACCGGTGCGGGTAAATCGATCATCGTCGGGGCCCTGAATATGATCCTGGGCGAACGTGCCGACACGGAGCTCCTTCGCCAGGGGGCTGACAAAGCTATTACCGAAGGCATCATCCACGTGGGAGAGATGCCCCCCATCCGGGAGCTGCTTGAGGATAACGCCGTTGAATACGCTCAAGACCTGATACTGCGGCGGGAGATCCGGGAATCGGGCAGCCGGGCATTTATCAATGATACACCGGTCACAATTGCCGTACTCCGCGAGGTGGGCAACTACCTGGTGGACCTCCACGGGCAGCACGATCACCAGCTGTTGCTGAAGGAGGAAAATCACCGGGGGGTCATTGACGGCTTTGATGCAATAGCTCCCCTTCTGAACGCGTACCGGGAGACCTACCACGAGATGGGAAAACTAAAACGAGAACTCCGCAAGCTGCAGCAGCGGGAAGACGAACTGCAGGAAAAAATGGAGCTCTACCGGTTCCAGGACCAGGAGCTGGAAGAGGCCAATCTCGACCCCGATGAAGAGGAGGAGCTGGAGGCAGAGTTGAAACTGCTGGACAATGCAGAGGACCTCGATCAAAAAGCGGCGGCTGTCGTCGAGATGGGGAGTGGAGATGAGGTAAACGTAATGGAGCTGCTGAACAGAATAAAGCTTCACCTGGAGGATATGGCCCGCATTGAGGAAGACTTTGAGACCTATCTTGAAGAGATCTCCACCGCCCGTATCAGCATACAGGAGATGATTAACTTTACCGAACGTTATCGCTCGAGCATCGAATTTAATCCCCAGCGCCTTGACGAACTTCGTAACCGGCTCTCCGAGCTGAATCGGCTGCGCAAAAAATATAATCGCGGCATCCCGGAACTCATTGAATACCACCACCAGATCCGTAAAGAGCTGAGCCTGGCTGAAAATTTTGACCTGGAAATCGAAAAAATGGAGAAGAAGATCTCTGCCAAGGCCGAAGAACTTAGCCAGCGCGCCCGGGCCCTGCATGACAAGCGGAGGCAGATCGGACAAAAACTGAGTGCGGATATCGTGGATGAGCTGCGCCAGATGGGGATACCTGAAGGGCAGTTTCGAGTGCGCGTCGACTGGCTTTTTTCGGATCACGGCTGGATACAGGTGGATGGCCAACCGGTCGAATGCACCGAACATGGCTGTGATGAAGTCAGTCTCTACATTTCAACGAACAAGGGTGAAGAACCCAAACCACTGGCAAAAATCGCCTCGGGCGGGGAGATCAGCCGGGTGATGCTGGCGCTAAAATCGATCCTGGCCAAGGAACAGAGCCTGCCGGTTATGATTTTTGATGAGATCGACAACGGCATCAGCGGCGAAATATCGGAAAAAGTGGGACGCAGCATGCGCCGCCTTTCCCAGCAGTGCCAGATTATCGCGATCACCCACCAGCCGCAGATCGCCAGCCAGGCGCACCATCACTACAAAGTGGAAAAAGCGGAGAAGGACGGGCGAACGGTCTCCCGCATAAATCCATTATCCAATAAGGAACACATACAGGAGGTGGCAAGCCTGATGAGCGGCGAGGATATCACCGATGCCGCCCTAAAAAGTGCCCGAGAGCTCATTGAACGGAACACTTTTAAAAACTAAGGCCCATAAAAGATGATACCGCATCGTGGTTTTCCATACATTATAAAGAGGGTTTTGAAAAACCAGAAGTTTTGCAAAGCACTCTATAAAATTACACGATTATGATTCTTCTTCACCGCCCGGAACAACCTGATCCTCTTTCAGACCAGATTGAACAACGATTGAAAGAGATGGTCATCTCCCACAAAATTCATCGCTATCCCGCCAAAGCGAACCAGGAACTCCCCTACCTGCAGGAAAACGATCATTTGGTAACGGGAAAACAGCAGATCAACCAGTTTCTCCGCGAGCTGGAAACAGAACTACGTGAACAACGGATGGTTTCAGGCGACAGCTGCTATATCGATCCCCAAACCGGGGAGATTTGCTGAGCAGCTTCCTTCATTTTTCTTTGATTACAGCTTCCCTGTTCAATTCACTTTATCCCATCTGGAATACTTAATATCGCAGGAGTTCGTTATATTACATCAGATATACCAGATCAGCTTTAATTATATATGCCGGGGAATGAGGGCGTCGAATTTCCGGTACTTTCACTTAGATACCGCATTCATTATCTTTACAAAATGAATGAATTAATTTCTTTCACCTGGCAACCGGGATCAATAAAACGAATTAGCACGGTTTACCTTTCCAAATAGTTGAAATAGCAAGAATGGATTTTTCAGAGTTTATAGAAAACTATCGAAACAGGCTTAAAACTGTTTTCAGAACGGATGACAATATCAACGAAATAAGCCTGGAGCGGGGCATCCCCTCCAAAACATTGCGGCAGGTTATGGACTGCCAGCCTCTGTCGACCTTTATCCCCGAAGAGTACGGGGGGAGAGGATGCAAAACACACGAAGCTCTTTCCATGCTGGAAGCCAGTTCCTACGAGTCGCTCGCACTTTCGCTGATGATGGGAATCAACGGGGCGCTTTTCCTGCAACCCCTGGCCAATTATGGTAATGAAGAGATTAAGCAGGATATCTTTTCACGCTTCCTGGACGATCAGTGCATGGGCGGTCTCATGATTACCGAACCCGACTACGGCTCCGATGCCCTGCGCATGGAAACCAGTTACATAAAAGATGACAAGACTTCCAGCTACCGGGTGACCGGAACCAAACATTGGGCGGGACTGACGGGACAGGCGGATTACTGGCTGATCACCGCCCGCATGAACAAGAAAAACGGCAGCGGGCTGGGGCGCGACATAGGCTTCTTCATTCATGACACCCGAAACGGCGGTATAGAAGTCGAAGAATACTATAACAACCTCGGTCTGTACATGCTTCCCTACGGTCGTAACAAAATTGATATTACCGTTCCACAGAAATACAAGCTGAATCCCCGTTCCACCGGTATCAAAATGATGCTCGACGTATTGCACCGCAGCCGCCTGCAATTCCCCGGAATGGGCATGGGCTTTTTAAAGCGTCTTCTTGACGAAGCCCACAAACATTGCAAATCCCGACTGGTTGGTGGCAAAAACCTGTTTGAATACGACCAGGTAAAACGCCGCATTGCCCGGCTCCAGATGGCGTTTACGGTCTGTTCTGCCATGTGCACACACACGAGCACCAAAGTGCCACTCAGCTGCGACACCTCAACAATGGATGTTCAGGCCAATACGATCAAGACCGTTACCACCGACCTTATGCAGGAAGCCTCGCAATCGCTGCTTCAGCTGATGGGAGCCAAGGGGTACCGGCTAGATCATATCGCAGGGCGTTCACTGATTGACAGCCGTCCCTTCCAGATCTTTGAGGGATCCAACGATATTCTTTACCAGCAGATTGCCGAATCGGTGTTCAAAAAAATGCGCCGGCTGAAGCTTACCAACATGTTTGATTTCCTCCAAAAATATGAGCTGACCTCCAATGTGGCCGACCGTTTTAACGGGTTGTTCAATTTTAATGTGGATTCCAAGATGGTACAGCACAAAATGGTTGATATGGGGCGCATCCTCAGCCGTGTAATCTCCATGGAGTACACCCTGCGGCTGGAAGATTATGGATTCAATCGAGACCTGATCCAAAACAGCCTTCGTACGCTGGAAGACAAAGTTGAGCAGCTGATGGCTTCGTTCCAGAATGAAGAGACTGCCGAGGTTGTAGACCACTATGAAGAAGACAGTTCCTGGGTCCGTTTTGTAGCTCCCGAGCTACAGTACGACTAATTGTACCCGGCGGGAAATACGAAACCTGTAGTTCGTTGTATGTAACGTAGTGCAGGAACTGCAGATCCATTGAGTGTAGCAGATGCCCCAGGTAAATTTCGGCGTGGGTTGTCTTCAACTTTTATCTGGTAATGAATAATGGACTCTCCCCAATTCCTGCATTTCTTGCCGCGTGTTCACGGGATGGCAAACAGTAGCCCATATTACACTCAAAGAATGTTTTGAAGATATCCCCGCCCCATTTATAAAATGGGAAAAGTAGCCCAGAGCATTCATTTATCATTCCACCAACAATGAGAGTAGAGAAAATATCTAAACCCAATTCATCGCTGAATGCATCCGGTTTAAAATTCGGAGGGAACGCGGGATTCTGGCAGGTCACCTGTTGAATTTTCTTCACATTTTAAGATATTTGATTAACGTTAACAATTTCCCGAGCGGAGGTGGGGAAAATAAACGTGTTTGAGATCCTGGGTCAGCTATATAGCGGAGAGTATTGGATTAGTCGGTTCTTGCTGCAGCGGGCGCTCGGCTTTATTTATCTTATCGCATTTATCAACGCGCTGAATCAGTTCCCCCCGCTCTGCGGGAAACACGGCCTGATGCCTATCGATTCCCATCTCAACCGGATCCCTTTCAAAAAAGCTCCCAGTATTTTTCACTGGAAATACTCAGACGCACTGCTCAGAGGGGTAGCCGGAACCGGCATCGTGCTATCGCTGATCGCCCTGACGGGTCTTTCGGAATCGGGGCCACTGGGGTTTTCCATGCTGATCTGGTTTCTGCTCTGGGTGCTATACCTCTCCATTGTAAATGCGGGGCAAACATTCTACGGTTTTGGCTGGGAATCGATGCTGCTGGAAGCCGGGTTCTTTGCCATCTTCCTGGGCCCAATGCATATGGCTGCTCCGGTCCTGGTAATCTGGCTGGTTCGGTGGATGCTGTTCAGGGTGGAATTTGGAGCTGGTCTCATCAAAATGCGCGGCGACCAGTGCTGGCGCGACCTTACCTGCCTCAACTACCATCACGAAACCCAGCCGCTGCCCAATCCCCTGAGTCGTTATTTCCACCTTATGCCGCAGTGGATCCATAAAACCGAAACGCTGTTCAACCATTTTATACAACTTATTGTAGTTTGGGGCCTGTTCTTTCCTCAACCGATCGCCTCCATTTCCGCGGCCCTTATCATTCTCTCACAAGCCTATCTCATCGTCAGTGGCAACTATTCGTGGCTGAACTGGCTAACCCTGTCGCTGGCTTTCAGTGGATTCAATGACGCTGTGATACAACGGTTCGTAACCATTACGCCTCCCCAAATGGCACCTATTCCCGAACTTTACTGGCCTGTGCTGGTCATTCTGGGCCTAACGGTACTATATTTGAGCTACCGTCCCGTCAAAAACATGCTTTCTCCGAGGCAGGTGATGAATTTCAGTTTTAATCCCCTCCACCTTGTAAATACCTATGGTGCATTCGGCTCTGTAACCAAAACCCGATATGAGATAATACTCGAGGGAACCCGCGACAGCTCGATTGGGCCCGACACCGAATGGAAAGCCTATGAGTTCAAGGGCAAACCCGGATCTCCTTCCCGGCGACCTCCCCAAATATCGCCCTACCACCTGCGGCTTGACTGGCAAATGTGGTTTGCAGCCATGTCTTCGCCCCACCGAAATCCCTGGCTCAGGCAGCTTATCCAAAAGTTACTGCAGGGCGACAGGGCTACAGAAAAACTGCTGAGGGATACTCCCTTCAAGGGTGCATCACCCCGACATATCCGGGCCCGGCTGTTCAAATACAGGTATGCTACAAAAGAGGAACGGAGGCGAGGCGGCACCTGGTGGAAACGGAGTTATGTCAGTGATTACATACGCCCTCTTTCCCGTGCGGACCTTGTTGATCCCTGATACCCGTTGTTCTTCATCTGGATACATTATGCTACGTGCAAAATCGAGAATCCCTGCTTCAAACGATTAGCGCTACAGCAGGTATTCCAGTACCGACGGCCAATCCGGAAAACGCTCAGTTCCGAAATGAATATGTTCCCCATCAAACTTATCCACCCCGTGGGCTTTCCTGTCGTCAATAAGTATATCTCCAAACACCAGGTGCTTGTGATGAGTCAAAATAAGTCGCTTGTGAGCTGATTTGGGAAGATACCGGCGCACCCACAAGTTTTTGGCCGCCCATGCCGTCTCGTTATTCCACGGTGCGGTAGAAAGAATATATGTATCATAAGCGTTTGCCAGCGTGCGGTATGCCGATACAGCTCCCTCCACCGGGGGCAGGTCGTCAAAAAATCCCGGGATATCATCGAAATCATCGCCGTACTCTTCTTTCTGATGTTCACTAACCAACGGGATACCGGCCTCAAAGTCGACCAGCGTTCCATCCATGTCGATATACAGTCGCTGTGCACTCATACTGTTGAAGTATTACAAAAGTTTTGGAAACTGATCTCTTTTAATCCACCAATAATAAACGCAATATACTTTCTGGTATTTTAGGTGTTAGCCTTCGGCTTTTTTGCCATTGCTTTGTATCTTCCGCTGCATTTTGTTCAACCGCTAATCAACGTTGCAGATGGTTACATCCAAACCCCGGTCACCACTTCAACAATTTCTGCTCATAGCCGGGATCCTTTTAATCGGGATCAACCTGCGGCCGGCCCTTTCGGGAGTGGGCCCCTTGATCGGGGCGATTCGTGACAGCACGGGACTTTCCAACACGCTGCTGGGTTTATTAACAACGCTGCCGCTGCTGGCATTTGCTGCCCTCTCTACGCTTACCCCCCTGTTTACCAAGCGGTTCGGTATTGAGGAGACGCTGGCTGGTGCGCTCCTTTTGCTGACCTCAGGAATTCTGCTGCGCGTGCTGGAGTCTCCGCTGGCACTGTTCGGAGGAACGTTGCTGCTGGGCATCGCCATTGCATTTGGCAATGTTTTGCTTCCCTCACTGGTAAAACGCGATTTTCCCCACAAAACGGGTTTAATGACCAGTTTTTACTCCAGCGCCATGGCGTTTGGTGCCATGGTAGCGGCGGGCATCAGCGTTCCACTGGCTTTTGAGGTGGGATTGGGCTGGCGCTGGGCACTGGGGGCCTGGGCCCTTCCCGCAGTCATCGCCCTGCTGGTGTGGCTGCCCCAGACCCGCAATACCACGCTCCCCAAACATTCACGCAGTTTTCTTAAGGCAATGAAAGACCTGGGCGGTTCCAGGCTGGCCTGGCAGGTGGCTCTTTTCATGGGACTTCAGTCGTTTGCTTTTTATGTTGTGCTGGCCTGGCTCCCGGAAATTTTAGTGGATCGGGGACTGACAGCCGAATATGCCGGCTGGATGCTCTCCCTGTCGCAGGGAATGGGAATCCTGGGCAGTCTCATTATTCCCACCTGGGCTGAGCAGATGAGCGACCAGCGCGTTGCCGTCTGGATTGTCGTAATTATGGAGCTTATCAGCCTTGTCGGGCTATTACTTCCCGGCACATTTTGGGTACCGCTGTGGGTGTCCCTTATCGGGATCGCCCTCGGAGGAAGCTTTGGACTGGCCCTCCTCTTTATTGTACTTCGCACCGAAAACTCCGAAACCTCGACAGAGCTCTCCGGCATGTCACAATCCATCGGGTACGCGCTGGCCGCTACCGGTCCCACCCTGTTCGGGGCCCTTCACGATTTTACCGGGGCCTGGCTGGTTCCGCTGGGACTCCTTTTTGCCGTTCTCCTGGTTAAACTTTTTGTGGGACTCGGGGCAGCAAAACCCCAAAAGTGTTAACTCCTGCTTTTCTGTTCCGATTTCCACCAATATTGTTTGGGAAATAAGGCAAGCAACAATAACGATGAAAGGACAAATATATCTTGAGTGGGCAGACTAAAATACAGAAATAAAGATAGTCTCAGCTATAAATGGTACGATAGTACCCCAACACGGTTGCAAAGAGCTCCCTTTTTATATCAGCTTTTTATAGATGCGAACCAGCAGCTCCTGGGATATGCCCAGGAAAAACAGTCCATAAATAAGCGTAAATATCAGCTGCAGGCGAACCACACCGACCCTCTCATACTTCCTGGCGGAGGTTGTCACTTGCTCGGGCAATATTTCAAAATTGTCTAATTTCTTTATTTTCCTCACCATCATATTATCCTCCATGACCAGCAGGTCGGCATCAAATCCTCCGGTACGTGTAAACAGTGTCCGGGTGGTGAACAGGCTCTGGTCCCCAAAGCGGAATGCGTTCAGGTCAAACCGGGTACACCAGGCATAAAAATTCAGGAGAGGGTGATCGCGGTCGAATGCAAGCCGGAAACAACCGGCAGTGGCCCCTCTTTGGCAGGCCGCCGCCACCTGCACGTCAAATTGATGGGGCGGGATGGTATCGGCATGTAAAAAGTACAGGATCTCCGAGGAGGCGTGCCGGGCCCCTTTGTTCATTTGGCGGGCGCGCCCTTTTTCGGCCGTCTGCAGCACCCGCGTAGCCCCCGCCTGGTTTGCCCGGGAAATCGTGCGGTCGGCGCTCCCACCGTCTACCACAATGATCTCTTCCAGGTAGCCGCCGGAACGCTTCTTTACAGCCCGGATTGTCCGACCGATCATATCCTCTTCATTCAGGGTCGGGATAATGACGCTAATTTTCATGGCCGGGAGTTAACAAATCGGTATTTGACCTCTTTCCAGTCATCCAGCGTGTCTACATCGTTGAGTTCCGGGAGTTCGGCAAATGAAAGGTCGAGACTATCAATATCGGCGACTGTGGCGGCATAAACTCCACTGGTGCTCCACTCTTTATCTTCAAAAAGTTCCGGGTAGTAATTGCGCATCCCCAGCAGGTAATACCCGCCGTCGCGAGATGGACCGGCAACGACCTCATTTCCCTCCAGCTCCCGGAAGGCCTGGCGGAGATGGTCGGTTTCCAACTGGGCACAGTCACTCCCAATGATGCCAATGCGCTGGTATCCACCGGCAAAGCCGCAATTGAACGCGTGTTTCATCCGCTGGCCGAGAGTTTCTCCAATCTGGGTTCTCTTTTCAGCCCCAACCTCATCCCACATGTCATTAAGGGGAATATAGTCGGAGTACCATACCTGCACATCGGCCTCAAGAGGCTTCACAACGTCGCATGTATACCGGAGCAGCTGATGATATATCTGCAGCGCTTTCTGCGCGCCGACCGACTCAGCAAGCCGCGTTTTGACTTTTCCCTGGTGTGGATTCTTTACGAAAACAAGTATAAGTTCTTCTGTTGGCACCTGCTGTCAATTACGTGTTTTGAGGATTATGATCTCGGTTGATATTCCAGTGTAACATATCCATGCTGAATCGAAATTTCACCCCGCTTGGCCATTTTGTGTAAAATCCACCCGTGATCATCATCGCTCTACGTAAAAGAGGACTTTCAAAAACTCTTATTTTGCCCAATCCCGGCGTTTTCACAAATGTTAAAGCTTTATTTACAGGGGGATAAACCCTGGTTTCGAGTTTGATCCGACCTTGATTCCAGATATAACCCCTGGTCCAGGGCCCTTCTGAAAAATATTTGTCATGTTCGAAACTTTTTGGCAATTATTAAATTTAAAGACCATCTTTGACGAGCGAATCTTACTAAATAATCAAAATCTTATTGCAACCTATGAAGAAATCTCTTTCGGGATTGTTAACCGTTTCAATACTATGTTTATTATTTAGCGCTCATTCTGCCGTTGCTCAAAACCAGGATGGCAAGCTCGGAGTGGGCCTGATGGTCGGCGAACCCACAGGTATCAGCCTTAAATACTGGCAGTCGCAACAAAACGCCATTGACGGGGGATTGGCATGGTCGCTTGGGCAGTACGATGCGGTCCACCTGCATGCCGATTACCTGTGGCACAATTATTCTGTATTTGACGAAGTGGAGGAAGGCCAGCTCCCCCTGTTCTATGGTATCGGCGGGCGATTGATTTTTACAGAAAATGATGCCGTCCTCGGAGTTCGCGTACCGGTCGGTATCAACTATCTGTTCGAAGAATCACCGGTAGGCCTTTTCCTGGAACTGGCCCCCACCATTAACCTGGCGCCAAGTACTGATTTCGACATCGGCGGGGCGCTGGGGGTACGGATTTACCTGTAATACCGATTACTGTTGTTTGAGAAGGGATTACTTCTCGAAGCAGCCCCTTCCCGGGGTCTGCAATGATATAACTTTATACCATAAATGAGAATTTCAAACCCGTGAAATGCTAACATTGGGCATAGCAGCGATTTTATAAAACCTCTGCCAGAATCCTTTGGAAAACATTTGAATCACCGTTCGCAGGGAGTTGTACTTCCGCTTTATGCGCTATAGAAGGTCGGTGTACAACCACCTCCCAACTAAGGATCAGGTTCTGCAAAGGCTTCTGCTAATCATTCCGGATCTGATCCCTGACTTCCAGCTTTACTTTGGTTCCCTCTTTAGCCAGCTGTACGGATTCAAAATATTCCCCGAATTTTCTTTCTATTTTTTCATCCAGTTCTGCCAGGTAGGTGTCGTCGGAATCCGGATCGTGATGGGTTAACAAAAGATTTTTCACCCCGGCACGGCGTGCAAAATCAACGGTAGTCTCCCACGCGGAGTGTCCCCACCCGACCTTGCTCCTGTAGCTTATCTTGTCATATTGGGCATCGTGAATCAAAATATCAGCATCCCGGATAAACTCCCTGAACTTTTCGTAAAAAAAGGCGCAGGATTTCTGATCGATCGGTTGCAACTCGTTGTCCGGGGCAAACACGATGGTTTTTCCCGCAGCCTTCAACTTGTAAATAGCGGTATTAATCGGGTGATTTGCCAGCATGTATTCTATGGAATACCCGTTGCCTTCCTGCTTTCCGGTGTCCTGGGTGACGTACTCGAGGCTGGCATCAAACATATCCAGCGTAACCGGGAAAAAAGTTTTGGAGAGGTGGCCTGAAAGAATCTCACGACACCCGCCGGTGGCCTGGGGAGGCATGTGGATGGCAAAATGATTTTCAGCACTGTAGATCGGTTTAAAGAAAGGAAAGCCCTGAATATGATCCCAATGCGGGTGGGTAATAAATATATTGCCGGTAACCTCTTCCCGGAATGCCGAAAGATAGTTGCCCAGGTTGCGAATTCCGGTACCACTGTCCAGGATCAGCAACTCGTCGGTAAATGGCAGTTCCACCTGCACGCAGGTGGTATTCCCACCGTAAACGATATTCTCTTTATTGGCACATGGAGTCGATCCGCGGACTCCCCACAGTTTAACCGCTAGGCTGGGTTTCAGAACACCGTTCAAGAGGCGACGTACCTGGGGGGCATCGATATTCTCATCCAACACAGTCACTTGCTCAAACGAGGTAAATTCAGCCGGAAAGGCATTCACTCCCTGCCTCGCTGATTGAAACAGGTATACGGGCATCGACTCCGTCTCGGCGTTGTCTCTGAGGGCCTGAATTATGGAGATCGCCTCTGTGGCAAATGCCCTGCTGTCCCAAAAGACAAGATCCGGATGGCTGGTACGTATACGGTTTACCAGTTCCTCATTATCGGAATTTCTATCCTTGATCAGCCGCAACCCGCTCTCCTCGATTGCCCGGGTTAACACAGTTAAATCGGAGGGGGACTCCGAAACAAGAAATACCTTTTTATTTATTCTTTTTTCACTCACAAAAAGGGACCTTTGTCAACCGTTTCCTGCCTGAACCATTCATTTTTCTGCGTTATCAATAGCCGTTGTTCCGCCTGCAACCGTTCCTGTAGATTATTCCCGCTATTTGTTATTCCCAGCCTGCGGTCTCGTCATTCGTTACTCGTCCCTTCGTAACTCATCAATCTTCTGATCCAGCTCGTCCAGCTTATCCTGTTTCTGCTGCAGTTTTTCTTCCACTTTGTCAATTTTTGACTGTATCTCATTCAGAAGTGGATTGTCATCATCACTGGATTTGAAGTAGGTTTTTGATTCCTGGTATTGCAGCACTTCCTCTTTCAGCTCATTCATCTCGTGCTTCACCTTTTTGTACTTTTTGCGGATATCCATAATTTTGGACCGCTGGTCGGGCTCCAGGTCAGCTTTCGCCAGCTCCTGGTCAAACTTATTGCCCGATTTGGCCGCACGAAACCGCTCATAAATAACATCACAAGCCTCGCGATACCGTTTCCATACCTCGTTTTTCTTCTTTATTGGCACATAGCCGATATTTTTAAACTCTTCCTGCAGCGGCTTAGCCTTTTCAACCGCCTCAATGGGATCATCATGCGTGCCGAGCTCGCGCAACTTTTCAAGAATCCGTTCCTTCTCCTTTAGATTCTCTTTCTGTTGCTCTTTCCTGTCCTTGAAATGCTCGCGCCGGCGCTCATAAAATACATCCTGTGCCTCCTTAAATTTTTTCCAGAGCTTGCGGGATTTATTCCGCGGGACCGGACCCACTTTTTTCCACTGGTCGAGCAGGCTCTGCATTTTGCTGTGGCCTTTGTCCCACTCGGTGGTGTCATTGATCTCGCGGGCCTTCTCAATCAGCTCAACCTTTTTCTCATAGTTGGCCTCCTCCTGCTTGCGCAGCTCATCCGAGTGCTCGGATTTATATTCGTTGAAGGCATCCGTCGCCGCCTTGAACCTCGCCCACAGTTTGTCTTCATCGCGCTGTGGAAGGTTGCCGGTCTTTTTCCAGCGCCGGTGCAGCTTGTTGAGCTCCTTGGCTGCCCTCGGCAGGTTGTCCTCGTCCATCAGGGCCTCCGCCTTGCGGCACAGATCCTCTTTTTTCTGGTAATACTTGTCAAATTTTTGGCGATGTTTCTCGTCGTGCTGGTATTTCTTGTCATAATACTTGTCCTGTGCAGACTTGTATCGATCCCACACCTCGTCCGATTTTTCAGCCGGAACCCGGCCAATTCGCTTGTACTGCCTGGTCAGATCGTCAAACTCCTTGTCGACCGCCTTCCAATCGCTTGTACTGTCATCGATCGAGGCCGCCAGTTCTTCCATCTTGTCCAGCACAATCAGTTTGCCGGTAAGATTGTCTTCCTCCTGCTGGCGTTTACTTACCAGGCGATCCACCTTGTGTTCGTCAAACTCTTTTAGCCTGGCTTCAAACTCCTCGTCGAGCTCATCCCCGGTGCCGGAAGGTAAAATACCAACACTTTTCCACTGGCCCCTGATGCTGCTGACCTTGTCGGTTGCCGTCCAGTTTTTGTTTTCCACAATCTCGGTCAGCTGTTCAAGCAGGTTTTGCTTTTTTTCCAGGTTCTTTTTCTTCTGCTTGTTCAGCTGTTCGTAGTGTTCCTCTTTCCGCTGCTCAAACGTTTCTTTCGCCTCCTGGAACCGCTTCAGCAGGTTTTTCAGGATATCCTCTTCACCTTCGATCTCGGGGCCTTCATCCCATTTGCCGCCCAGGTTGTCCAGTTCCATCGTGATGTAGGGCCAGTCAGACTGCTTGGCCAGCGATTCCGCCTTTTCGACCAGCTCCTTATAGTACCCAAGGCCGGTCTGCTCCTCCGGTTCCTCCGATTCCTGTTTTTCAGCTTCATCGGTTTCCGGCTTTTTCTCGCCATCCTCAGGGCTGACAGCTGATTCAGCTTCCTGCTTATTCACCGGCTCTTCCGCTTTGGACTTTTCTTCTTTCAACTGTTCTTTCTCCTTTTTTAACCGATTGTACAGTTCCTCAAAATCGCCAATTGCCTGTGCTTCCCTGAGCTCATTAATCAGTGCTTCCACTTTATCAGCACTTTTCTCATCCTTCCCGAGAAACGCTTTAATTTTGTCCTCGAGCTGCTGGAACATTTCCCGGTATTCATCCACCGTTTCAGAAAGCTCTTCCTCGTCTGTCACTTCTGCGATTTTCCGTTCGCCAAACAGGCTTGTTTCCTTTAGTATCAGCTCTCCCTTGTCGGTCAAATAGGAGAATTTATTTTCAAATTCCACATCCACTGTTGTCTTGGTTTCTTCACTCATAACTTCAATCCGGGACCCTTTTCCCTCTTTAGAGACCTATCCTTTGCAATATTTTAAAACTCGTTAAGTTGAACTAAGATAATATTTCTATACAATTTATTACAAACTTCTTCTGTCAAGTAAAAAAAGGAAGCCGACCCAGCGGCCGGCTTCACATTTTTAAACAGCAACGGATCATGCATCCTGTGCGGTCACGGCTTCAGGTTTGCTGGAACAGGTGCACGTCTCGCTGGGGGAACGGGAAACTGATACCCTCCTTGTCGAAACGCTGCTTGATTTTCTTGGTCAGATCGTACCGCAGCGGCCAGATCTCCTCTGTAGCGGTCCACGGGCGTACGCGCAGGACCACGGCATTGTCCCCGAGGCTTCCCACGGCAATAAGCGGTTCCGGTTCCGGAAGAACCCGCTCATCCGCATCCAGAATTTCATTGATGACGGCCATCGCCTCATCAATGTCGTCGTCATAGCCTATGCCGATCTCCATGTCGACGCGCCGGGTGTTATGTCGCGTGAAATTTTCAATTTTATCGCCCCAGATCTGGGAATTTGGCATGGTGACGCCGATATTATCGAAAGTGTGCATCTCGGTTACAAACAGGCCGATCTCATCGACCACCCCGGAGGTACCCCCGATATCCACAGCGTCTCCCACATTGAACGGGCGAAGTACCAGCAGCATAAAGCCGGAAGCGATATTGCTCAAGGTGCCCTGCAAAGCCAGCCCGATGGCCAGTCCGATCGTACCGAGCACGGCAATAATACTGGCCGTTTCCACCCCAAACTTGCTCAAGACCGCCAGGATGGTAATAACAAGCACTATAATTTTTGTGCCCTTTATCAAAATGGGCGATATGGTATTATCAATTCTTTCGGTTTTTATGGTAGCCTTTTGTACTCTCTTGCTCAGCCAGTTTGCCACGATCCAACCGACAATCAATATTCCCAGGGCCCCGATTACATCGAGTCCATATACGGCAAGATCTTCCCTGACAGTCTGCCATAGTGTATTGATATTCTCCATCATTTCTCCTGTAATTTTGAATTAGGCTGTACTAAAAAATTAAGGCAGCATTTCGAAATGCTGCCTTAAATTAGGTAAATATTATGTTAATTGTGTTTTCTACCCTTTCAGAATAGAACGCACTTCTGAAAATCCCTCTTTCACATCCTTCCACAGGACTTCAGCATCCTCTTTTATTTTTTCGAAGGTTTCTTCGCCTGAATCTTTAATGCGATCCAGTTTTTCGTTCAATTCACTGCGCCTGGCTTTTAGCTCTTCAAGCCTGTCGGAAATCTTTGTCTTGATCTCCTCCGACTCTCCCTGCGCTTTTTCCTGCAGGGTGTCGATCTGCTGATTCCATTCACGCAACTGTTTTTCGAGTTTGTCGATATACTGTTCTCGAGTGGCCATAGTGACCTCCTCTGGTATTTAATGATTTAAAGTTAACAGGGAAACCGGTATTGCCGAATATCGATATTTTCAACCTGGTCACCTTAGTCTTCAAGGTGGCTGCGAAGCATCCATGCGGCTTTGGAGTGCACATTAAGGCGCTGGGTGATCAGATCGATGGTAGCCTCGTCATCTGCTTTTTTAGGGGCTTCCAGCGCTTCCCGTGCGGTGCGGATCACCTGCTCGTTGGCAATGGCCAGCCGGCGTACCATCTCCAGGGCTTTCGGCTTCTCGGGATCCTCCTTGATTGAGGTCAGCTGGTTAAATTCCTTGAACGAGCCGGGAGATTTGTGCCCGAGTGCGCGGATCCGCTCGGCAATCTCATCGATGGCTTCAGCCAACTCGGTATACTGCTGCTCAAACTGCTCATGCAGCGGATGAAAAAGTTCGCCGGTTACATTCCAGTGATAGTTGTGCGTCTTCAAATAGACCATGTACGAATCGGCCAGCAAGTGCGACAACCCTTCCGCAATCGCTTTCCGATCCTCTTCGCTTAGCCCGATATTGATTTCCATATCCATGACTCCATCTTTGTTGCTCATCGTATAATACCTCCTAATAATTTTGTTGAATATTGAATGCTGTTGTCTGCTTCATATTTCTTTTCGACAGCTGGCAACAGACCGCTCGCAGACAATTTTTCTTAATCTTTGCTTGTTCCTGCATTGGCTTTGCAATTCACTATTGACTACATCAAAAGCGGGAAAATCATTCCTCTTTTTCGATAGGAACTTCCTATATCCGGGATAGAAAGGACAAAAGAGAAACAGCAAATTCAGGATTCTTCGGCACGCTCCCGGTTCCACCGGAACCGGTCGATGAGACGGAGCATATCAGCCGGTATTTTGGCCTCGTAAGACACCTTTTTACCCGTACGGGGATGCTCAAACGCCAAACGGTACGCGTGGAGCGCCTGGCGGTTGATGAGCGGCTCTTGCTCCTCTTCGGGCGCATAGTGCTGGTCTCCCACCAGCTGGTGACCGATCTCGTTGAACTGCACGCGAATCTGATTTTTCAGTCCCGTGTCAAGGTAGACCTCAACCAGGGTGTTCTCCTCAAACCGCTCTCTCACTTTGTAGGTAAGGCGGGCATACGTGGCACCCTCTTCCTCCTTATCTACCACAATATTCCGAAAGCCCTCCTTTATCAGCTTCAGGTAGTGAATCAGCTCTCCCTCATCCTCCTTCAACACGCCGCGAACAATAGCAAGGTAACAGCGTTCGGGTGTATGATTTTTAAACTGCTCCAGCATGTTGTGATGCGCGCGTTCATTCTTGGAAAATACCATGAGTCCGCTGGTATACCGGTCTATGCGATGCACGCTGCCCACGCGCGCCCCATGCCTGCCAAGATGTTCGGCAACAAGGTCGAAAAGGTTTTTAACATTGCTGTTTGGGATGGGAACCGAAAGGAGACCGGCGGGTTTGTCCACCACAAAGATATCCTTGTCCTGGTGAACGATATAAAATTCTCTTTTTCTACCCATAGATGAAGTGAAGTCCTTGTCCGGTATTGTTACGTTAATCTGGTGGGGAATAGCCCGTCTTACCCTTCCACACCGTGAACTTCCCTCAGAATGGCCTTTGCATCTTTGTCCTCATCCTGCATAACCCGGTGCTGAAGATTGGTAATAATCTCCTGTTGTGCCTGTTCAAAAGCGGCTTCTTTGGCTTCTTCTTTTGTACCGGTCCGGATCAGGTCGTATACGTCATCGGCACGCACAACGCTGTAAAGCTTATCCTCGTTAAAAGCGTGCGAGCGCAGCTCTTCGTATTCCTTGAAAACGCGGGGGAAATCCTTGCTATTGTCAGCCCGTGTAATAATTTCTACATCTTCCGGTCCTTCTGCACTTAACGGAGTTTTACAGAGATAAAAGTAATTTTGCTTGTAAATCATATTGAAAGGTGACTTATAGGTTCGCTAATGTGGTTATTGGTTAATTAGTATAGTCGTTATTTGTGCGAGACTACGTGCTGGAGTTTGGGTTCATGCCCTGTTAAATCACTCAACTATCCAAAAGCGTACGGCTTGCTGCCATATGAATCTGATCGTCATAACACCAGATGACATCCGATTTTCACAATAACCGAATTAAAATATTCGTATTTAGTATTTTATATTTGCCTGCGTCTAATATAGGTATGTTTTCCGTTTTTTGAATCCTTGAATTATTACAATCTTGCAGTAACGCAATGCAAGCCAGCCGTTGTCAGTCCGGATCGCTGCAGGTTAGCAGAAAACAAGTTTGGCAGCACATGAATAAAACGGAATTCAAAGATGTAGTTCTGAACAACAGGCCGGCATTTTAATTAAAGAACAAAACAAACAGCGCTTCCGAAAACCATTTACCAGTTGAATAACTTTCTTCCCATGTCAAATATCAGATATTGGATTCCCCTTTTTCTGGGTCTGTTGCTATTTACCTCCTGTTCAAGCACTGCCAGCCTTCAGCAGCCGGATTCCTCCCGTGATGCAGCAGGGGAGCTTCCCGACCTCTCGACCCATTATCTTTTCGGCGACACCCCCAATGATGCCGGCATGTGGCTACTGCCCCAAATTGAGGGTGCTGTTCATGCCGAAATGGCTTCCAAGGGTCTGCGCCTATCCTCCGATGAAATCTACAGCCCCAACACTCCTTCACTAAACCAGGCCATTGTTCGCCTGAATATCGGTGAAGGCGGCGGAGGGACGGCCTCTTTCGTCTCGGAACGGGGACTGCTGTTGACCAATCATCACGTAGCCTACGATGCCATCACCTCGGCAAGTACGGCCCGGCAGAACTACCTTGAGCAGGGATTTTACGCTGAGAACGGAGCAGAGGAAATTCCGGCTGAGGGGTATTCCCTTTATATCCCGGTTGAACAGACCGAAGTAACGGAACGGATCAGCGCTAAGATCCCGGATACCCTCAACAATTATGAACGCAGCGAGCTGGAACAGCAGGTCCGGCAGCAGCTAATTCAGCAGCGAAAAGAGGGCAACCAGGACCTGGTGGTAGAGATCGACGATTACTGGGCCGGCAATCGCCAGTTTATGGCTGTTTACAAAGTGATCCGGGACATCCGGCTGGTGTACGCCCCGCCCTCGTCCATCGGTAAATATGGCGGGGATGTAGACAACTGGGAGTGGCCGCGCCACACCGGTGATTATGCTTTCCTTCGCGCTTACGTGGGCCCCGACGGCAGCGGTAGAACCTATGATGAACAAAACATCCCATTTACGCCCTCACGACACCTGGCTATTGACGCAGACGGAGCGAAACCAACCGAATTTACCATGACCCTGGGGTTTCCCGGTTCCACCTACCGCTACCAGAGCAGCTATGCATTCAGCTTTTACCAGAATGTGCGCAATCCCGTAATGATCAAGGCGTTCCAGGCGATCCACGACGCGATGGAGTATGCGGCGGAGCAGGATGAGGATGTGAGAGTTGAGCAGGCCTCTGACCGCGCCTCGGTAGCAAACACGCTAAAGTACCTCAAAGGTGTTCAGGATGGATTTGACAAGTACGGAATCGTGCAGAGAAAAAAAGAACAGGAACAGCAGTTCCGGCAGTGGGTGGAAAGTGATTCGGCCCGCGATCTGCGCTACGGGCGTGTACTCAGCCAGCTGGAGCAGGCATTTGATATCGCTTCGCAAACCGGGGATCTGCTGTATGGCACCTATTATGCACTAAACAACAACACGCTTTTGCAGGCCGCCGGTTTGTATGACGACTATTTTACCTACGTTGAGCATCCCGACAGTCTCTCCTTTAGTGCCGGCCGAAAAGACACCCTTTTGATGCAGCACCGCCAGATGCTGGAATCGGTCAACCCCGAGGCCCAAACCATGATGCTGCAGCAGATGCTCCATATTATGGCATCGTTGCCCGCCGGCAAAAAACCACTCTTTTTCGTTGATCTTTTCGCAGATAAAAAGGGGGATGCGCTGGCAAAAGCGATCAATCATTATGTAGAAGACCGGCTGAAAAAATCGATGATTTACAGCCCCGCCCAGGCGGAACAACTCCTTGCTTCTCCTGTCGAAAAGTCATCCCCCCGGCCGGTCGACCCGCTGGTAGAGCTGTATCGTGCCATGTATGAGGCTTTTGAATTTAGCCGTAACAACTACTCCCAGCATTTTGCCTACCTTAATCCTGCCCGCGAACGGTACGTGGAGGGCATGCAACGATTCCGGCAGGACTCCACAGAATATCCCGATGCCAACTTCACGCTCCGGCTCAGCGGGGGACGCGTACTCGGGTACAGCACCACCGACGGCCTTTATAATTCGCCCTACACCACATTTGAAGGGATGATCGCCAAAGACACCGGTAAGGAGCCGTTTGATACGCCGCAGGAGCTCGAGGACTACTACAAAAACAGGTATACAGAGGATCCCGCCTCCGTTCCCTATACAACGGAATCCGGTCACCTTGTTGTCAACCTGCTGACTACGAATGACATAACGGGAGGGAATTCCGGGAGTCCACTGCTGGACGGTGACGGAGAGATTGTGGGTATCGCCTTCGACAGCAACTACGAGGGGGTAATTGGCGACTACTATTATGACCCCGACCTTAACCGTACCATCAACGTAGATATCCGCTACATGCTGTTTTTGATGGAGGAGTACAGCAGGGCCGACCGGCTGCTGGAAGAACTGGATATCATCCGGGATAACCCGGCGAATGCACTGCCGGAAGCCGCGGAATAACAAACTTCCGTGCAGCCAATTGAATTGCAGGAAAGCGTTGCAAAACCAGGGGTTTTGTCCAAGACCAACCCATGAGCCCATTCGGGGCTGAAGCTTATACCTCATAAATGAGGATTTCAAATGTGCAAAAATGACGGAATTGGGCAGAAGTATGGTTTAACAACGCCCTGCCCAAGGCGGAAGGGTTGTTATTCTCTATCTCAGACCTGCACCTCCCGGCCCATTTGCGAGAGCCACGCGATTGGGCCACCCTCCTCAAAGAGGGACTCGTTTCTTGCCATTTCAACGCAAACAGGCATTCTGGTTGAGATCCTTATGTCGAATTCAGGTTATCCTACCTCTTACGTCCACAACGTTTAAAGCCTGTTGAAGAGGAGAAGTCCCGGTTTTTACTTCCTCTTTTTGCTTGCTTTAAACGAATGGTAGTGCTCTTCAATCTCCTCGACCGAATCACCGCCGAATTTTTCCAGGAAAGCGTTCGCGATTACCGGGGCGATCACATTTTCGATTACGACGACCGCTCGAGGCAGCGCACATACATCAGAGCGCTCGTAGCGGGTATCCATCTCCTCCTTCGTATTCATATCCACGGTCTTCAGGGGCGTGAGCATGGTGGGAATCGGTTTCATCACCCCGCGAATGACTATCGGCATGCCGGTGGTGACGCCTCCTTCGAAGCCGCCAAGCCGATTGGTCCGGCGCCGGAACGCTCCATTTTCATGGGTGATTTCGTCGTGGACCTGATGTCCCGGGCGGCGACCGGCCTCAAAGCCAAGCCCGACCTCCACCCCTTTCATCGCCTGGGTACCCATGATGGCCTGGGCCAGCTGACCTTCCAGCTTGCGATCCCAGTGCACAAAACTGCCCAGCCCGGTGGGCACACCCGTTACCACAACCTCCCAGTGGCCTCCGAGTGAACTTCCCTCTTTTCTCCAGTGCTTGATCTCTTCGCGCATTTTGCGGGTCAGCTCCTCATCGAGGCAGCGCACGGGAGACTCGTCAGCAGCCCGAAATATCGTTTCGGCCCCCTTCTCCATCAGGGGATCGGCAACGGCACGCACATCCTGCCACTCATCTTCATACCCCACACTGCCGATACGAATTATATGACCGCCGATTTCGATACCAAAATGCTTGAGCAGTTTCCGTGCAATCGCACTTAATCCCACGCGCATGGCCGTCTCGCGGGCGCTGGACCGCTCAATAGCCGGCCGTATGTCGTCATACCGGTATTTCTGAACCCCCACGAGATCGGCATGTCCCGGCCGGGGGACGGTTATCGGGTCTACATCTTCGCCGTCTCCCTCCTTGTTCATTACTTTGGGCCAGCCGGTGTCATCTTTTTCAAACGCACGGTTGGGCAGCTGCAGGGCGATGGGGGTTCCCATCGTTTTCCCAAACCGGACGCCCGACAGTATTTCTGCTCTATCTTTTTCAAATGCCATCCGGCCACCGCGGCCATATCCTTTCTGGCGGCGCGCCAAGTGAAGGGCAATTTCATCTTCTGTAATCGGGAGGCCGGCGGGAATACCTTCTATAATTCCGGTTAGTTGTGGACCGTGCGATTCTCCTGCTGTTATATATCGAATCATGCTGTAGTAGGGTAAAACGGGTTGTTAGATTGCAATTTTCTATCCTGTACGCCAGTTCACAAACTTCCTTATTTACTGTAAATCAACCGCACAGGCGGGTTTAATATTCAGAGGATTTAATCTTTCATACCTGGGTTTTCCTTTATTTTCGCCGTCAGGTCTCAATATCAATATGCTCGTGCTTAATATAATCATGGCGGGAGACCCGCTCTTCCAGGGTGCGCGTATCATCACAGCCGCTTTCGCGCAGCTGCTCAATTCGGTCGACATCTCCAAGCACAACGAGGGAGTCCCCAACCTCGATGCTATCACTGCTGCCCGGGTTAAACTTGATGCGACTTGCATCTCCCTCGGGAATTATGGCGATGATAACGACAAAATATTTTTCCCTGATTCGCGCTTCTGAAAGTGTTTTTCCAGCCAGGTCGGACCCCTCGAACACTTTTACTTCATCAAAAATATGGTCCTGGGTAGTTCCCCCGAGAATTTTATCCATGAACTGATCCACATGCGGACGCAGTATCACGTTGGCCATCCGGTCGGCGCCGACCTCATAGGGAGAGATCACCTTGTTGGCCCCTGAACGCAATATTTTTTTTGTGTTGGAGCGCTGGTTGGTACGTACCAGAATAAAAATATCTTCGTTGAGTTCACGCGCAATCAGCGTTACAAACACATTGTCCTGATCGCGCGAAAGCGTGCAGATAAGCCCTTTGGCCCGTTCAATACCCGCTTCAATCAGCACATTTTCTTCCTGCGCATTTCCTTCCACGTACAAGAGCCGATCCTCTTTGATTCGATCAATGCTGGTATCCCGATTCTCCACCACCACTATCGGGATGTCCGCATCCCGCAACACCTGCCCGATACGGTGCCCGATGCGGCCATATCCACAGATTATGTAATGATTCTCCATTTTTTCCAGCTGCTTCTTCATAGCACGTTTTCTAAAAATTTCACTTTCAAATATAAGCTGTGTTGTCTGAGAGGCAATATACGATATTACCCCGATTCCCATCACAAACAGGGCCATCGTGTGGACCCGCCCCGCGTTGGAAAGGTTCTGCAGTTCGGAAAACCCGATGGTCGTTATCGTGATGAAAGTCATGTAGAAGCCATCAAAAAAATCCATACCTTCTATGAGGTGATATCCCGCCGACCCCACCAAAAAGATGATGCATAGAATACCGGTGGCCCCCAGTATCCTGAAGGCGACAATATTATTTATAATATCATTATAGATATTTCTCACGGTGTTTAAACGAACTGGTCGGAAATTAAGTTGACAATATAGCCGAAAAATAAAGCGTATGAAATGAAAACCACTTGTAAATTTAATAGTTTCCACCCCTGAAAATATAAACCGAAACACCCGAATGGAAGCTCTACAGAAACTGGGACAATACGGACTGCTGCTTTATCGCGCACTTCGATCTTCCTATGAGTATAATAATTACAAAAACAACCTGGTCAATGAACTCGTTAAGATAGGCTATGAGTCGTTACCCATAGTATTGTTGACGGGGGCATTTACCGGGGCCGTTATGACGCTTCAGACGGCCTACCAGCTCGAAATCGCCTATGTTCCGCAGTCGGTCATCGGCGCTATTGTTTCGGAATCGATTTTGATTGAGCTTGCAGCCGTGATTACCAGCCTGGTACTGGCAGGCAAGGTGGGCGCACGCATTGCCACCGAGCTGGGAACGATGCGGGTAAGCGAACAGATCGACGCGCTGGAATCGATGGGATTCAACTCCGTTTCGTTCCTGGTGGTACCACGCGTTCTGGCGGGCCTCATCATGTTTCCGATACTTTATATCGTGGCCTCGGCATCGGGTATTACCGGCGGACTCGTCGCCGCTGTAGTTTCCGGCGCTGTGCCGGCGGCCGAATATATGCAGGGGGCCCGAGAGTTTTTCTACCCCTGGGATGTCTCCTTTGGCCTGCTCAAAGCGTTTGTATTTGGCTACGTAATCACGTCAATATCATGCTACAAGGGATATTTTGCAACCGGTGGAGCCGAAGGGGTGGGAAACAGTACGACCCAGGCCACCGTATTAAGTTGTATATATGTTTTGCTGGCAGATTTCTTATTAGCCGCCATAATGTTGTAAATTGCAGGATTATATGATCGAGATAAAAAATCTAACCAAAAGCTTCGGCGACCTCCTGGTCTGGCAGGACGTCTCCTTCGATATTGAAGACGGGGAAACCCTGGCCATTATCGGTCGGTCGGGCTGCGGCAAGTCGGTGCTGGTGAAACATCTGAACGCGCTGATGTATCCCGACTCCGGCAAGGTGTTTATCGACGGCGAAAATGTTTTCGAGCTGGAGTACGTAGAGCTTCGCAAAATGCGCCAGCGATTTGGTGTTCTGTTCCAGGGATCGGCCCTGTTCGATTCGATCAATACATTTGAAAACGTGGCCTTCCCGATGCGGTATTTTACCGATTTTTCGGAGGAGAAGATCACCGAGAAGGTCCATGAGGCTCTCGAAATGGTAAATCTGCTGGAAGCGGCCGACAAAGACACCAGTGAGCTTTCGGGCGGAATGCGCCGCCGCGTGGCCCTGGCCCGCGCTACCGTGCTCCAGCCTGACTTTTTGATTTACGACGAGCCGACCTCGGGACTGGATCCCCAAACCTCCGATGAGATAAACGCGCTAATCACCTCAATGGCGAGCAATCTTAACATCACCTCTATTGTGGTAACGCACGACATCCACAGCGTACTGGATATTTCTGACAAGGTCGCTTTCCTGCACGAACAAAAACTGTGGTGGCACGGGCGTACCGACAGCATGAGCAGCAGCGGCAACAAAGAGCTACTCGACTTTATAAAGGCAAGTGAATATCAAATAAAAACAGACAAGGAGAATTTCATTGGCAAAAATCAGTAACGAACTGAAAGTTGCAATCACCATCATCGCGTCGCTGGTTGTGGCGTTTCTCGGGTTCAGAGTCATGCAAGACATGCCGGTTTTCCGGCAATCCCATAAAATAAACGCCTATTTCGACCGTGTGGACGGCCTCAGTGCGGGAAATTATGTGTATATCAACGGTGTAAAGGTCGGTTCTGTCAAACAGATCGAGCTGGCGGGGGGAGACAGTGTGCTTGTGGGGATGACATTCGATCTCGGTGTTGACATCCCCAGGGGATCTGTAGCCGTACTCGAGTCATCGGGACTTCTCAATGAAAAGGCAATTATCATCCAAAAAGGCACATCCGACGAGCTGGTCCCCTACGACGGGTACATCAAGGGGCGGTACGAGGGCGGCATGATGGAAACCCTCCAAAACGAGGGTGAAAAGCTGAGCAGCAATGTCTCCTCCTCATTCAACAAGCTTAATACACTGCTGGAACAACTCAACCGCACGCTGACCGAAGAAAACAGGGGCAGGATTGAACAAACGCTTTCCAACCTTGAGTCTACTTCAAACAACGTTTCCGAACTTGTCAACAGCAAGCGCGATGAGCTGGAGTCCAGCATCGATCACGCCAACTCCATATTGGCCAACATTGACACGCTGACCACCGACAACCGGGAGCAGATCGACTCCGCACTGGTTCAAATGAACAGCTCCCTGCAGGAGGTTGAACGCCTGAGCAAAGAGCTGACGGAAACCTCGAACCGGCTGAATACCATTATGGGTAAAATTGAGAATGGAGACGGCACGCTGGGCAAACTGGTCAACGATCCCTCCCTTTACAACCGTTACGACAGCCTGGCTGCGGAAATGAAAACTCTGATCGAAGGTATCAACAAGGATCCTCAGAAATATCTCAAACACATGCGGCTTATAGAGGTTTTTTAGGGATGTGAAGTGACGAAACCGGTTTAAATAACCCTTGCAGAGGACTCGACAAAACATTCGAATCATGTAACCTAATGGTTAGACATCAGGTTCTGAAAAGACTCTTGCAAACAATACTTTGGGCCTTGACCCGTAATAGAATTAACTTCGAACCCTTAATTGCTCTTAGTTCAGGCTTCTTGTATATTTACAAGCTTTATACAGGCTGTTACGAGGCCATTTGTAACGATTTTTCAAACTGAAATTTGTAGTAGATACGAGGTTTTTTGTTATGGGCGTAATGGAGAGAATGAGAAAGAACACCGGGGTAATCCTTTGGGTGTTGATTTTCTCTTTTGGTGTACTTTGGATTTTGGCTGACACACAGGTTTTTGATGCCATGCAGGCAGGTCCCCGCTCCCTGGGCAGTGTCAACGGGGATCCCATTTCGATGGAAGAATACAACAGCAGAATTAGCGGATATATCGATCGCTATTCGCAGCAGACCGGCAACTCCATCACCCCGGAGATGCGGGCTTACTACGAGGATCAGGCCTGGAATGAACTTGTAACCAGCAAGCTGTTGCAACAAAAGATGAGCGAGTTGGGAATCACTGTGACCGACCAGGAGGTTGTTGAGATGATCACCGGGGAAAATCCGGATCCGTTTATACGGCAACAGTTTCAGCGCGAGGATGGCACCATCGACCGGGTCGCCCTCCAGGCGGCTATTGAATCACCTGAAAACAGCCAGGTGTGGGTGATGATTGAACAGCAACTGCGCCAAAAGCGGCGCCAGGAAAAGATGAACAATTTTGTGCAGTCTTCAATGGTCGTCAGCAGCCATGAAGTTGAGCAGCAGTATCTGCGCGACAACACCACGGCCGACATCTCGTACCTGCGATTCCCCTATGCAGAAATTCCGGACAGCACTATTGAAGTTACCGAAAGCGACCTGCGGGAATATTACAATAACAACCAGGATCGCTACGAACAGAATGAGTCCTACCGGTTCAAATACGTAAGTTTTGACAAAACGCCGACCAGTGAAGACACCGCACGTACGTTCCGCGACCTGCGCAACATCCGCGACGATTTCGCACAGGCTGAAAATGATTCGTTATTCCTCTTCCAGCAGCAATCGACAACCGAATACAGCGCAGAATTTGTGGACAAGACGGAAATTCGGGAGGAATTCCGGCCGGTTCTGGACCTCGAGAATGGAGAGGTTAGTGAACCGATTCAAACCGGGGGAAAAGTAAACCTGCTGAAGAAAATAGATGAAACGCCGGAGCAGGTGAAGTTTGTTGTCCTCAGCTATGATATCCGGGCGGATCCCATAAACACAGTGGATGCCAGAGCCCAGGATGCGGATGATTTCAGTTATTTTGCCGAACAGAACGGATTTGAGGCCGAGGCTGAAAACAGCAATCTCCCCGTGCAGGAGGCATTTGCCACCAAAGACAATCCCTTTATTGCCGGCATCGGTCAAAGCCGGCAGATTTTAAACTACCTGGAAACATCCACGGAAGGAGATATCTCTACTCCCCTGGAGCTGAGCGGCCAGTTTGTCGTGCTCAAAGTGGATGAGATTATTCCAGAGGGCGTCCGACCGTTCGAGGAGGTCAGGGATCAGATTCACAACGTGGTACTGAATGAAAAACGCAAGGAGCAGGTGGCACAGCAGGTTCAGAACATGATCGACTCCAACTCCACGCTTGAGGCACTGGCCAGTGCTTCGGGCAAAGAGGTTATGACACAGGAAGGACTTCGAAAAAGCTCCGTGGTCATACAGGGGGCCGGCCGCGAGCCGGAAGTGATCGGTGCTGTATTTGGCCTGGATGAAGGGGAGACCTCAAACGTTCTCAAAGGCAACAGTGCTGTATTTGTAGTACGGGTTGAGAGCAAACGTGAGGCTGACCTGCAGGATCTGACCACCAGCACCCGGCAGCAGATTCGTCAGCAGCTTCAGCAGCAAAAAAGCAAATCCTACATGCAGGTATGGATGGAACAGCTCAGGGCTGACGCCGATATTGAAGACAACCGCGCACAACTGCTCCGCCAGGGCTAAATCCCATAAAAGTATAAAACAACGTTTTTTAAACACCGGGCAAGAGGAGCGATCTTCTTGCCCTTTTTATTTATCCGGTATCGTGGCAATGAAAACCCTGAAACTTCTGTTTTGGCAAGCGTAGAGGTTTTGTTTGATATGGTATCGGTCAAAATACTGATTTTTTAACAGCCTGCAGACCATCAATTTCTAATTCTATCTTACATCCTTGAGTTCACAAAGCTATAGCGAATCCGACAGAAAATGGATGAAGCTTGCCCTCGAAATAGCAGAGCGGGGAGCGGGCTACGTCTCTCCCAATCCCAAAGTGGGATGCGTCATTGTTTCCGGAGAGGGAAAAAAAATCAGTCAGGGCTACCACGAGCGCTACGGGCAGGCACATGCCGAAGTAAATGCCGTACAAAAAGTGAAAGATAAGGCGCTGTTGAAGGGGGCTACCGTGTATATCACCCTGGAACCTTGTGCCCATCACGGGCAGACGCCCCCCTGCTGCGAGATGCTCGGGGAACTCCCGATACGCCGGGTGGTGGTGGCGATGAAGGATCCCACCCAAAAAGTTAACGGCAAGGGTATCAAATACCTGCGGAATCGCGGTATTATCGTGGATGTTGGCCTGATGAAGGAAGAGGCGGAACAGTTGAATGAATTTTTTCTGCACTACCAGCGGTATGATCGTCCCTTTGTTACACTTAAAATTGCCCAAACTGCCGACGGATATATCGCCGCGCCGGATGGCGATTCCCAATGGATCTCCGGGCAGGCGGCGCGCGAGCAGGTGCATCGATGGCGAAGCCATTATGATGCCGTGATGGTCGGGCGCAATACGGCCCTGCTTGACAATCCACGCCTCACGGTACGCCACGTGGAGGGGCGGCAGCCGCGCCGTATAGTAATCGACGGTCCCCTGGAGCTTCCGAAAGATCTCAACCTGTTTACAGATCAATATGAGGAAAATACGATCGTCATTACCCACAACCGAAAAAAGTATGAAGAGAAAGCCGACCCGATGCTGAACATGCTGCAGTCCAACTACTTCCGGGGACAGACACTGCTGGTTCCCGAAGTTGAGGGGCACAGCGATCTGGAGTCGGCCATGCAGGGGCTCGCAGAGCTGGATATTACTTCAATCCTGGTGGAGGCGGGGCAGTCGCTCGCTACTGCGCTTATCAGGCAGCGGCTGGTTGACAAGCTGGAACTTTTTATCTCACCAAAGCTGTTGGGCGGCGGTACGCGCAGCTTGCTGGGCCTGGGCATCAATCGGATGAAGGAGATCATTGAACTCCGGGAGGAAACCTGGCAGCGGGTGGGAGACGACCTCCTACTGACCGGATATCTTTAATTATCAAATGCTAACTGGAATGTTCTATAACCAAAGTACACGAGCTACGGTTGAACATTCCCAATTATTTCAACAGACCAACAGATGTTTACTGGAATTATCGAAGAGACCGGGCTGATAAACCAGATAACCGAGCTGAACGGCGGCAAGGAATTTATCATATCAGCAGCATTTTCCGAAGAACTTAAAATCGACCAAAGTATCAGTATCAACGGGGCGTGTCATACCGTGACGAAATGTAATGAAACATCTTTCACTGTACAGAGCGTGGAAGAAACCCTGCGTAAAACAACGATGGGCAATTTGAGAGAGCAGGAGACGGTCAACCTGGAGCGCTCCATGACGATGGACAAGCTGCTGGACGGGCACATCGTACAGGGGCATGTTGACTGTGTCGGCACTATTACCTCAATCGAGGCGGAAGGCACCGACCACCTGCTCACTGTAGAATACCCTGGGGAGCATAAAAATCTTATCGTCGGGCGCGGGAGCATCGCCCTGGACGGCATCAGCCTTACCGTTGCGCGGGAGACCGTACCGCAGTTTACCGTCGCCATTATCCCGTACACCTGGGAACACACCAATCTGCAAAACAAAGAAGAAGGCGATATGGTGAACCTGGAATTTGACGTGCTGGGGAAATATGTGGCGCGAAATTTGGAGGTGAAGGGTGAGGTGTGAGATGTCAGACGTCAGACGTCAGACGTGAGAGGTTGTCAGATGTCAGGCGGGGCTATTTCAACGTTTTATGACAAAATTATGGGTTGAGATTGTATATTTCGTAATAAAGATTGTTTGGAGATAATGGTCAACCAGTATCCGAAATCCAGTCCGGAATACCTCAGAATCCGTAACCGCCGCGGCCGCGGCCGGTTGGTGAGGAGCTGCGTTCCAGGTTGTTGAGTCCCGGTAGTTTCTGGATAATACCGGCCAGCTGACCGCTGTCTACGCTCAGGCGAAAGAAAAAATACTGGAAATCGCCAAATGGATTCATTTCAAACGAAAGATTCCAGCAATGCAGATCCCTGCTCAGGGAAAACCGGGATGGCGTGAGCCCTTCGTCAATAAAGTCATATCCAAGCTGTGTGCTGAACTGCCACTTGGGAGTCAACCGAAACTGGATGTTGTTGGCGTTAAGCGTAGCCGAAGTGTTGGGAGATCCATTTGGGTTAAGCGACCAGCGATAGCTAAAGTTGAACGAGACCCTCAGCGGCGATTTCAACGGCTGCACCGGGCGCCGGTTGAAACGGGGATCAAAGCCCCGGAACATCCGCTGGTTAAAGGGGTCATAGCTCGCGGGATAGCTCGGCTCCCCCATCTGGATGCCCTGTCCCCGGCCGCCCCAGTCGAACGAGGTGCTGGCACTGACGCTCCAGTTCGTCGGTTCCAAAAGTCGGTTCCCTTTTTCCCACAAAAAGTTGTCGATTTTTCGGCCGTTTTCATCCCGCTGATAAAAATTAAACCGCGCACTGGCGCGGATATTCACACCCTCCACCACCGACGTTGAAAAATTCGCATTCAGGTCACTGAGCTTTATACTGTCGGCCGCAAAATTGTAATTTGTTGAAAAGTTGAGCTGATCAACAAGCCTGATGTTCCGTTCATTTTTCTCCCCGAGCGAATCGCGCTTTACCTGTTTGGCTTCAAACACGTTGTCCAGGCTAAAGCTCAATGAGCGGGACTCTCCGCTGCCCGGGCCCCTGAACACCTCATCCTCAAAAATGGAATATTTCTGCGTGCGGTTGCCTGTCGAATCGGTTTGGACCTCGCGGTAATAGCCCCAATAGTCGCTGCTGAAATCCGGCCTGTAGTTAAAGGAAAGCGTAGGCCGAACCGTATGCCGGAAGGCCGTGATATTGCCGATATTCTGGTTCCACAACCCGTAGAAGGTGGTGTTCATGCTCAGGCCGGTATTAAAATCGCGGGCCGATTCAAACCCCCGCACCTTTTCCGTCTCCACCCTGTTGGAATCGGGATTAAACGTCTTGCGGATGCTGGTGGGAAACCAGTACTCGTTGTAGTTCAGGCTCGGGTTTAAATTCACAAAATTGCCCGGCCACAGGTCACCGAGGCTGAAACTCAAATTCTGTTCAAACCCGTAGCGAAAATGCTCGTCGCTTCCCGTGGCTTCCCGGTACTTGGCGGGATCAAAAAGAGCTTCAAGCCAGTTGATCCTGGCAGAGTCTCCGCGGGTGGGCTGAAACTCGTAGTCCGACTCAAACTGGTTTTGATACCGAATACTGAGCTGTTCCCAGAAGGTGGGATCTCCCCCGGTTCGATTTCCACTGGAAAATGGCGAAAACTGCTCCAGGCTAAAATTCATTTTGGGACCGGACAGCCGCACCGTATTGGTCCTGAAGTTCTGGTTTTGATTGGCGGAGATACTGAAATTATAGGCATTTTCGGGATGGCGGTACCGGTAGTTTAAGCTGGAACTGGTGCTGGTTTGAGCCCGCTCGTTGGGATCGTAGGAGTTGCGTTTGAAATAATTTGAGGTTCGATAATTTATGTTTGTCGAAAAGCTGGCATACGGCGAAATGGTCTGGCTGTGATTTATGCTCACCCGTTTGGCAACCGTGGTATTGAAACCGGGATCGGTGGCCTCGAGGCTGGAGTTCTCGCGCGAATACCCGACCTGAACACTGCCGTTAAACCGATCCCTCACATTGTACTGGGAGCTGGCATCCAGGAAGAAG
Source organism: Halalkalibaculum sp. DA3122 (assembly GCF_043951865.1). Taxonomy (NCBI): domain Bacteria; kingdom Pseudomonadati; phylum Balneolota; class Balneolia; order Balneolales; family Balneolaceae; genus Halalkalibaculum; species Halalkalibaculum sp. DA3122. Next base: position 235,968 of record NZ_JBINJF010000001.1, read on the forward strand.
GTCCCGGAGGTAAAAATATCTACAGAGGCCTGGCCCACGAGGTGTTCATTAAAATGCTGAAACCATCCCAGGTTTTGCAGACCCAGCCCCCTTGAATCGGTCTCCTGGAAGGCGTACGTGGGCTGCAGGAGACCCGACTGCCGCTGGTCAATGCCCTTGAGAGGGAGGTATCCGAACGGGAACACCAGCGGGTAGGGGATATCGAGAATAAAGAGCCGGGCCCGGGTAAAGAACACTTCATCCCGGTCCACCACTTTCATCCGGTCGGCCTTGATATAATAGTGGGGATGATCCAGCGTGCAGGTGGAGTAGATGCCATCTTCCACGAAGACGGTGTGCCGATCGGCATTTTTGACTCTTTGACCGATCAGGTTTCCCTGTTGCATCTTCGTACGCGCAACTTCGAACCGCCCTTTCTCCGATTGGTAGTTAAAACTGATGCTGTTGCTTCTTATGCGTTCCTGCTCTCGCTGCAGCACCGGCTGTGAGAGGGAATCTTCCGGGGTCTGGGTACTGGCATTGACCTCATGCCTGTTCAGGTCCATCGTTATTTTTCCCGCTGTAAGTTCACCCGAGGTGTGGGTCACCTTCGACTGACCGTAGAGCGTGGCATTACGCTGGTTTTTAAAGTTGAACACCAGGGAATCACGCGCAGAAAAGTTGACTTGCCCCTCCTGCTGGGGCTGTCCTCCTCCAGGTCCCGCGCCCATCTGCCCCTGTTGGCCTGCACGCTGCATCTGTTGGCGCTGCTGCTGTTGCAGGTCAGGAGTCTGGCGAGCGTCTTGCAGGGTATCTGTCTCTACGGTATCGGGCTGAGCCTGATCGACCTGGGCATACAATCTTTCAGCAGAACCCAGCAGGAGCAACAGCAGTAGTGCGCCGATGCAACTCTTCGTATGTAGACCCACCACATTATCCATAAAAAATGAAGCTGCAATACCATTTATCATCAGAAGAGTAATAACCCAAAAAAGAACGATAAATTATAGTAGAAAAGAGAAGCGGCAGACAAACAGTTGTAAAGGGGAATGCATTACTCTTGTTCACGGATCTTGTACACCACGTCCCCTTCTTTGCGCATTCCGTATTTCTCGCGGGCGATCCGTTCCAGCAGTGCGGAATCTGATTTCAGATCTTCAATCTTGTCTTTTAACTCGACAGTTTCAGCTTCCAGTTGCCGGGTTTTCAGCTTTAGATCCTCCTTGCGTTCACTCAGCTGGTACCGCGTAAGCAGGCTGTAAGTATCGATAAATGCAAACCATACGAATACAAACCCTCCCAGGACCAGGAGAAGAAAAGACTTGCGCCAGTTCAGGGGGTTGATCAATTTCCAGTTCATCAAATGGGGTGCTAAAAAGCTGATATTTATCGGTAATGGACCTCAAAATAGTGCAATTTTCGTAATAATAGCAATTTTAAAGCTGAGCTAATGATTAAAATTATGCGATCCTGTATGACATCTCTTGCCACCCCTAAAGCATCGGCTTTCTGTCTGCCGGGTGTTGCTGCAAAAAATTACTATTTCGGCTTCCCGGTTTGCCGCACATCGGTTGCCGAAATCCCCAAAAAGTTTTGTATCCTTCGGCACCGTAGGGTTCTGTATCAGGATCATTTAATCTAAGAAACAGTAGTTTTTCGAACGGATCTACGCCATGAATGAATCTATTGACGCCCTGCAGCTAAATTTGGGGGACGGCGGGTTGCTGGCCATGAATATTTCCCTGGCGTTCATCATGTTCGGAGTGGCGCTGGAGCTGACTGTCGACGACTTCAGGCGATTGGCTAACGAGCCCAAATCCACGCTTGTCGGTGTCTTTTCCCAGTTTATTATATTGCCGGTGCTCACCTTTCTTCTGGTTCTTTTTTTTGAACCTCATCCCAGCATGGCGCTTGGCATGTTTATGGTTGCTACGTGTCCGGGCGGCAACATTTCCAACTTTTTCTCCCTGCTCGCCAACGGCAATGCCGCACTTTCAGTGACGATGACCGCCATTGCCACGCTCGGGGCCATCCTGATAACACCATTCAACTTTACCTTGTGGGCCAGCTTTTATGAGCCCACTGGTGTTATGCTCAAAGAGATCCATATCAACCTCTGGGAAGTCTTTAAAATTATCGGGTTAATTTTGGGGATACCGTTGTTGCTGGGCATGACGGTACGGCACTTCAGGGAGCCGTGGGCTACGAAGATATCGAGCTGGATCAAGGGTTTCGGCATTCTCTTTTTCTCTGCCTTTGTGCTTGTGGCTTTTGCCATGAATTACGATAATTTTATCAACTACGTGCACCTTGTTATCGGACTCGTCTTTTTCCACAACGCCTTTGCCCTGACCGGCGGCTACGGGCTGGCATCAATTTTTGACTTGTCAAGGTCCGATCGCAAATCGATCGCCATTGAAACCGGTATTCAGAACTCCGGACTGGGTCTACTGCTTATTTTTAACTTTTTTGATGGCCTGGGTGGCATGGCCCTGGTGGCGGCGTGGTGGGGCATCTGGCATATTGTTACCGGCCTTGCCCTCGGGTGGTACTGGTCTGTGGGCAAATCAACCCTACAGCGGGTATTCAGCAATGCATAAAAAATCAGGACCCGGCTTTGGAGTAACTAATTCACAATCAGCCTTGTCATGCATGAAGGGCTACACTTAATTGGTTAATTGGTCATCCAGAAGGCGTTCTCAAAATGTTTGAAACGGGGAGCTTCATTCTCCTTTTGTACAATTGATATGACGTCAAAACGGACCGGTGCTCCATCCATCTTTCTCTCGTAGAGCCAGGCTTCGGCCGCCTTGAAAATATTCTGCTTTTTCTGCTCCGAAATAGCGTCCTCAGGTTCTCCGAAGGTGGTATCCGATCGGTATTTCACTTCCACGAAAACGATCTGCTTCTCATCGTAGGCTACGATATCGACCTCGGCGCGCTTAAAAAAATAGTTGCGTTCCAGAACCGTGTACTCCTTCGATTCCAGGTAGGAAGCCGCCAGGTCTTCACCCTCGTCGCCGATCTGTCGCGGGTGCTTACTGGTCATCGTCCACCGGCAGTTTGATGGTATCAGGCAGTTTTCCTTTCATCGACTCTTTCAATTCCGCCAGCTTTACCAGTTGCTTTAAAAATTTCAGGTTGTTTTTGTTGATGTAGGGCAGGAGGGCGGACGTAAAGCGTTCAAACATCTCCAGGAAAGTCATAAAATTTTCGATCCGCTCCCTGAACTCCTGTTCCTCTTCTGTCTGGGCACCGCCTTCGGCTTCAAACACCTCCAGGCATTCCTGCAGGTTTTGCCGGATCGGGGCCACCTCCCGCTGCTGCCGCTCGCGAACAATGGTGGATACGATATTCCAGACATCCTTTTCCGCCGTGTAATAGTCCTTACGTTTGCCCTTGAAATGGACTTTGTGGATGAGCTGCCAATTCAGCAGGTTACGCAGGTTCATGTTGGCATTTCCCCGGCTGATATCCAGCTGCTCCATAATCGTGTCGGTATCCAGCGGGTCGGCCTCGGCGTACAGGAGCGCATGAATCTGGGCCATCGTCTTGTTGATTCCCCACGCCGACGCCATTTCTCCCCAAAGCAACACAAATTGCTCTAACGCCTGCTTGTGCTGTTCTGAGCGGGTTTGTTGACTCACGGCGGATTATCCTGTGCTGGTTAGCTGCTTTCGGAAGTGGAAGATTCAGTCTTCGATTCGGATGCAGATGCAGCTGCTCCGTTTCCGGCCGATCCATTGCCGTTTTTCTGCTCTTTTCTCTTGTAATCGGTGATGTAAAAGCCGTCACCCTTATACACCACGCCTCCTCCACCGGTGATCAAACGCTTTACTTTTTGACCGGTTTCGGGGCATTTTTCCAGCGGGTCATCGTTGATCCCCTGGGTAACTTCAAAGGTGGATCCGTCTTCTCGTTTGTATTCGTATGTAGGCATAGTTATTCAATTTGTTAAGGGTTTAGGGCACTAACTAAACATAAAGCGTGCCAAAATCACCTTTTTGTACAAAAATTCAGTGTTACAACACCATTTCAGGTCAGGAAAGTTCGCTCAGTCCTTTTTCAAGCCGCCGCACACCCTCTTCCAGCTCCTCCATGGCAGACGCATAACTCAGCCGGATGCCGTTGGGTTCACCAAAGGCGTCGCCGGGCACCGCCGCAAGTCCCACTCCGTCCAGCAGGTAGAGGCAGAGGTCCGTCGTCGTCTCGATTCTGTTCCCGTCCGCACCGGTCTTCCCGAGATGTTCCGAAACGTCCGGGAACACGTAAAACGCCCCGGCCGGCTTAAAGCACTTTACGCCATCGATCGCCGAGAGTACATCCACGATGTAATTCCTGCGCTTTTCAAACTGGTCACGCATCTTGTGTACCTCTTCAAGGGAGCCGGTGTACGCCGCTTCACCCGCTTTCTGCGAGATGGCGGAGGGAGCCGACGTTTCCTGGCTCTGAATCTTGGATACGGCATTAACCACCTCTTCCGGTCCGGCCATATATCCCAGCCGCCAGCCGGTCATGGCAAATCCCTTGGAGAAACCATTGATGACGAGTGTCCGGTCCTTCAGTTCGGGTGCAACCTGCAGGATGCCGTCATGATCTCCCTCGTAGTTGATATATTCATAAATTTCATCCGAAATAATGACCACGCCGGGATGGTTGACCAGTACGTCCGCGAGACCGCGCAGTTCATCGGCGGTGTAGCGGGTGCCGGTGGGATTGGAGGGTGAACAGAGGATAAGCGCCTTGGTTTTATCGGTGATCGCCTCTTCGAGCTGCACTGGCGTCATTTTATAGTCGTTTTCAAAAGCGGTGCGCACGGTCACGCTTGTACCTTCGGCCAATTTGACCATCTGTGGATATGACACCCAGTAGGGAGCCGGTATAATCACTTCGTCACCGGGATCGATAAGCGCCAGCATGCTAAATCCCAGCGACTGCTTGGCACCGTTGCTGACGATTACCTGTGAGGGATCGAAATCCAGCCCGTTATCTCGCTTCAGCTTGCCCGCAATCGCTTCCCGGAGTTCGGGGGTCCCGGTGTTCATGGTATACCCGTGAAAGCCATCGTTAATCGCCTTGATGGCAGCATTACAGATATGTTTCGGGGTTTGAAAATCGGGCTCTCCCGCGCTGAGAGAAACGATGGAACGTCCCTCGCGCTTCAGCTCTTTGGCACGGGCGGAAATTTTCAGCGTTTCTGAAGGTGACAGTTCTTGTGCTCGTTTTGATATCATAAGTGAATGTATTGGGATTTAACAAATAAATGTCGACAATGACCGCTGAAAATAGCAAAAGATGGGTTGGATTTCTATAGATTTGGGAAATAACAGATACCAATTTTCAATGAGCCGGAAATGTGTTGCACCAGCAGCTAGTTATCCAGGAGCATACTGTATATTTCCTACTATTTTTCTGGGTGATAAACAGCGCCTCATCCAAATACGCAGTACGCAATACAAAATACGAAATACGTTCTCATTGCTCGTTATCTTTATAATAGTCTCGAAGCGCCTTTGCCACATGCTCTGGCACAAAAGATGAGAGATCTCCATCCCAGTAGGCCACCTCTTTTACGAGCGAGGCGGAAATGAAGGTCAACTGTTCGTTGGGCATCAGGAAAACGGTATCCACATCGGGAGCCAGGCGGCGGTTGGTGAGCGCCATGCGGAACTCATACTCAAAATCGGATATCTGTCGTACCCCCCTGACCAGTGTCTGCGCACCCTTTTCCCGTGCAAAGTCGACCAGCAGGCCGGTAAACTGCTCAACCTGCACATGCCCGGCCCACTCCTTGCCTTCCAGGCATTTGCGGATCAGGGCTTCCCGCTGGTCGCCGGAAAATACGGTGCTCTTGCGGTTATTTACAGCAATGGTCACAATGATGGTATCAAACAGTTCGGTAGCCCGCTCCAGAATATCGAGATGACCATAGGTGATGGGATCGAATGAGCCGGGGTAGAGTGCCAGAGTTTTCATAGGCGGCAATTTGATTAACAATTAGTCAGTGTGCAAAGCGCAACATACTGCGGAAGCGGCGGAACTCCACAGTGGCAATAATCGCTTATTCCGGCTCCTCCTGCAAAAATATACTTACGATGGTTCTGCCGTAGGCTTTCGAAAAAAAGCAATTGGGGTGCTCTATAAAATCGTGGCGCTTGTCGTGTTCCAGTACAAACCAGCCGCGGTCATTCAGCCATCCCTTTTCCAGGATTGTCTCAATCATTTGCTCCATGCGGGGATATTCGTAGGGAGGATCCGAAAAAATAATGTCGTAAGGCAGGGGCGGGCCATCCAGAAAGTCGGCCACATCCGCTACCGCTGTGCGAATTTGATCCTCAATATCAAACTCCCGGCCGAGCTCTTCAATATGGCGAATGTTAAAGTGATCGTTATCTACAAACAGCACCCTGGAGGCCCCGCGCGAGATCGCTTCAACCCCGAGGTTCCCGGAGCCTGCAAAAAGATCCAACACATTGGCATCGCGGATATACCGGCGCGCCTCGATCACAGAAAAGAGCCCCTCCTTGGTACGATCAGAGGTAGGACGCACCTTCAGCGTTTTGGGAATATTAATTTTTCTTCCTTTCAGCGTACCGGTAATAATTCGCATAATCCATTCAACGGTTTAACAAAAGCTGCTGTATTCAGAGATAATATAAAATAGAAAATTTTACTCCCTGCGTCACTCCCCGTTTATTTATTTTCGTGCCGGACAGGGCGGAATTTACTCCTCCAGTGCCAGCATAATCGCCGGGAAGGCACATGCCAGGCTAAAGCCGTATGAGGTTTCTTCAGCCTCAACTTCCATCTTTTGGAGAGAATCCATCTTTATGATCTCTGAAGCCTCATCATCCCAGAACGGCTGTAAAATATCTATAATGCGAAAGGCCTTCACGCCATATACATATACCTGCTCGTGCAATCCCGTCATCCAGTTGAGTTGCCTGGCATTTTGCAGCCAAAGGTACGGCAGGTCTTCAGGCTCATCAAACTTCAGGTAGGTAGCCCCCCGGAGCTTTCCCAACACAAATGAACTGACGGCAATGGCATTGTGGAAACAGCCGATGGTCATGTACGAGCCTTTCACTTCGCTGTGCCTGCTCCAGCGGCTCCCGATCTCAAAATCGCTGATCAAATCGGTTGTAGAGGCGCTGGATGCCAGCTTCTGAAGTCCTCCCAGCTTTTCCCGATTCCTCAACAGCAAAAACTTGAACTTCTGGTTACTGAGATTATACCACGTGGGCTCAATTTGGCTTCGGTCGATACCCTGCATAAGGATGTTGATATGGTCCTCCCGTTCATCGGGCTTGTCATAGACCACTTTTGGGAAGGTTGTCCAGCATTCCTGGGTGGGAAACGAGAGCACACGAATATGATTAATGCCGAACTCCTCTTTCAAACGGACAACGGTGTTTTTAACGCCCCGGAAGTTGTGCTGATGCCCCTCCAGGAGGGCTCCCGGCAGATCAAAATTAAAATCCACCGATCCAATCCGCGCAAGTGTCGCCTGTTTTTTCGGTTTACTTACGGCATAAAAGAGCTGATTGTCAAAAAAACAGAGCCCAAGGCTTGGATTCGGTGGTGTCATCCTTGATCATTCCCAGGAAGCTGCGTTCAACAGCGTCGTCTGCTCAAGAGAACCGATTCTGTCATCCGTATCCGGATCTTCCAGCAGGTAAATTTGGGGACGAAGCGTATCGTTGAGTGTGTACTCGAAACGCTTTTCCGGTGAACGCGGAGAGTAAATAATAGAATCCGGATCGTAGGTACTTGGAGGCAGCTCCGTGAAAAGCGAGTCGCCTTCAGCAACCATCAGGGAATCTGTTTTCAGGAACTGAACCAGGCTGTCAAGCCCGCCCTGAGTGGGAGGAAAATCTCCCCTCGTGTTTTTATACTGTTGAAGGGCATCCCTCACATTCGACATCCGGTGACGAACCCGTTCCGTCATCTGTTCGCGTTCAAGAACTTCCTCGTAGGGATCAACAATGGCGTGGTAGAGAAAATACCCCAAAACAAGAATGATGATCCCTAAAATAATACTTAACAGTTGATTGCGCTGTTCAATATTCATCTTATGCTGTATTCCTTAAACGTGGTTTCAGAAAATTGACTTTGAAAATACATGCCGTCCTCATGATATGCAACTCTAACTGGCAAAAGCAACTGTGGAAAACAAAGTTTAACTTCTGCACCCTTTTCAGAAGATTTCGGCACCTGTCCCTGACTCTTCGGAATATCACCGTTGTCAATCAAAATAACAAAGGGAATTTTTCGGTGGCGGGTGGCTGTTGCCCGGATGGTGGCTCACCTCTGCCGACTATCTGACAGAAGTAAGGAAATTCCGATATTTCTCCTAAAATGGTATATAATTTTTTACTTTCCCGCCTTTCATTATCCACAAGAAGTATTCAGCAATACAGCATCCCCGTTGAACCGCAAGATACTAAACCTGGCAATACCAAATATCATCAGCAATCTATCGGTCCCCCTGCTTGGGGTCGTAGACACCGCTCTTGTCGGCCACCTTGATGAAGTGTACTATCTTGGGGCCATCGCGGTGGGTGGCATGATCTTCAATTTTCTTTTTTGGGGATTCGGCTTCCTGCGCATGGGGACCACCGGCCTGACCGCACAGGCGTTTGGGGAAGAAGATCGCCCTGAAAGCGTGCTGATACTGGCACGGGCTCTTTCCGTCGCCGCACTGTTCAGCGTACTCATCATTCTGCTGCAGACCTGGATTGCCGAGCTGAGCTTCTGGCTGGTGGAGGCTTCTCCAGAGGTGGAGCGTTATACTGAAATTTACTTTGACATCCGTATTTACGCGGCCCCTGCCACGCTCGGGCTCTATGCCATCAACGGGTGGTTCCTGGGGATGCAGAATGCCCGCTACCCGATGATCGTTACCGTTTTCCTGAACGGACTCAATATCGGGCTCGATTTCCTGTTTGTATACGGGATGGGAATGCATGTGGATGGTGTTGCCACCGGCACGCTGATCGCCCGCTACGCCGGCATAACGCTGGCCATCGTACTGCTGGTATGGAAATACCGCGACTGGCTGAGCGCGTATCTCCACGAACGACTGATGGAGCTGGGGGCCATCAAAAAGTTTTTTGCCGTCAACCGGGACATCTTTATCCGCACGCTCTGCCTTATCTTCACTTTTTCCTTTTTCACTGCCAAGTCCGCAGAATTCGGAGACGTAATTCTGGCCGCCAACAGTATTCTCCTGCAGCTTTGGATGATCGTCTCCTACGGGGTTGATGGGTTTGCTTACGCCGCAGAAAGCCTGGTTGGTCGGTTTACCGGGTCCAGAGACCGTAAAAAGGTAAAACTGGCCGTACAATACTGCTTTAGCTGGGGAATCGGCATCGGAGTAGGGGCATCGGCCTTTTACTGGCTGTTTGACACCTCGCTCCTGGCCCTCTTCACTGATCAACAGGCGGTGATCGATACGGCACTCACCGTGTTTTTCTGGACGGTTGCGGGACCCACGGTCAGCAGTTTTTGCTATATATGGGACGGCATTTTTATCGGGGCAACTGCCACCGGACCGATGCGAGACTCCATGTTAATCGCTACACTGGCTGTTTTTCTCCCAGCCTACTACCTGGGCGTGGGATATCTTGGCGTTCACGCCATCTGGCTGGCCATGGTCTTGTTTATGATCGCCCGGGGTGTTACACTTACCCTGTACGCACCCAACAAGATTTTAGCTGAAATATAAAATCCTCCGGGTACCACACGTTTGGACCTGTTCCCGGTTCCGAATTGGAAATGAGAAGCTCCCGATATACCAAATAAACAGACTTGCTATGAAACAGATACTTCTTCTCCGGCATGCAAAATCATCATGGGAAATTCCCCACCTCAAAGATTTTGACCGTCCCCTCGCCGCCCGGGGTCAGAAGGATGCGCCCCGTATGGGCAGGTTTCTCAAAAAAACCGGGTATTTACCCGGACTTGTGATCTCTTCCCCGGCTGAGCGGGCCAAAGAAACTACGCAACTCTGCCTGGAAGCCGCCGGACTTGATGAAGATCTCATCACCTGGAATGACAATCTTTACTATGGTACGGCAGGAGATTATCTCGATGCGATTCAACAGGTCCCGAAAAACATTGAATGCATCATGCTGGTGGGGCATAATCCCAAGATGGAGGATATCGCCAGCAGCCTGGGCGGAGAAGCCAATATTCGCGTGCCGACGGCAGCCCTTATCTGCTTTGAACAGCCGGCCAACCGGTGGGATCAAATCATACCGGGGCACCCCCAGCTTAAATGGATAATGATACCCAAACTCCTGAAAAAATTGATATGATTTTATTTTTCTCTACCCAGGAGCCCCGCTTCGCTGAATCCCTCAACTCCAGGAGGGCTATCTAAAGAGTATTGGTTCATGAATATAGTGGTAATGTGGGGATACAGTTTTTTTCAGCTTCACGCCCGAAATTTCCGATACTCTATCCAAAACCTAATTACTGTTGAATAACAAATACAACTATTATCGGAATACGGGATAAACGTCATTAATTGGGGCTTTGAGATGGTTCCTGTAAATTGGCAGTTCCTGCTTCCTGTCAACCGAGGTTTCAGGTTCACATATTTTCCTTATTTTCGAATAGTGTTTAACATAATAAAATGGGTGCACTCATAATCTAGTGATGGCAGAAGATCGAGATAATGCCCGGCTTAAAACGCTGGCACAAAATATTAAGAAGGATCCCGACGATTCTTTTTCGAAATTCGCTCTGGCCCTGGAATTCAACAAAAGGGACCAATATGACAAAGCGCGGGTTCTTTTTGAATCGATCCGCAACAATGATCCCGAATATGTAGGCGTCTATTACCACCTTGGTAAAACGTATGAGCTGTTAGGTTTGAACCAACAGGCCCAAATCACCTATACTGAAGGGATTGAGATCGCCTCATCCAATAATGCGAAAGAGCGTACCGTTTCTGAGTTAAAAGAGGCGCTTGCCGAACTAAACATGGAATTGCGTAATGATTGAACGACGATGACTATGAAAAATAATTATGGCAGTAAGCAGATGAATCGTATTGGCCATTCTATCCACACCCTGTTCAAGGCGGGATTGATCCTGGTTTTGCTGCTGGGATGGCACTCCGCGGCGCAGGCCCAAGTGCAGCAGACCCATACGGTCAGGGCCGGGGAAACGCTTTTCAACATCTCCAAACAATATGATGTGAGTGTGCAGCAGCTCCGGGAGTGGAACGATCTTCAGAACGATGAGCTCCGTGTAGGACAAACGCTGGTGGTGGGGCAACCTTCCGGCGAACCGCCGACCGACACCATCACGCACGAGGTACAGCCGCGCGAAACTCTTTTTTCAATTTCCAAACAGTACCAGGTCACCATACCGGAATTAAAACGCTGGAATGACCTCTCCGGGAACGATCTTGAAATTGGCCGTGAGCTCACCATCTATCCTTCTGAAAGCCCATCGGGTGCCCTTCCCGACACCGCCGGCCGTTCACTGGTGGTCAACACCCCGGCCAGCAGCAACACCTACTATACGGTCAAAAGTGGAGATTCATTGTACAAGATTGCCAGAGAACACAACATGACCATTGATGAGCTAAAATCACTGAACGATCTCACCTCCAATACCATCCGGGTAGGCCAACAGCTTACCGTTCGAAAAGTGGGGCAGGCCGCTCCCTCCGTGGCAGAAAACATCGAAAACTCGACTCCGCAAGGGGCGTTTGTAGTCCATACGGTTGAAAGCGGGAGCACTCTTCAGTCGTTGCTGAACCGGTTTGACATGACAGAACCCGAATTTCGGGCCCTCAATCCAGATATCTCTTCCATCCAAAGCGGGCAGCAAGTCACCGTGTTACTGCCTCCTTCCCGGTCGCATCCTAACCCCTATACCGTCAAGTCAAACCTGAAGAATCTGGGACAGACCCTGGTAAGTGTCTACAGTGAAAATCAAATCGGGACCACAACCACCAGCGGCGAACTCTACAACCCCGACGAGTTGACCGCTGCCCATTCCAATATTGCACTCGGGAATGTGATATTCGTACAAAACCCCGGTAACAGCAAAGGAATCTACGTGCGCATCAACGACCGGTTCTCCGGAGAAGGGCTCAGGCTCTCGCACGCGGCCCTTCAGGCGCTGGAGCTTAACACATCAGGCAATGCTACTGTCAATATGTTTCAGGATCAATGAGCCACCATTTTTCGTCACTTAAAACCTATTTCAGGAATACCAACACCCTGCTCTACAGTTACCTGATCAGCCTTCCGCTGCTATTGCTGTACGAGGTGCTCATTTTTATATCCCAGCCAGACTCCTCCCAGGTGGTTCGTATTTCGGTGGATGTGTGGATTAAATCGCTGTTCTCGAACTTTGGACAGGATGTACTTTCCATCACGCTCATATTCGTTGCGCTGCTGGGTATGTATATCCTGTACCGCGACCGCAGCAAGCTGCGTACTCTCAACATCTCCTATTTCTTTTTAATGATCGCAGAGGCAACCGTCTATGCCTACCTGCTGGCCCTGCTGATCTCGCAAACTCTTGACGCGCTTCTGCAAGTCGTACAGGTGCAGCCGATGGAATCACTTACCACGCTGCAGCAGCTTGCCCTTTCCCTTGGTGCAGGTCTGTATGAGGAGCTTTTTTTCCGTGTTATCCTGGTTTCCGCCCTTATATTTGTCTTCAAATATCTTTTCAGTAAAAAGTGGATGGCGGTTACCTCCGCCGTACTGCTGGCAGCCGCTATTTTCAGTGCAGTTCATTACATCGGGGTGCTCGGCGACCCGTTCACCTTTGGCTCCTTCCTGTTTCGCTTTCTCTTCGGCCTGGCACTGAACGGAATCTACGTATGGAGAGGGTTTGGCCTTGCCGCATGGACCCATGCCATTTACGACATCATGGTCGTGGCATTCATGTAGACAGGCCATCGGCAACTTCATTCCCTCTTTACATCAGCGGATTATTTTCAGGGTTGTTAGAAAAGAATTACTGCTTATATCAATACAATCTATTTAAGTTTTAAACAGATTATTGATATACTCATAATTCAACATTGAACGACACGTAGAATCAAATGATTTCAGGTACTTTCGATAATTAATCGATATATTTATATAGCTGGTTCGAAGAGATACATTTAATTTTCAACAAAGGTGCCAGTTCGGGATGGCCGAATTAACCAAAGAAGAAGTACAAAAACAGGAAGATTTTGAGGAGGAAATTATTCCTCACCTGGATGCGCTGTACAATTTTGCGCTCCGATTAACCTCGGATCCCAATGATGCTGAGGATCTCGTGCAGGATACGATTGTCAAGGCGTTCCGTTTTTTCAGCAGTTATGAGAAAGGGACCAACGCCAAGGCCTGGTTGTTCCGCATCCTGAAAAACTCCTATATCAACAACTATCGCAAGCAGTCCAAACAACCCAACCAGGTTGATTACGACGAAGTTGCGACCTTCTACGAAACCATTCGCGCTGAACGTACCGACACCTCCGACCTTGAAGACCGGATGTTCCGCGAGCTGATCGATGACGACATCTCCAATGCCCTGGAAGAGCTTCCGGAAGATTTTCGGACTGTTGTACTCCTTTGTGACGTAGAAGGGTTTACCTACGAGGAGATTGCAAATATGCTTGATGTCCCGATCGGCACCATCCGTTCCCGCCTGCATCGCGGGCGAAACCTGCTGAAAGCAGAACTGATGGATTACGCACAAAAACGTGGCTACCAGCCTGACTAGTACCAGTCATCCATAACCAGTCGGGTTTACGGGACACTGGAACGCAGATGAGGCCGGATACTGCGGATTAACCACAGAATAGTTTTTCAAACAACCCTTTCAAATGATCGATCGGTGGTGTCCGCATTTCGTCCATCTGCCAAAATCCACGGTTCGCCACTACACCAGCAGTAAACTTATCTGTGTCATTACTCAATAACTCGGTGGCCGGCGGGTATCACTGCGTTTTTTGATCCTCTTCCAAATCCAGTTTTAATACAATCCGGATGGTTGTTCCCTTGCCCTCTTCTGATTCAAGCACAAACAGCTTGCCCTTGTGATAATTTTCAATAATCCGGTTGGTCAGGCTCAGCCCTAATCCCCAGCCCCGTTTTTTGGTGCTGTACCCCGGTTTGAATATCTGCTGGTGATATGATTTTTCAATACCCACGCCGGAGTCCTCGATATCTATCATCAGGTCGTTTTCAATACGCTTCGTTGTCACTTTCACATAGGCGGGTTCTCCGCTGATTTTTATGGCATCCATGGCATTTTTGAGCAGGTTTTCCACCGCCCATTGGAATAGTTCGGTATTAACCCTGGCTCGCAGGTTGTGGTCAAAATCGCGGCTCACCTCCACCTGCTTGCCCAGCTGGGGCAGCCGCTGCTCCATATAGTCGATCACCTGATCCAGCAAGGGACCGATACGCTGCGACTTCAACTCCGGCTCCGACCCGATTTTGTTAAACCGCTCAGCCACCCCCCGCAATCTGGAAATATCTTTCTCAAGCTCGTTGCATATCCGCTCCGTAAAATCGTCGCCCGCTTTCTCATCCCTGAGCAGTTCCACCCAGCCGTACAGGCTTGAAAGCGGCGTGCCCAGCTGATGGGCAGCCTCTTTTGTCATCCCCACCCATAAATTAGACTGCTCTGCCCGTGTAATCGTTCGGTAGCTCACGTAGGCGATTCCAAGCAGGAGGGCCAACAGGGTAAACTGGATATATGGAAAGTAGCGCAGCATCTGCACGGTGGGACTTTCCCCGTAGTACACATACTGCGTTTGCGAATAGGTGTTGTCTCCCACTTTTACCTCAATAGGATCGTTCATCGCCTTAAACCGGTCAATGAGATCCTCGTTCAGGTTAGATTCGTCCACATTGCGATTAAAAATAATTTCACCCCGTTCATCCACAATAATCGAAGGAATTTTAAACCGATCTTTAATAATCAGCTCCGAAGCGACGAAATTTTGGGATGTTCGGTCAGCCTCGGCCTCCTCAACCAGCGCAATGATACTGTCGGGAACAGCCGCGTATCGCTGGAGCTCATTCATGACAGTCAACAAATTTTGGCTGATCTCGCTGTGCACCGGTCGGCCGGTATACTCAATAGCACGCGCCCAGAGCTCAACACTCAGCCGCTCCTGCTGCAATACCCGGTTAACCAGGTATTGGTTATAGGCAAAAGATCCAAGGCCAAGACAGATAAGCAGCCCGATCAAAACGATGTTGATTCTATTTGACGTGAGAAATTGCTTCATCCTGGGATTTCAACTATTAGCGGTACTGCCCTGAAGATCGGAATTATTCCATAACATGCAATATAAAAGCGCCGGACCGGTAATTCATGGGCTTGACAATAAAAAAGGCACCACCCGATACGGATGATGCCTGAATTACAATACATAATCAACGGCCTGTCATGCAGATGCTTTGCGCTTTTCGTAAACAGGCGGAGCATTGTTTTGGATCGTCTCGCGCGTGACCACGCAACGCTCCACATTTTTCATGGACGGCAGCGTAAACATGATATCGAGCATCGACTCCTCCATGATTGACCGAAGCCCTCTTGCCCCCGTCTTGCGGCGGAGTGCTTTCTTGACAATCTCTTCCAGCGCCTCCTCCTCAAAGATAAGTTCAACCCCTTCAAAGTTGAACAATTTTTTGTACTGTTTGACCAGGGCGTTTTTGGGACGCTGCAAAATTTCGATCATCGCATCCTTCGAAAGCTGGTGCAATCCCGCAATTACCGGCAGTCGTCCGATAAGCTCGGGGATGAGGCCATAGTTCTGGAGATCCTCCGGTTCCACGTGGGTAAAAATATCGGGATCCTCCTTGTCATACTTGATCTGCTCTTCCGAATGGAAGCCCATGGAGCTGACCGACAGCCGGCGGGCAATAATTTCTTCGAGTCCGCTGAACGCCCCGCCGCAAATAAACAGGATATTGGAGGTATCAATCTGGATAAAACTCTGCTCCGGGTGCTTGCGCCCGCCTTTGGGCGGTACATTCGCCACCGTTCCCTCCAGGATTTTCAACAGGGCCTGCTGTACGCCTTCCCCGGATACATCCCGCGTGATGGAAGGATTATCGCTTTTCCGGGCCACTTTGTCCACCTCGTCGATATAGACAATTCCGCGCCGCGCACGCTCCACATCATAATCAGCCGACTGCAGCAGGCTGGAAAGGATGCTCTCCACATCTTCGCCCACATATCCCGCTTCGGTGAGCACGGTGGCATCGGCGATGGTAAACGGTACGTCAATGACATTGGCCAGTGTGCGTGCCAGCAGCGTCTTTCCGCAACCGGTGGGTCCCAGCAGCATGATATTGCTCTTTTCCACAAGAGTATCGTCTATATCTCCCGAGAGCTCCCCCCCGATGCGCTTATAGTGATTATAGACAGCCACCGACAGAGTTTTCTTGGCCTGTTCCTGCCCGATTACATAGTCGTCGAGCCGTGCCTTGATCTCGGCCGGTTTCAGGATCGGCTTGAAGTTATGCTCCCGTTTTTTTGACATGGAAGCAAGATCACTTTTGACGATGCCCGAGGCATCAGCCACACAGCGATCGCAGATATACACGTCATTCGGACCGGCCACCATGCTGTTTACCTCGTGGCTGGAGCGGTCACAAAAGGAGCAATGTATGGTCTTGTTTTTCTTATCACTCATAATATTGCGGTGATCTTACGAAGAGGATTCCTTCTTCTTCTCGTTCTTCATTACGTTATCTATCAGCCCGTAATCTACGGCTTCCTGGGCACTCATCCACTTGTTGCGGTCGGTATCCTCCATTACTTCTTCCGGATCCCTGCCGCTGTGGTCGGCCAGAATTTCACTGATAAGCTTTTTGATACGGATAATCTCCTGGGCCTCGATTTCGATGTCGCTGGCCTGCCCCTGCACCCCGCCGAGTGGCTGGTGGATCATAACCCGGGCGTTTGGCAGGATGTTGCGCTTGCCTTTTTGACCGGCAGCAAGCAACACCGCACCCATCGATGCCGCCATACCCACGCAGGTAGTGGCCACATCACAACTTACATACTGCATGGTATCGTAAATGGCGAAACCGGATGATACAACACCGCCCGGACTGTTAATATACAAATTAATATCCTTTTCGGGATCTTCGGCCTGCAGATACAGCATCTGGGCTACAATGGAGCTGGCTACGGCGTCGTTGACCGGGGTTCCCAGAATAATAATCCGGTCTTTGAGCAGACGGGAGTAGATATCATAAGCCCGCTCTCCCCGGTTGGTCGTTTCTACGACCATCGGGACTAAATTGTTGTTTTGAATTCGTTGCGTATCGCCCATTTCGGGTAACTCAAAAAGTGGTTGTTTGTTCATAGCTTAACTAACAATATTGGAAGAGTTTTCCTGTTCTGCTTCATCTTCGGCCTGTTCGGCAGCCTTCATCTTTTCATCGTATGCTTCCTGATACTCCTCTTTGGAGATCTCTTCAACCTCGATTTCTTCACTGAGTCTGTCAAAAACCTTGTTTTCCCTGATACTATTCCGGAGATTTTCGAGCTGTTGCGGATTCTGAGCAAACATGTTCCTCATCTGGTCGACAGAGATACCGTACTGGGCCGCCTGTGCAGAGAGATGCTCATCTATATCATCGGGTTTTATCTCAATATCATCAAATTTTTCTTGCAGCTTTTCATTGATAAAAAACCACTTGGCATCCCGCTCGGCACGGTCTCCCAGCCCCTCCTTGTACTCCTCGGGGTCAAAGTCGGGCGGCAGCTGTCCCTGGTTTTGCTGTTTTACGCGTTCCACATATTGATTCTTAAACTGCTCGATAAACACTTCGGGTACTTGAAATTCGTGCGCTTCCACCATTGCATCCACCAAGTCGCGCTTGAACAGATCATCGGCGCTTTGATCATAATAATCCTGAATCTGGCTTTTAATCAGGCTCTTGTACTCATCCACGTTCTTGGCCTCTTCGTTGGTCTGCTGCTTGGCAAACTCGTCGGTGAGGCGGGCCTTGTTCGGCTTTTCGATCTCCAGAATTTTCAATATGAAATGATGCGAATGGTCGCCATGTCCTATTTCGACATCCACTTCGTCGCCAACCGTATGTCCCAGCAGGTCTTCCCTGAACTGCTCCGATTCCTCCTGGTTCAGGTCAATGACTTCGTTGGCCTTATTCTCCTCGTCCGGGTTTCCATCTTCATCAACAGGAATAGCCTCCACAGACACACGGCAGGTTTCGGTAACCTCTTCGCCCTCGTCGAGCGGTTCCCAGTCGCCCTGCTGCTGAAGCTGGTGCTCTACCTCTTCCCGGACTTCCTCATCCGTTACATCATGGACCATCTTGTCGACCTTGATCTTACTTAAGTCGGCAAGTTCAAATTCAGGTCGCGCACCAATTTTAAACACCGCTTCCAGCTCATCATTTTCCCAGCTCATCTCTACCATCTGGCTTTCGCCGACAGGCTCGTATTCGGGCACAACTTCATTCTCAAAAATTTCCTGTACATATTTGCCGATCTCCTCCTCCTCAATTTCATCGCCAAAGCGCTTTTTAATGAGCTGGATCGGCACTTTGCCGGGGCGGAAGCCGGGCATGTTAATCTGGCCCTGGTACTTCTTGTAGGCTTCATTAAATTTGGGGGCCAGGTCTTCTCGTGTGGCAGAAATTTTCACCTGCTTGTCAACGGAAGTTATATCTTCTACTGAAATATCCACTTAAATTTACTCCTCGTATTTTCTACTTACTTAATTTTTGTTGATGCATTCACGGCAGACGAGAGTACGAGAGGGGGGACTCGAACCCCCACGCCAAAAAGGCACTAGATCCTAAATCTAGCGCGTCTACCAATTCCGCCACTCTCGCATGTTTAAAAACAGAAAACAGCTTAAACATTCTGCGGTAGTCTAAAAGCCACAAAAACTACGACTTTTTCGATCTCATTTCAACACATACTTTATTTATATCATTCGGATTTACCAATAAAGGCGATGAGACATTACAATCTATTTTGTAATTTCCCGTGAATCGAATCGCCTCAATTCAAATAACCCGGTATGTTTTACAACCTGCGCCTGGTGTACATTACCACCAAAGACCGAGATGAAGCCCGAACCATTGGCCGGGCCCTTGTCGAAGAGAAACTGGCAGCCTGCGTAAATATTATAGACGGCATGGAATCCATTTACCGGTGGGAGGGCAATATCGAGGAGGCAAAAGAAGCGATCCTGATAGCCAAGACCCCTTACCACAATGTTAAACCCCTCACCAAAAGGGTTAAACAACTGCACAGCTACGAGTGTCCCTGCGTGGTATCTCTGACTCTCACCGAGCAGGAGGGCAATGACGAGTACCTCCGGTGGCTTATCAAGGAAACCCAGGACCAGTCGATCAGTTACGATATCGAGGAGGAAGAGACCTGAAACATCCGGATGAGGGACGGTATAGATAAATACCTCGATGGATAAACCCGGAAAAGCGTTAACTCGTTGGTGGCTGCACATTACAAGGTATTACCGGTGCAGCCCGCACTCTGTCTTTTCCATGTCAGACCAGCGTCCGTCTCTGCCCTCGGCGGGAACCGTGCAGTGCGTGCATCCGACCGAAGAGTAGCCCTGCTGCTGCAGCGGATTCCGCGGCAGCCCGTACATCTCCATATATTCATCAACCATGCTCTTGTTCCAGTCTACAAGCGGGTAGCAGCGCAGCATCTCGGTCTTTTCGATGACGATATCAAGGTTGCTGCGGTACCGGTTCTGGTACCCGATAAGACCCGACATCCAGATTGAAAACTGTTGCTTCAGGTCCTGCAGCGGCTCGAGCTTGTTTATCCTGCAGCACTCGTCCGGATCACTTGCCCAAAGCTGCTTTTCCCTTGTCAACTGATGCTTGGAGGAGTCCGGATGGAGGTCCACCACATTCAGGTCGAGCAGCTGGGTAAGCCGCTCTTTATACTCCAGCGTTTCCTGGAAGTGGTACCCGGTATCAATAAAGTAGATAGGGTATCCCGGTTTTACGCGGCTTAAAATATGCAGCAATACCGCTGACGTCGTTCCAAAAGAGGAGGTTACCAGCACTTTTTTAAATGTGTTAAACACCTGGGCAACCCGCGCATCCACAAGTTTGGGTGACAATGTGCGGTTGATCTTCGCTTTATCTACAACCAATTGTATAACCGTTGGAATTGAGAATTTAGGCCTTTGACTTCTGATTTAAATAATTTTCAACAAAATTTCCAAACTCAACTTACATGATCCCTAACTTAACCCAAAATCATTTATGAAACTTCATAAACCAAGATAGCCTGATGTCGACTACTTTGGATGTAACAGCTTATGAGCACATTCTAACGGCCACCATTCAGCGCCCCAAGGCGATGAATGCCATCAATTTTGAGCTTATGGACGAGCTCGAAAGGGTGTTAGATCATCTTGAAAACAGTCGGATGCGTGCATTTGTCCTTACCGGGGCCGGCAGGGATCTCTTTGTTTCGGGAGGAGATCTCAAGGAATTTCACGGGATCAAATCAGCAGATGAAGCCGAACAGATGGCGCGCCGCATGGGGGCCATACTCAAACGGATCGAACGGCTGCCCTGCTGGACCATCGCTTCCATCAATGGTTCAACCTACGGCGGCGGGTGGGAGCTTATGCTCGCTTTTGACTTCCGGATCGCCTCCGCTGATGCCACATTCCATTTTAGCCAGGGAAAATTCTACCTGCCGCCCGGCTGGGGCGGACTTACGCGACTGGTGGAAAAAGTCGGACGTTCAACAGCCCTGCGCTGGCTGGCCGAAACAGCAGAAATCGATGCGGGAAAAGCGTTGAATTACGGCTTGATTGACCGCCTTTGCCCTCCCGACGAACGGACAGAAAAGACGTATGACTGGGCGAAAGAAATGTGTAAAAATGATCGCGATTACATAAAAACGCTAAAACAGGGGGCCCTTGCTTTCTCCGAAGCTCGATGGAAAGCCATCGAGCAGGAAATACAGCCGTTTGCCCGGCTTTGGGAAGATGAGCGTCACCATACGCGTGTAGAAAAGTTTTTGAATAAAAAAGACTAGGAAAAAGACCTCCAAGGTTTTGGAAACCTTGGAGGTCTCTAAGACAGTTAGCGTGGCCACTTCCCGAGCATCACTAAATGGAGTAGGCTTATCATTCACATCAGCCTGCCAAAATGTAAAAACAATTCCTAACAATACTTGATCTGGGCCTGTAATGGTAACCTCGGGTTCAGGTGGTGCAATATTGTAAGACCCGGGTTTACTGGCAATAGTATAAGCAACTTCTGCATTTCCCGGTGAGGTTGGTCGTCATCCCGGATCGTTGCCCGGCAAGATAGTAAAATCATAAACAAAGTAATTTAACCCTCAGACAGCTACCTGTTGCTCTGCGTGCTATCTACTTTTTGCCGCAGCTTCATCTCGGCTTCGTAGCGTTTGTTCTTGCGCATCAGCTCCAGCTTCATGGTGTCTCCCTCCTCAAATTCACGCATCAGGGCCTGGGCGTGCATCTGGCTGTGCACCCGGTTGTCGCCAATTTTCAGGATGATATCTCCCGGCATTATTCCCGCTTCGTAGGCCGGGCCATCCTTGTTTACGCTGGTCACCAGCAGCCCCATAATGGCGGGCAGGTTGTACTGGGCTGCAATGCGATAGGTCATGGGCGTCGTCTCAAAACCGGGATTGTAGCTGAGTTTCACCTCCCCGGATCGCGACAACTGGTCAATAATTTTTTCCACACGGTTGCTGGGAATCGCAAATCCGAGTCCCACATTCCCGCCACTGGTTCCCCCGGTATAGATGAAGGTGTTCACCCCGATTACTTCACCCTGGCTGTTCACGAGCGGTCCCCCGGAATTTCCGCGGTTGATGGCGGCATCCGTTTGAATCATATCCATATAGACGCGTGGTTCGTTCGGATCTGGCCGAAAATCGCGCCGCGTGGCACTGACCACACCCACCGTTACCGAAGGCTGGGCCGCCTCAAAAAGGCCGAATGGATTGCCAATAGCTATACTCCATTCCCCCACCATCACCTGGTCGGAGTCCCCGAAATTCATATGCGGAAATTCGCGGTCAGACTGTATTTTCAGCAGGGCCAGGTCCGCCAGCTCATCGGAGCCCAGCAGCTTGGCCTCGTGCTGGGAGCCATCGGGCAGCGACACCACTATTTTCTTGGCATTTTGGCCGGCCACATGCTCGTTGGTCACCACAAGCCCGTCTTTACTGATGATAAAACCGGAGCCCATGCTGTTGAATTCCCGCTCCTGCGGGGCCAGGAAAAAACCGTAGAACTCGTCAAACGCCAGCCGGCGCCCGCCCTGCACCACTTCGGTTACCGTAATACTTACTACGGCCGGGCTCACCTCACGCACCGTTCGCGTAATGGCATTATGGCGCGATGCATAAACTGTGGAATCCACCTGTTGGGGTGTCAGTGTGTTCGAACCGGCAGGCCGACTTCCCCCGGTCCCGGTCGGAACAGCCGTCGTTCCCGCAGCAATCGTCTGCATTTTTTGGGGACTGCTATCCTGAACTGACTGTACCGTTTCCTTCTGTGCACCCGGGGCAGGCTCCTGGCCTTTTTGAGGCTGACATGCTATAAAAGAAAATATCAACAGGTATACAGCAGGTGTAATGAACAGGGTTCGTACCATGTCTCTACCACTTGTTTTAGGACTTGTCAATATGTACAAGCTGCTTGGAGCCGATCTCCACCACCTCTTTGATGGTTTTCTCCAGGGGACCGGGGTGCCACGCCCCCGAGGCTTTTTTGTGCCCTCCACCACCAATTTCGCGCGCCCACTTGTTGACATCCACTTCATTGCTTTTTGAGCGCAGGCTCATCTTCACCCCGTCGCCCAGCGCCTTGAACAGCACCGCTGCCTTGATACCGGCCACGCTCAGCGGATAGGCCACGAAGCCTTCGGTGTCGTCGTTGGTGGTATTGGTCTGCTCCAGCATCTCTTCGGTAACGCACATAATCGCAATTTGATTGTCCTCGTACAGCTCAATAGTTCCAATGGCCATTCCCAGCAGGCGCAACTGGTTGATCGTCTTGTGCGAAAACACCTTTTCAGCTACCTCATTGGGGCGAAAGCCTCCCAGTCTCAGCAGTTCTGAACTGATATTCAGCGTCTCCGGGGTCACGCTGTCATATTGGAGCGAGCCGGTATCAGTAAGGATGCCCGTATACAACGCCTTTGCCGCCTGCTCATCCAGCTGATTGATATCTTGCTGCAAGAAAACGTGAAATATCAGCTCACAAGTAGAAGAGGCCTCCTCCACAGAGATGCTCATATCGAAGCCGTCTTTGGGATCCGGGTGATGATCGATCATAAAGGTGGGCTTGGGATCATCCTGGATATAATCCGAATAGGTTCCAAACCGGGGGGGAGAGTTCCCGTCAACCAATACAAAGGCCTCGCACTCTTTCAGCTCCTTTTCTTCCGGTTTCTGAATCTTATAGAATTCGGTAAGCCATTCCAGATTCATCGGCACGGGGTCGTCATTAAATGCATACGCCTTGATACCATTTTTTTCCAGCCAGAGACACATTGCGATTTGCGATCCAATACAATCTCCATCAGGACGTATATGGGAAAAGACCCCCACCGTTTGATACTCTTGTAACCTCTGTATCAGTTTTTTAAACATGCTGCAAATAGTCGTAAATGGAAGAAAAATAAGCTTATTAAAAAAAGGCATTGCCTTGAAGAAAGCAATTATTTTTACCCCTTAAATATTCACTTGTCTCCTGTATTTTACGACGAGAACTGTGCTTAAACTCGTTTATTTTACAACAACGCTAAAAAAACACCTCTATGAAGGGACTTGTACTTTGCAACGGACTTCCTCCAAAACCGTCGCTGCTGGAAAGCTATCTGCGGGAATCGTCGCTTTTTATTGCTGCTGACGGAGGCGGCAACACTGCGCGAAAGCTCGGGTTCGCTCCCGACCTGGTGGTAGGCGATCTCGACAGTTTTACCCCCAGCCCGGATGATGATTTCGAGGTGATTAAAGATCCGGACCAAAATACCAACGATCTGGAAAAAGCACTGGATCTGGCCGCCGAACGAGGGATATCACACGTTACCGTGCTGGGTGTTACCGGCCAGCGAATTGACCAGACCCTCAAAAACCTTTCGGTTCTCAAGCGATATGACAGCCGGTTCGAGTCTCTCGTCTTTGAAGATCACTTCGGGCAGGTCTTTCTGCTGCCCCGCTCCTTCTCCACTGAACTTGCTCCTGGCACCACCGTGTCGCTGTTTCCGTTGTCCGGTCGCGTGGAGGGCATACGCACAAAGGGCTTAAAATACCCGCTGCAGAACGACTTTCTGGAAAACGGCGTGCGCGACGGATCTTCCAACAGGGTGGTCTCCTCTCCTGTTACAATTGAATACCAGACGGGTGACCTGTTGATATTTATTGCCGGCGACGAAACAATGGAGGAGTTCTAACCCGGATTTCTCCACCAAAAAATTTCTTCCTCGGTGCGTTGAAGCATGATCCCCAAAGGAATATCTTTGGACCGGCACAATCCCTAACCAACTAGGTACCCTTGACGGAACTCCAATTTACCGCGCTGGACTGGCTGCTGCTGTTTTCCTACTTTGGCCTGCTCATTTACCTGAGCTGGCAGAAAGACTGGGACAAGCAGGACGAGGAGGGATTTCTGCTTTCCGGCCGAAAAATGACGCTGCCGGCTTTTGTGGCCACGCTCGTTTCCACCTGGTATGGCGGTATCCTGGGCGTGGGAGAATACAGCTACCAGTACGGTATTTCCCAATGGCTTCTGTTCGGATTTCCCTTTTATGTGTTTTCCGCCCTTTTTGCTGTATTCCTGGCTGGGAAAATACGTCTCAACAGGGCGCTGTCCATTCCCGAGGCGATAGGCCACACATATGGAGCAACGGCCGGTCGATTTTCCGCCGTACCCATTTTTGTGCTTGTCAGTCCCGCCCCCTACATCCTGATGCTCGGACTGCTCTTCCAGTACATGACCGGCGGCAGCGGCAACTTTTTATGGTATGCGGCCGTCATTGCACTGTTCTCGGTAGCTTATGTCAGTTTTGGCGGATTCAAGGCCGTCGTACGGACCGATATCCTCCAGGTTGTACTCATGTTTGGCGGTTTTATCCTGCTTCTCCTGTTCGCCTTTCAGGAGTTTGGCTTTATCGGCGAACTCTGGAGGAAGGTCCCTGACACCCACCGCGATATCACCGGGGGGCACGATCTCCAATACATTTTGGTCTGGTTTTTTATCGCGCTGTGGACGTTTGTAGATCCCAGTTTCCACCAGCGGGCCGCCGCAGCCGAGTCGCCGGAAACCGCCAAAAAGGGAATTTTCGTATCGATCCTGCTGTGGTCCCTTTTCGATTTCCTGACGATGTTCAGCGGCATGTACGGCTGGGCCATACTGGGAGCGCACCTGGGAGAACCGATAATGGTGTATCCCTACCTGGCCAACGAGATTCTACCACTGGGTATCAAGGGACTCTTTTTTCTGGCCCTGCTGGCCTCCATCATGTCTACCATGGACAGTTACCTGTTTCTCTCCGGGCAAACCCTGGGGCGTGATTTCCTGGCCAACTATTTCCCCGAAACGCCCAATAACCGGCTTACGCGCCTCAGCGTGTTGATAGCGGCCATACTCGGCATTTTGTTGATTATACTCTACCCGAGCGTCATCGACTTGTGGTACGTGATCGGATCTGTCATGATTCCGGGCCTGCTGATCCCCGTGCTCGGGGTTTACCTGCCGCTGTTCAAGCTTAACCGCCGGATAGTGCTGCCAACCATGATCACCAGTATTCTCGTGTCTCTTTTCTGGCTGGCAATGGGCACCATCTATAACCAGGAACCCTATTCCTATACGTTCTGGGGAATTGAACCCTTTTATCCCGGGCTGCTGACCAGCTTCCTGTTTTGGCTCGTTGGCAGGATAAGATAGTAATAGGATAAAGCCGACATTCAAGTAACCGCATTCAAAACCGCGGGTTATCCATCATAATCCGGGATTTCGAATATGCCGCCAAACAGGTACAGAAAAAAACAGCGGCTTGGCAAATTTTTTAAAAAATAATCTCAGCCTGGAATAAATCAGAAGATGGGATTTGAATACTATGTGCTCTTGAGGATGTGCCCGAGATTCAACTTGTGGATTGGAATCAGGTATTTCATGGAGAGCGCGTCTTTCTGGATGTTGAGCAGCCCCGTTCCGCGAAAGTCAACCACGGCCAGCCCGTCCATACAGCGAACCACCTCTCCGATACCGTAAAATTCCGGGCAGGGTCCATAATATACCAGATCACCCAGCTGAATATTGTTTTTGGCTCTCCGGTGAAACGGAAGAATCACTGGTAGACGATCGAGTCGATATGATAATCGTTGATTTGCTCCCATAAGAGCCTAAATATAGCCAATTATTTTTTTTCGTTGCCAAATATAAATTTTCTTTCCCGGGGGCCCAGGGGCTCAATATTTATCCATCGGGAATGTGCGGGGATGAGTGGACGTATTTTTTCAGGCCACTCAATTACCGAAACGCCCTCTCTATAAAAATATTCTTCGGCACCAATTTCAAGCGCTTCCTCCGGGTTTTCCATGCGATAACAGTCGAAATGAAAAATAGGAAGGGTTCCGTCATATTCGTGGATCAGGGTATAAGTGGGAGAGAGCACTTCCCGGGGGTCCACCCCAAAAAAACCCGCCATTCCCTTTACAAACTGGGTTTTCCCCGCTCCCAGGGGCCCCTGGAGACAGACAACATCCCCGGCCGCCAGCTGTTTTGCATACCGCCCGGCCAGTTCGCGGGTCTCTTCTTCCGAAGTTGTTACCACTTCTGTTTCCATCGGATTACAGCGTTGACCGTGGCCTCAGGGTTGCGATAGGCAAAATCATCTCTTCCATGCTCGCTCCGCCATGCAGAAAAGTATCGCGATAGCGATTCTGGTACCGGTGATAGTTGGTGGGGTAAACAAAATAATAATCCTCCTTGGCGATAATATAATTATTGACCAGTTTGGGAGTCGGTAGCTTGTAGGAGTTGGGATCATCGATAAAGATCGCGGCACTCTCCTCGGCTTTGAGATTCCGCCCGTATTTGTATCGCAGGTTGGTGGAGGTATCTTTATCCCCGAACACCTTGGTATCCCGCAGGGCCCGTACCGCCCCGTGATCGCTGGTAATGACAATGACCACCTCTTCTTCCGAAAGCTCTTTCAGGATACGCAGAAGCGAGGAGTGCTGAAACCAGGTGCGCGTCAGGGACCGGAAGGCGGGTACGTCGGGGGCGATCTCCTTGAGGACCTCCGAGTCTGACCGCGAATGGACCAGCGTATCCACAAAATTATAGACAAATGTACTCAGCGGCGACTGCGTGTAGTTATGAATGCGGTCGGCGATTTTCTGGCCCTCTTCCGCATTCAGAATTTTTTCATACTTAAAATTCAGGTTCATGCTTTGCCGCCCGAGCTGGCGCTCCAGCAGTTCATGCTCGAACTGGTTGAGCGAACTTTCATTATCGCCCTGCTCCCACAGTTCCGGGTAGATCTCCTCGATCTCCAGCGGGAACAGACCTGAAAAAATTGCGTTGCGCGAGTAGGGCGTGGCGGTGGGCAGAATGGAGTAGTAAAAGTCGGTATCGATGCTGTAAAAGTCGGTCAGCAAACTTTCAAACACGAGCCACTGGTCGTAGCGCATGCAGTCGATCACAAAAAAGAGCGTCGTTTGATCGTTTTCCACATGGGGGAGCACGTACTCGGGCAGGATATCCACCGAAAGCGCCGGGCGTTGCGGTGTCTGCTGCTCCAGCCAGGGACGGTATGCCTGCTGGATATATTTCCCAAATTCCCGGTTGGCCTCCTGGTACTGGTCGGTCAGGACCTGGCGGAGCGATTCCTCGCTGCCTTCCAGGTCGATTTCCCACCGCGTTAACTGCTGGTAGATATTTATCCACTCCTCCCAGCCGGTATCCTCGCGGATACGCGCCGAAATTTTATTGAAATTGCGGAGATAGGACTGTGCAAATTTTTCATTGCGAATCCGCTTGCGTTCCAGAATCCGCTTTACGGTAAGCAGAATCTGGTTGGGATTGACCGGCTTGATCAGGTAATCCGATATCTTGCCGCCGATGGCGTCTTCCATAATCGACTCTTCCTCGCTCTTCGTGATCATGACCACCGGCAGCGAAGGTTGCGACCGTTTTATTTTATCCAGCGTGGCCAGCCCGTCCATGCCGGGCATCTGTTCATCCAGGAAGACGATATCAAAGATTCGCTCCTTGATTAATGTGACGGCGTCGCTCCCGTTCGTAACCGGAACAATTTCAAAGCCTTTGTTTTCAAGAAAAATGATATGGGGTTTCAGCTGATCGATCTCGTCATCAGCCCAGAGAATACGATTCGACATCGAACATCTTTTTTTAAGCTTTCGGATGCAGCACCACACCCACGTTTATTTAACCTTTCGAATATAACGTGTTTTTGGGTGAAGTGTGACGGGAAGACGGAGAAATTGAGGATTTGTTGAAAGGGTGTTTCGCAATGGGTGTTGAGTCGTGAGCCACGCGTTTACTTGCTTGTTTTTATTTTAAAAACGTTACAGTTCAATCATCGATTCCATGTTTTCCAATCGTTTTTCCCCGATCCCCTTGATCTTCACAAGTTCGCGGATGGTTTGAAATTTCCCGCTGCTGTCGCGGTAGGCGACGATTCGCCGGGCGTATACCGGTCCCACCCCCGGCAGCTCCTGCAGTTTTTGTACGCTCGCGGTATTGATATTGATCCGGGTCGTATCGTTGCCAGCCCCCTTTCCGGGTTCGCTAGTCGTGGTATCTTCCGGGACAGGAATCGTATCTGCAGAGGTTACGGCCGGTCTCACTTCCACCGGTCCCGGATTGTACCGGCGCATCAACTCCGCTTCCTGTCGGGCGATCAATTTCGTTTTACGATCAAATTCCCGCTTGATCTCGGCATAATCCCCGGCTTCAGCCGCAGGTTGTGGTTCCAAAAAAACATTTACCAGCGAAATGACGAGCAATACCATTATCAGCACGGACAGAGTAACCCGCTCCTGCCGCGTTATCCTCAGTTTTTCCAACAAAAAGAATATGTTCCTGTTCATCGGTCTCTCCTCTCTTCGTTTTTGCCATTTGTTTTTATGGACCGTCCCAAAGGCCGATCCTTACAAAAAATCTTGTTTTACAACCAGATTAGTGAGATGTTTGGCTGCAGCGAAGGGACAACGAGAGCCCGACCCTGGTGTCCAGTGAACCATCATCATTGGGCTTACCGAATACTGAAACGCAGGTGAGGCTGATGCTGCGGATTAACCACAAAGTAGTTGTTCAAACAGCACCTTCATATGGTCTTCGTGCAGATCAGCCTGATCGCTGATATCCGCGTTATGCCAGTAATGCCGAATCCAGGGCTTGACACGACACTAGTATAATTGTTGATGAATCAGTAAAGAAGTAATTAGTGCAATACCGAGTGATTGGCAACAGATAAAAGCATGAGCACACAATACGCTTTCTCCTATAACCACCTGGATATCGCCTACAGAAAAATGGGGCGGGGCAAACCACTGGTAATGCTGCACGGATGGGGTACCAGTGGACAGGTACTGCTGCCGCTTGCCGAAATGCTCTCCGACATCCGCACCTGCTACGTCCTGGACCTGCCTGGTTTTGGCCATTCCCCGGCTCCCCCTCACCCCTGGGCGATCGATGACTACGCCGATATGGTTCAATCATTTGCGAAATCCCTCGATCTGAATCCCGTCGACCTGCTGGTTCACTCCTTCGGTGGGAGAATTGCCCTGAAACTCTGTGCCCGCGAATGGGGAAAACGAGCGGTCGACAAAGTGCTGATCACCGGCGGTGCGGGCATGAAACCCAAACGAAGTGTCAAATTCCACTTCAAAAAGTATCTTGCAAAAACGCTTAAAGCCCCCCTCCTGCTGCTGTCCGGCCAGGCCAGGGAAAAGGCGTTACAAGCATTACGTGGAACCGCACTGTGGAAATGGCTGGGTTCCTCCGACTACCAGAAGCTTTCAGGTGTAATGCGGGAGACCTTTGTCAAATCTGTCACAGAGCACCTGGAATCCTGCCTGCCCGAAATTCCGCACGAAGTGCTGCTCCTCTGGGGCCGTGACGACGAAGCCACGCCGCTCTACCAGGGCGAACGCATGGAAAAAGGCATTGAAAACGCTGCTTTGGTCACCATTGAACATGCTGGGCACTACGCTTTTTTGGATCGCCCAAAGCATTTTGCCTCAATAACACGGGCTTTTTTAAAGGGTAAGTCCAGCTCAAAAAGGTGACACAAGCAAGGCGCTCCCCCATTCGTCATAAGAGGCCTTAGCAAGACATTCGAATCACCGTTCGCAGGGAGTTGTACTTATGAGCTATATAAGATCGGTAGCACAACCACACAGGGCACCAGGTTCTGCAAAGGCCTCTAAAGTTACCACCAAAAAATGACTTTACTCATCTCACGTCTCACGCCTCACGTCTGACGTCTGACCTCTCACTTGCCAGCTCCCGCTCTTTAAAATTATCGTCAAAATAGTTGTACCACTTTCGGAACGGGCGGAAGGCGTTTTCCGGATCAAACGGCCGTTTATATTCACTTTGGCGACACTCCTCGCTGCAGCAGCCCTCCATCATGCGCGCGCCCTCCTCCGAGCAGACAAACAGCTTGTTGCACTCCATGTTGGCGCAGTTGATGTAACTGTCGGCGGGCTTGCCGGTAATTTCACAGCGGGCGATCGGCTCGAGGTTGTCTTTGTTGACCGGCACCACCAGTCGATCATCAAACACAAAGCACTTGCCCTTGTAATGCTTGCCGCCCTCCTCGTGGGCATACCGCAGGATACCGCCGTGCAGCTGGTTCACATCCTGCCAGCCTTTCTCTTTCATGAGCACCGAAAATTTTTCGCAGCGGATGCCACCGGTGCAGTACATCAGCACTTTTTTGTTCTTGGGCGCATCAAACTGCTCCAGCCAATCCGGGAACTCGTAAAAATTTTCGACTTCCGGCGTGATGGCCCCCTCAAAATGACCGATCCTGCTCTCATAGTCATTTCGCACGTCAATCATTATATAGTCTTCGTCCGACTCCATCAGCTCTTTCCATTCGTGCGGTTCCAGGTAGTTACCGCCATCCGCGGGATCCACTCCCTCTTCATGCAGGGCCACGATCTCATCCCGCGTCTTGCACTTAAGCTTGGCAAAAGGGATAAAATCGCTCGTATCGGTCTTGAAGTCGATGCCGTCAAAGCCTTCAATGGAGGTCAGGTGTTCCTTGTACTGCTGCACCTGTTCGGGGGTGCCGCCCAGCGTGCCGTTGATACCCTCTTCTCCAATATATATTCGTCCTTTAACACCCAGCTCCTTGCAAAACGCTTTATGCCGCTCGCAAAATGATTCCGGGTTCGCAATCTCCCTGAACTTGTAATAAAGAATGACCTCGTACATATTCCTGCTTATGTTAGATTCGTAAAATGTGTGGATTCAAAACGCGTTATTGACTATTGCAAAACCCAAAATTAAGGGTAATTTTGGAAGAAATGAACTCATAACTACCGGTAATATTGCGTGTTTCGCTTGGCTTCTACCTATACATTTCCTCTTTTCCTGACGGTTATTTTGCTTCTTTTCATTTCAACCGGCCTCGCACAGGATCAGGTTTCGGGTCGCGAATATCACGGGCATCCCGGACTTCAACAAATAGACGCGGACTTTCAGGATGGAGAGATCAACCTTGACCAGAAAATACTGTACCAGTTGTATTCGGGAATAAAACCGCAGGCGCTACCCGCTGAATATCAAAGCGGGGAGCCCGGGCCGATCAAATGCGGGCTGCCGGCGATCCGGGCATTTGAAGCCGTCAAACAGCAGCTATCCGCAGCTACAGTCAACGAAATACAGTCGATGCTGCAATCCCAGACGCAGGCCCGGCAGTCATACCTGTCACCCAGTGGAAAATTCGAGATCTATTATGAGCAGAGCGGCAACAATGCCGCCCCCGCCGGCGATACCCAGCCCGCTAACGGTATTCCGGACTATGTCGACCACGTGGCGGCAGCGGCCGATTCATCCTGGCGGCACCAGGTTCAGACCCTCGGCCACGCAGATCCCACAGCCGGTGGTTCAGCGCCTTATCCAATCTACATCGAAAATATCGGTGAAACGTACGGCTATACCGATTACGGATATAACCGGGGACTGAATGCCGATACTTATATTGTTATCCACAACAACTTTGACGGCTTCCCCGAAAATTCTGATCCGGAAGGTAATCAAATCGGTGCGGTGAAAGTCACCGTTGCCCATGAACTGAAGCATGCCATCCAGTATGCCAACAGTGAATGGTATGGATGGCAGCCTGAGGATCCCGAAAGTCCACATAGTTATCACTGGTCCGAAATGGATGCCACGTTAATGGAAGAGGTGGTCTATGACAATGTGAATGACTATTACAACTACATCGGAACCGGCGGACAAAGCGTGTTTGTATCACGAGATCACGCTATCCCCCAGGCTTATGACGGTGTCACCTGGTTCATCTATTTCTGGGAGCGCTATGGGGAAGGATTTTGGCCAGCGGTTTGGCACCGAATTCAACAGCGATTCCATCAACAGCAGGTGCAACCAAACCCCAATTACCTGACCATGATCGAGGCCATCACCCAGTCATTGCAAAAGGATTACGGGATATCTTTCGACCAAGCTTTTGCAGAATCTCACCTCTGGCACTATGCTTCCGGCAGGGAGTATTCGCGGGCCGGTTATGGATTTGAGGAAAGTGTGAACTATCCCAGCCCGCTGATTAATTCGAGTCTATCAGCCCACGGTATTGTTCAAGAAGAGCCGGCCGTATTATCGATGGGGGCACAATATATAGCCATAGATAAAGAGTCTGAACTGCAGGGCTATTTGAAAATGATCGCGGAATATGAGAACCAGAATGTCCAGGTAGGACTTATCGGATTCTACGATGATGGATCGGTTGACACCATTATTCGGGAAGGAAATATGTACCACGGGTTTAAGCTTACTACTTCCTGGAACTGGCAGGCCATTACACAAGCAGGAATTGTCATTTCCAACTCCGGAAAATCAGAATCTGGAGAATATAACCTGGAACTTGCTCCATTTGCTTCAGAAGGGACTGAGGTTACTCAGAATTATCCAAACCCCTTCAATCCAACCACAAAAATTGAATTCGGTCTGCTTCAGCAATCGCACGTACAGTTGAGCGTGTATAACGTGGCGGGTCAAAAAGTGTCTACTCTCAGAGATGAAATACTTCCGGCCGGCGTTTATGAAGTTCTGTTTGACGGGTCAAACCTCGCCTCAGGAGTTTATTTTTACCGGCTGGTTACCGATCAGCAGGTTATTGTCAAAAAAATGACGCTTATTAAGTAATATTTCATGTTGCAGGATAAAGGTTTCAGGTTGAAAGTTGTGAATAGACAGTCTAAAACCTGCAACATGCAACCTTCAACATTATCCATCAGTGCATCGTAATGATGTCCAGCAGAATCGAATCTGCAATTTTTCGACCTTCGACTGAAAGGCGGAGTCTGTCATTGCCGGCCATAAATTTGCCTTCA
The DNA here is from genome assembly GCF_043951865.1 of Halalkalibaculum sp. DA3122. NCBI lineage: Bacteria > Pseudomonadati > Balneolota > Balneolia > Balneolales > Balneolaceae > Halalkalibaculum > Halalkalibaculum sp. DA3122. Next base: position 269,562 of record NZ_JBINJF010000001.1, read on the forward strand.
TCCACTTTTTGATCGATATAGTCCTGCTGCCGTTCATTAAGTGAATAATTATAGCGATTAACCAGTTCCTTCTTTAAAATTCCCTCCCTTGTTCTCAGCCCCAGCATCAGACGCTCTTCAGCCAGCTGCAGTTTTGTAAGCTGCTCCTTCTGTTGCCGCATCGCCGACATTTCTTCACCAAGATACGCTTTCAAATCGGACTTGTTGCTCCAGCGCACTGCCCCGTCTTCGTCCCACCAGAACGAGTGCGCAGCCGGACCCAGCCCCAGGTAGTTTTCGTGCCGCCAGTAGCTGCTGTTGTGTACCGCCTCGTGACCCGGTTTGCTGTAGTTGCTCACCTCGTATTGCGGTATTCCGGCCTCTGCCAACCGCTCCACCACCAGGTCATAATGATCCGAAACCACCTCATCCTCCGGCGGCTGTATCCGCCCCAGTTCCACTTGCCTGCCAAGCTTTGTCTTCGGCTCCACCGTCAGTGAGTACGCCGATACGTGCGGGGGATCAAAACTGATCAGCGTTTCCAGGTCCTCCTGCAGGCCCTGCAGGCTCTGCCCCGGGTTGCCGTAGATAAGATCCGCCGTAAAGGTGTGGAAACCGGTAGATTTGAGCAGTTCCAGGCACGCCAGGGCTTCCTCCCGGTTGTGCGCTCGATTCATGAACTCCAGAAGCTCCGGCTTGAACGACTGCACGCCCATGCTCGAACGCGTGATTCCCACATCCAGCAGATCGCCGAGGTAAGCCCTGCTCACATCATCGGGATTCATCTCCAGAGTAATTTCTTCGGTCTCCAGCAAGAAGGTCTTGCGGAGGGCTCTCATGATGCGATCAAGAGCTCCAGCGTTTAACAGCGATGGCGTTCCGCCCCCGAAATAGATCGAACGCACCGGCTCTTCGGTGTATTTTGTATCCTGGTATGATTCGACCTCCTCGATCAGCCTCTTCACGAACTGATCACGGTAGCCCGTACGGGTTACGAAATAGAAATCGCAGTACGAGCACGCCTGCCTGCAAAACGGGATATGGAGGTAAATTCCAGACATTGCATTCGTTAGAGGTTGAATGTTACAGGTTTCTCAAACCTATAACCTGCAACCTGCAACTTTCAATTTTTTGGACTATAGAACGGGTTTTCATCGTAGGTATCTTTCTGCTGGTACGCGCGGGAGTACTTGATATAGTTTTCAGAGTGTTTCTTTATGGATGCGATCTCCTCATCGCTCAGCTTCCGCTTCTTCTGCACCGGCGATCCCATGTAGAGATAGCCTGACTCCAGCGTTTTGCCCGGGGGGACCAGGCTGCCCGCTGCCACGATGACATTGCTCTCGATGACGGCCTCATCCAGCACCGTGGTGTTTATGCCGATCAGCACGCGGTCGTGGATGGTGCATCCGTGAATCATGGCGCTGTGACCAATTGTCACTTCATCGCCAATCTTTGTGGGACCCGTTTGATTCATCACATGGATGCAGGCGTTGTCCTGTACATTGCTTCGCTTCCCGATCTGGATCCAGTTCACATCGCCCCGGATCGTCACGTTAAACCACACGCTGCTCTGGCTGCCGATAGTGACATCCCCGATAATATCAGCGCTGGGAGCCACGAAAACAGTGTCGTCAAATTGCGGTGATCGGTTGATAAATTCGTAAATCATCGTTTTTCGTTAATAAGAATTGGTTATTGGCAACTGTTTGTCCTGTACGTTGCGAAGATAAGCATAAAAGTTACCTATTTCGTATTGCGTACTGCGTATTTGGAAGTGTTCCTCAATTCATATCTGTTATTGCAATACGGAATACGCAGTACACTACTGGCGCGAGCGTCCCGCTCGTGTCCTTTTTTAACACCTTTTTGTTGCTCTACATACTGCTTCTCTATAATACTCTCGAAGCAGCGTTTCAGGCTACACGGTTTCTACAAACTTGCGGGCTGCCTCACCCGGATCGTCTGCCGCGCAAATGGCAGAGGATAAAGCTATGATATCCGCTCCGGCCTCAAATACATCCCGGGCGTTCTCCAGCGTGATGCCTCCGATAGCCACTAGCGGAATCGAAACCGCCTCTGCCACCTCGCGCAGCGTTTCCAATCCGCGTGGCGGGTAGTGTTTTTGTTTAGTGGTAGTTTCGAATATATGACCCAGCGCCACGTAATCAGCCCCGGCCTGTTCCACCTGCAGCGCTTCTTCAACTGTTGATGATGTACCGCCAATAATCTTCTCCTTTCCAAGCACCTTCCGCGCAGCGGGAATGGGGAGATCGTCCTGTCCCAGGTGCACGCCGTCGGCCCCGCCTGCCAGGGCCAGATCCGCCCGGTCATTCACGATAAACGTTGTTTCAGTACCTGATGTTATCTCGGCGATTTCCCTGATCTCAGCGATCGATTCCCGCGCCGTCATCTGCTTGTTGCGGTACTGGATCATCTGCACGCCCGCTTCCACGGTCATCATGGCTAGTTCCACATGGGAGAAACGGTGTTGAATAATTGTATCCGTAATTAAATAAATGCCTTTTAAGCCTTTGCTCATAACGTTGATAGTAATTGTTCCCATTCCTGAACTTTTGCAGAAACATCCTTCGCCCCCATAATCGATGAAATTCCGGCAACACCATATGCTCCTGCCTTTAAACATCCCGGAGCACGTCCTGTTGTGAGTCCCCCGACGGCGTACACCGGAATCGAAACGATTTGACTCACGTGACGCAGCTTGTCAAGACCCTGCGGTGCTCCATATTTCGCTTTTGATGCGGTATAAAACACCGGACCAAACAGCAGGAAATCGGCGCCGCAGCTCTCTGCCCGGACAGCCGATTCGACGGAATGCACGCTGGTGCCGATGATCAGTGATGAATCGAGCTCCTTAATATCTGCAGGAGAGATGCTGGTTTCCCGGCAGTGAACGCCATCAGCCCCCACGGCCAGGGCGATGTCTGCGCGGTCGTTTACAAATAATTGTGCATCCCATCTTGAAGTTATCTCCCGCAGCTTTTCGGCATGTTCAAACAGCGCTCTGCCTGAAAGATCTTTCTCCCTGAGTTGCACGGCCTTAATCCCGTTACGGCATGCCTTTTCCACCACTTCGGCAAGCGGACGCGGCGCACATTTTTTTCGATCGGTAATCAGGTAGTATCGGAAGGATGTTCTACTCATCCGTGCCCGAGACCTCAATTCGGCCCTCCATCGGGCTGGAAGCGTTGGCGTACAACCGGCGCGGCATGCGTCCCGATTCAAATGCCAACCGACCTGCCTCGATAGCCAGTTTCATCGCCTGTGCCATCTTCACCGGGTGCCTGGCCTGCGATATGGCCGAATTCATCAGTACCGCATCCATCCCCAACTCCATCGCGATGGCGGCGTCAGAGGCCGTACCCACCCCGGCGTCCACAATCACCGGCACATCCACTTGTTCGCGAATAATCTGCAGGTTATACGGGTTGCGGATGCCCATACCGGAACCGATGGGGGCTCCCAGCGGCATGACGGCGGCACACCCCATCTCGGCCAGCTTCTTGCAGGTAATCGGGTCGTCATTGGCATAGGGCAGCACGACGAAATCTTCCATAATAAGCTGTTCAGCCGCCTTCAACAACTCGGCAACATCAGGGAACAGCGTCTCGTCATCACCGATCACCTCGAGCTTCACCCAGTTGGTATCGAGGGCTTCGCGACCCAGTTGCGCGGTCAGTACCGCTTCTTTGGCGGTATAGCATCCCGCGGTATTCGGCAGGATAAAATAGTTGTCCCCGTCGAGATAGCTGAGGATATCCTCCCCTCCGTCACGCTCCAGGTTTGCCCGGCGCAGGGCAACAGTCACAATCTCGGTGCCGCTTGCGTTCAGTGCCCGGCGCATGGTCTCGGGATCAGGGAATCGCGCGCTCCCCACGATAAGCCGGGAATCAAATTCCTTGTCTGCTATCTTCAGTTTACTCATAATTTTTTAAGTCAAATTAGGATACTCTATTCGAGGGCTTTGCAAAACCGTCTATGCTATTTTGAAGCGCAAGCTTTTTTAACACAGATACCGTTTTCTCTTACTGGTTCAAATCACAACCTTAAACCGGGACAGGTGCTGGATCAGCGATTCTTCATTCCAACTCATCCTCCCTGTGTGGCACGGATAATTTCGATACGATCCTCTTCATGCAGTTGCTGACGGTCCCACTGGGATTTGGGAACGACGGAATCATTCAGGGCAACGGCCGTTCCCTTGCTGTCTCCATCGTCTTCGACATCAAACTCGGCCAACAGCTTTTTCACTGTGTTGGCTTGTGTATTAACAGTGTCTCCATTTACAGTCAGTTTCATAATTTTATAGATCCTTGATTTTCGGGTTTCTTTTCTAAAAACGACCGGGACGAAACGGTTCAAGAACCTCAGCGACCGTCCCATCCAGAATTTCATCCGCTATTGAATAAACAGTTACAGGCGTCAACAGGATTCCGTGGCGGTAGTGCCCCGTGGCGTAATAAAGCCCTTCCATCTCAGTCTGGCCGATAATGGGCGCATGATCGCGGCTGGCGGGTCGGAGTCCGGCGATGGTCTCCACCAGCGGCAGGTCGTAGATGGAAGGCACCGCCTCCCAAGCCTCTTCCAGGAGCTCCTTCTGCCCCCCCGCCGTAGGTGTTTGGTCAAACCCCTTCTCCTCGCTGGTGGCTCCCAGCCGGATCGTACCGTCCTCTTTGGGAACCAGGTAGAATCGCGGCGATCGCACGATCCCCTTCAGGTCACAGTCATCTGTTTGTTGAAGCGTTATGATCTGTCCTTTCACGGGACGAATCGGCGGGTTGATCTTATCTGGAATACCGGCAATTTTCCCGGACCAACAACCAGCGGCCAAAATCACTTTATCAAACTTAAAATTTGAGGATGCCGTTGAAAGACCTCTAAGTGTACCCCCGGCAAGATCAATCTGCTGCACCGCATTTTTTTCCAGCAGCAGACCGCCCCGCGATTCAAACGCTTTCCTGAGGCATCGGACCAGCGCCCGGTTGTCGATCTGGGCGTCATCCGGCAGCCACACGGCCGATACGATCTTTGGCGAAAGCAGTGGTTCGCGCTCCCGGGCCTCTGTTCCCGTTATCATCTCAACCGTCAATGATAGCTCTTCCCTGAAATTGTATAGTCGTTGTAGGTGCTCGGTATCATCGCGGTCGACGCCCACCAGCATGGTTCCGCACCGGTCGAATTCAGGAACATTTTCAACATCTTCGGCCAGCTCCTCCAAAAAGCGCGGGTACAGGCGCAGACTCTCCTGCCCCAGCTTCATCAGCTCGATCTCCTCGAACCCCACTTCTGCGTAGGGAGCCAGCATCCCCGCTGCCGCCCGGCTGGCCTCCTGCCCGACGGTGCCCTTCTCAAACAGCGTGACTTCGGCTCCCCGCCGGAGCAGCTGCCAGCCGATACTGAGTCCGATAATACCGCCGCCGATAATGCCGATTTTCATATTTTGGAATCTTTATTTGTATTCTGTCTCGGTGTTTACAGGGCGTTGTGCCTTACTTTCAACGCACTAATTCGGCTTGATACTGCCTATTCTGCCTCCTCCAACACCTCCAGCAACGGCCACTGCTCCCTGCGATAGGCGCTCTCCCAGAACATCCACTCCAGCTCGGTGGACTTGACAAACGCCTCGGTCATCTCTTCCAGTCGCTCTTTGGATTCACGCTCCGCTACCTCGTCGGTGATCTCAATAGCGCGATCCACGCTCTTGTTGAACTCTTCTCCCGCGTAGGTATCGATCCAGTCCTGGTAGGGATTCTCTTCGGCTGCATTTTCGTAGATCTCCAGTCCCACTTCCCGGTATATCCAAAAGCAGGGGAGCAAGGCGGCTATATTTACGACATTATCTTTTGTAGCTGCTGTTGAAAGCAGAAAGTTGGTATATGAAAAGCAGGAGGGAGATTTTTTGGGGTTCATCTCCGTTCCGTACTGCTCGTAAAAATTCTGGTGCAGCTGCCGCTCTACGACCACCGCCTCGCTGGCAAACTTGAAAAAGTCGTACATCTGGGTTGTGGAATCACAGCGAACGCCGGCCAGGGAGAGCGCCCTCGAAAAGTCCGCCAGGTACAGGGTATCCTGCTTCAGGTAGAACAGGAATATATCTTCGGGTAGTGTCCCATCGGTCAGTTCCCGGATAAACGGCAGTTCAAGGATGGCGTCGTACATCGGTTCAATAGTTGACCAGAGCTCGTCGGTGAATTTCATTCTGTGATCTGGATTTACTTTTCAACAGTTAGTTATGAAGGTAGTTTATATTTTCGTTACTGCCACCACTGATAAAAATGGTGCAGCGGGCCGTGACCTTCGCCTATGCTGTATTCGCTGCCTGCTCTTATGGCACCGGAGATATACTCTTTGGCGTCCTGAACAGCCTCAGGAAGCGGCTTCCCTTTTGCGAGTCCCGCCGCAATGGCTGACGAAAGGGTACAGCCGGTGCCGTGGGTATTCGGCGTATGAACTCGTTCTGCCTGGAACCAGTACACCTCCCGGCCGCTGGTGTCTTTCTCGTTCAGTACCAAACAATCGATGCTTTTCTCGTCGCTGAAGTGCCCGCCTTTCAGCAGTACGGAGCGGGGCCCAAGCTCCAGCAATTTCCGGGCAGCCGATTCCATCTGTGAGCGGTCTTCAATTTGGATATCCAGCAGGGTCTCTGCCTCCGGCAGGTTGGGCGTAATATTCGTACTCAGCGGGAACAGGCGCTCTTTTAACGTTTCAATTGCATCATCTTCAATAAGCCTGGCCCCGCTCTTGGCCACCATGACGGGATCAAGCACTATGTTGTCAACAGCATGAGTTTCCAGGCGATCCGCAACTGTTTCCATGACAGGAGTGTTGAACAGCATGCCTATTTTTACAGCATCTACGCCCAGATCACTGATAACAGTATCGATCTGCAGGGCCACAAAGTCGGGCGGCAAGGCGTGGATACCGGTGACGTCAGTGGTATTCTGGGCGGTCAGGGCGGCCAGTACCGACATGCCGTAACACCCCATCGCAGCAAAGGCTTTAAGATCGGCCTGAATTCCCGCACCGCCCCCGCTGTCAGATGTCGCGATGGTCAGTGCCCGGGCATACGTCTTGGCTGGTGTTTTTTCCATGGATAAACAGCAGTGATTTTATTTAGTGCTGTTTACCGGCAGAAGATGGGCTGAAGTTGAGGTGTCGTTTCCCTCCGCTGGTACTAACCAGGTCAAGTGTTGAGGATCTTATCTCAGCCCTTTCGCCTGCGCGAAAAAGCACTCCTAACGACAAACAGCGGTCACTAAGTGAACAAGAGGATATTACCGAAAAACACTACGCTATGCAAACGGTAAAGAAGGGCCGTGCCTTATTCAAAAGCATTAATTTCCGGATTAACTGTCTGCATTTAACTTATTGATGCGTGACGGGTAACGAGTAAAGAGTAACCCGTGATGCGCAGTAGAAGCAGCGTTACTCCTCACTTATTACTCGTTACAGATTACGCATCCTCCGACATCTGGCTTTCCAGGAGAGATTTAAACTGATCGTAGGAACGTGGAAGCTGCTGTACCTTGATGCCGTTGATAAAAAATGTGGGCGTTGAGTTCACCCCCATATTGACTCCTTCCTGCTTCTGTTCCATCACTGTTTTTTGCGTTTCTGCAGCATTCAGGTCACTTTGAAACTGCTGGACATCCAGTCCCAGTTCCTTTGCATATCCAATAAAAATCGACTGTGGATTCCCAGAACTCGACCAGTTGTCCTGGTTCTCGAACAGCATATCATGCATCGCCTTGAACTGCCCCTGGTTCCCGGCTGCCTCGGCTGCACGGGCGGCCAGCGCCGCAAACTGATGGCTGTTCAGCGGAAAGTAACGGTATTCCACCTTCAGTTTATCCCCGAACTCCTCTTTTAGTTTTTCAACAACCGGATGGTAATAGGCGCAGGCCGGGCATTGGTAGTCGCTGTACTCGGTCAGTACGATATCGGCTTCACTGTCGGACTCCTGGGCAAAGGATCCCGCCGCGGTTAACAAGAAAATAAAAGTCGAAAACGAGAGGATTTGTAGTAAACGTTTCATAAATCGTTATCTGGTTTAAGATTCGTTAAAGCTTAATCATACTAAAATGCCTGGTCAATACCTTTTCCAGGATATTAAATGCTTCTGAGATCTCCTCTTCCGTTGTCTGCTTGCCTAACGAAATACGGATGAACTCTCGTGCCTCCTGCTCATCACGCCCCAGGGCCACCATGCTGGCCGCCGGTTTTTCCGAGCCCACCGAACAGGCGCTGCCGGTCGAAATTGCCAGTCCGTAGCGGTTGCACTCGATCATGGCGTACTGCCCCTCCATGCCGTGAATACGCAGCCCAATAATATTGGGAAGGCTGTTTTCAGGGTCGCCCTCCAGGGTAACATCGAATTCACTTTCCATCAGCAGATCCAGGAACTGGTTGCGCAGGGTTCGTTCCCGTTCCAGCTCATCTTCCCGCTGCCTGGCTATATCACGGGCAGCAGCCATAAAAGCTCCAACGCCCGGCACGTTCACTGTTCCCGAAGCAAAGCCTTTTTCCTGCGTTGTTCCCGGGATCACCGGCTTCCAGCTCAAAGCAGGCCTGACGTACGCGGCTCCCACACCTTTGGGGCCGTATATCTTGTGTGCAGAAATGGAGATACTGTCCAGATGGCAGGCTTTCACATCCACCGGGATCTTGCCAAAGGTCTGCACGCAGTCGCTGTGAAACAGGATGTCGCGTTGATCCAGCAGCTTGCCGATCGACCGCAGGTCCTGTATTGTCCCGATCTCGGAGTTGCCGTGATGCACTGACACCAGGATCGTGTCTTTGCGGAGCATACTTTCCAGGGCAGAGAGCTTCACCCGTCCTTTTTGATCCACCGGTATATATTCCACATCATAGCCCTGTTCTTCCAGGAGCGCAAATACGTTGCGCACGGAAGAGTGCTCTCCCCGGGTGGTCAGCAGGTGTCCGCTCCCGTCTGTGTTTCCCTTTACAAGAGATTGAATCGCCAGCTCATTGGAATCGCTGCCTCCTCCCGTAAAGTAAATACCGCGGGATTCGGCGTTGACCATATCCCCGATCGTCTGCCGCGCCTGGTCCAGAATCTGCTGGGCCGTGGAGCCGAAATCGTGCAGGCTGCTCGAATTGCCGAAATGTTTTTTTGCTACCTCCCGGTACACCTCAATGGCACGGTCGCTCATCGGGGTGGTGGCGGCATAATCCAAATAAATCATCCGACTTAGTTAACTCGTTGAAAATGCTTATTATTAGAACTTAAATATATGGATTTAACCTCAGAAAGAAACAGGTAAGTCCGCTGACTTACTGATAATACTTCTTACCATTTGTGGAAAAGCTTAAACTTCGGGATATCATAGCAGAAGCCCTGGAAGAGGACCTGGGAATGGGTGATTTGACCAGTAGCTTTTTTGCACCGGATCACATTTCAACGGGATTTTTTACGGCGAAAGCGGATGGAGTACTGGCCGGACTTGACATAATCACGGAAACCTACCGCCTGCTGGATGAGCGTATTGAAGTAGACCTGTACCGGCAGGACGGCGACCGCATAGAGCAGGGAGAGGATATTGCGGAAGCGGAAGGCCCAACAGCGCCCTTGCTGAGTGGCGAACGGGTGATCCTGAATCTGCTGCAGCACATGAGCGGTATCGCCACGGGCACCAAACGGGCGGTAGAGGCATTGCACAGCTCCCACACCCGCGTGTGCGATACACGGAAGACCCTGCCCGGCCTCCGGATGCTGCAAAAATATGCGGTACGCTGCGGCGGCGGATACAATCACCGCTATCGCCTCGACGACGGCGTGATGCTCAAGGACAACCATATCAAGGCCGCCGGCGGTATAAGTAGGGCAGTCAGTCAGTTGCGCAATGAACTGGGGCTGATGGTGCGAATCGAGGTGGAAACGGAAACGCGGGATCAGGTGTTGGAGAGTGTTGAATCGGGCGCTGATATCATTATGTTTGACAACCAGGCGCCCCCGGAAGTGAAACAGCTTGTTGAACTGGTGCCGGATCACATTATCACGGAAATCTCGGGCGGTATCACCATCGATACCATCGGAGACTATCGTGACACCGGCGTCGATTATATTTCGATGGGGTCACTGACCCATTCGGTAACCGCACTGGATATCAGCTTTAATTTGAATGATTAGTTATCTTACATTGCATATCCCGGACATAGAGAGTTGTGTGAGAAAATGACTTTTTACAGAGATAAGATCATTGAATTTGTTTCAACGCCCGGGATGACGACAATACAGCCCATACAAACAAGATCAGCACTATGGAAACGCTAGATTTTTTACAGCAAGATGAACAGGTAAGCCTGCCGGAACGCTATCGCGAGATGGAAGAGCCTGAAATGGCGCAACGCATCCGCGAAATCAAGCAGAAGTTCGAAAACCGGCTTTTCATGCCGGGCCACCATTATCAGAAGGATGAAGTGATCCAGTTTTCGGATGCGCGGGGCGACTCTCTTAAACTGGCTCAAATCTCGGCCCAGAACAAGGAAGCAGAATATATTATCTTCTGCGGCGTCCATTTTATGGCGGAAACGGCTGATATGCTGACCGACGACCACCAAAAGGTAATCCTGCCCGATATGCGGGCCGGCTGCTCCATGGCCGACATGGCCAATATCGACCAGACCGAGCGCGGGTGGAATGTCATGCAGGAGACTTTTGGTGACACCATTCTGCCGCTGACCTACGTAAATTCAACCGCTGCCATCAAGGCTTTTGTAGGCCGCAACGGGGGATCAACTACCACATCCTCGAATGCCAAAGATATCATCAAGTGGGCGTTCAAGCAGAAAGAGCGCATCCTGTTTTTGCCCGACCAGCACCTGGGGCGCAATACAGCTTACGACCTCGGTATTCCACTTGACCAGATGGCCGTTTGGGATCCGCAGGAAGAACAGTTTGAATGCGAGGGTCCCCTGCAGGAAGCCAGGGTGATTCTCTGGAAAGGGCACTGCTCGGTACATGAGAAGTTCAATGTCAAGCATATTGAAAACCTCCGTAAAAAAGATCCCGAAATTAATATCCTGGTTCATCCCGAATGTACTTACGATGTCGTACAGGCCTCCGACTACAACGGGTCCACCAGCTATATCATCAGCACAATTGAAAACGCCCCCGCGGGGAGCAAGTGGGCGATCGGTACCGAAATGAACCTGGTCAACCGGATCGCCAATGAACATCCCGACAAGGACATCGTGTCGGTAAACCCGTTTATGTGTCCCTGCCTGACGATGAACCGCATCGACATGGCTCACCTGCTGTGGTCGCTGGAAAAGCTGGAGCAGGGCGAAGTGGTCAACCAGATCACCGTTGATCCTGAAACGACTAAACCGGCCCTGCAGGCACTCAATCGCATGCTTGAGCTCTCATAAATAATATCTCGTTTGATGACTAGATTCTGTGGATGAGCATATCTCCTGTATTCTCCTTGTTATGGAAAGCTGCCAAACGGTTTTTCGAGGATGACGCCACCACGCTGGCAGGTGCCCTGGCATTTTCCACCCTGTTCGCCATTCCTCCCCTGTTGCTTATCATAATCACGCTGCTTGGGTACTTCTCCGGCAGTTATGCGGCCACCGCCGACCTGTATGGACAGATATCAGAACTCTGGGGACCCCGTGCTGCCACAACAATACAGTCGGCCGTAGACAACTACGAACTTTTTAAACAGGGATTTTTTCCTTCATTGGTTGGCATCATCATTTTTCTTGTTGCCTCCAGCAGCTTTTTCGCGGTTATTCAGCATTCACTAAACCGGATCTGGAGGGTGCAGCCGATACCAGAAAATAACCTGCTGTACCTGCTAAAAGTGCGCGCTCTTTCCTTCTTGTTGATTATTCTGCTGGTTCTGCTCCAACTGGTTTCGGTGCTGTTCGAGTCGGTACTTATCGTTCTCAGGGATCATATAAGCGTAGTTTTTCCGCAGATCAATTTACCCCTTTTTGCCGCTACCGGTTTTTTCAGTTCCTTCCTGCTGATTGCCCTGATATTGGCCTGCATATATAAATTTCTGCCGGATGTTAACATACGGTGGCGGGTGGTGTGGGCAGGCGCCGCTTTTACCTCAGCGCTGTTTTCCCTGGGCAAGCTGGTTATCGGGTTTATACTCAGCCAGAGCAGTCTTTACAGCCTTTATGGCGTGGCGGGATCGGTACTGGTTGTGCTTCTGTGGGTCTACTACTCCGCTATGATCCTCTTTTACGGGGCCGAAGTTACACAGCAGGTTGGGGAGTATTACGGCTATCCCATTGAGCCCAAATCATATGCAATGAAAAAATGACTCTTCGAGGCTTTGCGAAATCCCAACCTGTATTTCTCACAAGTTTTTTGGTGAGAAATACGGCTAAATTCTTCGTTTGGAGGGAGTTGGACTCCCGTTAAAAGGTCAATGAGGTCGGTGGTACAACCCCTCCCAACAAAATTGCGAAGGCCCCTTTTCAAGAAGTTATATCAGGGGCATTGCAAACCTGTTATTTGGAGAATCGATTGGTTATAAGGCGAACCCCGCGTTTAAAGGAAAAATAATACCACATCCACTCCACGAACACCTTGATGCGATTACGGAAGCCGATCAGGTAAAAAATATGGATTACCGACCAGATTACCCAGGCGACAAAGCCACTTACTTTCCATCCCTTGACATCAGCCACCGCCTTGGCCCGACCGATAGTGGCCATCGTACCCTTGTCTACGTAGTGAAACGGTTCGCGCTCATCAACAGGAGTTTGCTGGCGAATTAGTTTCCCGACATAGCGCCCTTCCTGCATTGCCACCGGGGCCAGGCCGGGAAGTGGCTCCCCCTCTTTCTCCTCGAGGTGGGCTGCATCGCCGATAACAAAAATATCCGGATGATCAGATATGGAGAGATCTTTGTTGACCATGACTCTGCCCGTGCGGTCCTGGGGTTCCCCGAGCGAATTCATGAGCGGAGAAGCGGCCACCCCGGCCGCCCATATGATGTTGGGCGTTTCAATTGAACCCTCTTTAAACGTTACCTGGTTTTCACTTATCTCGGTTACGGGCGTATTCAACAGTACGCTGACGCCCATATCCTCCAGCGATTGGCGCGCCTTTTCAGCCAGTGATTTCGGAAAGCCGTTAAGGATCTGCGGTCCCGCTTCCACCAGAAAAATTCGGGATTCATTCTTGCTGAAGTTCTGGTAATCGCGCATCATGTTCCGCTTGGCGATTTCCGCTATGGCCCCCGCCATTTCAACGCCGGTAGGACCACCGCCGATTATTACGTAGGTAAGATAGGGTTCGCGCAGTTTGGGATCATCGATCTGTTCAGCTTCCTCAAGCGAAAGCAGGATACGCTCGCGAACCTCCAGGGCATCTGAAATCGACTTTAAACCGGGAGCATTGTCGGCCCAGTGATCGTTACCGAAGTAGTTGTACTGGGCACCCGGCGCTACGACCAGGGAGTCAAACTCAAACGTTCGGCCGTCTTTCAGCTCCAGCGCGTGCTCCCGCTTGTTGATATTGGTCACCTCCCCAAGTATCACCTGTATATTGCTGAACTTGCCAAACATCGCCCGGATGGGAACCGCAATATCACCCGGAGAGAGCGCAGCGGTTGCCACCTGGTAGAGGAGAGGCTGAAACAGGTGGTGATTGTTTTTGTCAATGATCGTCACCTTCATTCCCGAGTTGCGGAGCTCTTTGGCCGCTGATATACCACCGAATCCGCCGCCGATAATTATTACATGCTTCTGATCACTCATTGACAGAAGTTAAATTTCAATGTTGAAAGATTGCAGTTTCTACGACGCAAAATATAAAAATTTATCTATGCCGGCATCAGTTCATCCTGGCTTTGACCTGCGTCACAATCTCTTCAATTTCTTCTTGTGAAACCTGGTAGTGTTCATTGCAAAAGTGACAAACCAGCTCCTGCCCTTCATCACTAATCTCTCGGAGTTCCTCAAAATCCAGCATTGTAAGGGCGTTGACAAACCGATCGCGCGTGCAACGGCAGAAAAAATCTACCGGCTGGCGGTCCAGCTCGCTAACTTTCATGGGGGCCAGTGCCCTTTCCATTAAATCGTCGATATACAATCCTTCTGAAAACAGCTTGTGGATGGAGCTGAACTGTTTCAGGTTTTCACGCAATTCATCGATTTTGCCATCCGGGGCATCGGGGAGACGCTGAACGAGTATTCCTCCGGCTTCGGTAACCTCCCCTTTTTCATCCATACCGACATCCAGGAGTATGGCAGAAGGAACCTGCTCTGACTGGAACATGTAGAAAGCGAGATCATCGGTAATGTTCCCTTTCACGATCTCAATTGTGCTTGTTTTGGGTTCCGCTTCATTGTAAAGAATTTTCTTGAGCGTCAGGACTCCATTCCCGATGCCGTCACTTAGCTGGATTTCACGGTCGGAGTAATCCAGCTCAACCGCCGGGTTTTGTACATATCCCCGGATTTCGCCCACACGGTTCGCCTCGGTGACAATTTGTCCGACGGGACCGTCACAGTCGATGCGCAGCTGTATCCGCTCTTCGCCCTTCAGCTCGGAGGCCAGCAGCATCACCCCGGTCAAGGCCCGTCCCAACAGCACCGTATTCAGCAGGGAAAGGCCGTGCTTTTCTTTAGCCGTCCTGACCACATCGGTTGTTTTGACCACCGAAATTTTGAAATGGCCATCGTCTGAAATTCCTTTGACAAGTCGATCTTTATGTTCAAACTGTTTTTTAGAAAGCATTGAAAACGGTTGGTTTTAATGTGAAGCTGAATTAACAAAAAAGGCAGCCCAATCATTTGAGCCACCCGGAAACCATTTCTGAAACGTTTGGGTCCACGGTTTAATTGCGATCTCGCAGAGGGTTCTATAAAACCTCGTTTTGACCAGTATTGGTATGTTCGCAGGTAAATTTCGGGTAGTCTTCCCAACAATTTTCTACTTGAGGAATATACAGAATACAGGTCGAATACACATCAGCTCTTGTATCCGTTACGGCTCAAATCCGTTTTTGAGCCGTACACCTCTCGGTTTCGTCTCCCTTCCAAAAACAGCGGGACCGTTGCAAGGTAACCCAAAATGTGTATTTCGGGTAGCTCCAGGTTAACCGAATGGCATCCCGGCCGTGCCGGCCGAAAGATTCACAAGCTGGTTGACCGGACAAAAGAATTAATGATTTTTGGTGGCTAAATTGTATTTTGTAATGAAACTGTTTTCGTGAAAAAACTTGTTTTTAGAACCCTAGCTACCCGGTTTGACCGCCGGTAGTTTGTTATGACAAAAGAAAAAAAACAAGGTGAATTATGCCATTTCGCTGGGTTTACAACAAGCCTGAGAATGGGGAGACTATATCCAGGTTGCAGGAAGAGCTGGGTATACCGGAAAAAATTGCTTACCTGCTGTCGCTCCGGGGAATAGATTCCTTTGACAAAGCCAAAAAATTCTTTCGCGCTGACCTGGATCTCCTCCACGATCCTTTTTTGATGAAAGATATGCACAAGGCCAGTACGCGGCTTGCTTCGGCCATACGATCCGGAGAAAAGATCCTGGTGTACGGTGACTATGACGTCGATGGCACGACAGCCACTTCCATACTGTATATTTTCCTGAAAGATTTTGGGGTCGATGTGGAATATTTTATTCCTCACCGGTTCAAGGATGGATATGGAATCAGCCCCGATGGCATCCAGTTTGCCCGCCGGCGGGGGGCAAAGCTGATCGTGTCGGTAGATTGCGGAATAACCGCTGTTGAAGAGGCCCGGATGGCGGCAGAACAGGGTATTGATCTTGTCATTTGCGATCACCACAATGTTGGTTCTGAAATTCCCAGCGCCGTTGGAGTGCTGGATCCGAAACGACCTGACTGCCAGTATCCCTTTAAAGGGCTCTCCGGGGCGGGGGTGGGCTTTAAGCTGGTCCAGGGAACAATCTCCAAGCTGGGCCTGAATGAACGAATTGCCTACAAGTTTCTGGACCTGGTGGCGATCTCCATCGCATCCGACATAGTGCCGATTATCGATGAAAACCGGATCCTGATGCGGGAAGGATTGCGCATGCTCAATACCAATCCGCGAGTGGGTATCAAGGCGCTCCTTGAACTCGTTAATATTGATATCGGCAGCATATCCACCTCCAGCATCGTTTTCTCAATCGGTCCGCGCATCAACGCCGCCGGGCGCATGGGCGATGCTTCGAAGGCGGTTAAACTGATGATTTCGGAAACCGAATCGGAAGCTAAAGCCCGGGCACATGAGCTGGAATCAATTAATATTGAGCGCCGAAACAAAGACAGCCAGACCATGGAAGAAGCGGTTGACATGGTCAGCCGCGATTTCAACCTGGAGAAGACCTCATCCATGGTATTGCACGATCCGGACTGGCATCTCGGCGTGATCGGGATTGTGGCCTCCCGCCTGGTCGACACCTATTACCGGCCGGCGATTATGCTGAGTACAGTGGATGGAATGATCAAGGGCTCCGCCCGCAGCATCAAGGGCTTCAATATCTACAACGCCCTGAAACAGTGCGAGGATCTGCTGGAGCAGTACGGGGGACATGAGTACGCAGCCGGACTGACCATTAAAGGTGAAAACCTGGATGAATTTCGCAACCGCATTAACCAGATTGCCTCGGGCAATCTCAATTCAGACGACTTTGAGCCGGAGCTGGAGGTCGATTGCGAGCTGGATCTCAGCGAAATTAACATGCGATTCTGGAAACTGCTAAGCCAGTTTAAACCGTTTGGACCCGGCAATATGAGGCCGGTCTTTGTGAGCAAAGGTGTACAGGTAGAGGGAGTACCCACAATCGTGGGATCCGGACACCTGAAGATGAAAGTCTCCCAAAACGGGTCGGGCAAATTTGATGTAATAGGCTTCAACATGCATGAATACCTGCCGATGCTGCGAAATACCGAACCCGGCGCGCTGCACATCGCTTATTCGCTGGAGGAAAACCACTGGAATGGACGACGAACACTCCAGATAAAATTAAAAGACCTGCATATTGAGGGAGACTAAAAAAATGGAATCATCCTTTTTATAAAAGCGAAAAGATTTTATATTTGGCAACTCTTACTAAAGAGATGATCCGAAAGAGATCTTTAAAGGGACTGTAGCTCAGTAGGTAGAGCACACGACTGAAAATCGTGGTGTCGGCGGTTCGATTCCGCCCGGTCCCACTTCTTTTCTCAAGTCTTCTAAAGGCCATTAAAACCCGCTCTCAGGCGTTTTAATGGCCTTTTTTTGTTTCTTTTCCGCGCACAACGAAGGAATAAAAAGGAACGGAAAGGAACAAAAAGGAACAGCCATTTCCTCCCTTTTCCCCCTTAAGGGGTACAATTTTGGGTACAATTGGGAATACTCCTGAAATAAATAAAAGAGGAAAGATCCGAAATCTTTCGCCTTATACTGCAGTTTGCTGTAATTCACCTGGAAATTGTTTTTGTATAGCTAAACAGCCTGTCTAATTCCAACAGCTATTAGTATGCAAATATGTAGTGGAGTTCTCTTCAGAACCTGATGCTTAGTTGGGAGGTGGTTGTGTACCACCGACCAGCTCATAAAGGGGGAGTACAACTCCCTCAGAACGAGCATATTGGGGTTTTGCAAAGGCCTCTACAATAATGGCCACGCCCCATCCCTCCACCACTTGACCAATTTTGTCGTTTCAACAATATTAGGATTAATTTTTTCTAATATTTGAGAATTTAATCCCGCTCCTTTCCATATTAGTCATGTATCATCTTCAGACGGAAACGACGGCTGTGACTTACATACAGTCCAAAACAACTTAAAAAGATGGAACTAACCCCGGCGCAATACACTTGGCTGACCATCTGCCTGATCATTTTAATTTATGCTCTCTCAATTTGGAGTGTTAATCAACGATTTCGATAAACTTCAATTCTAAATGAGAGCCTATCCCTGGTCGCCTGACGGCTGCCGGGGTTTTTTATGGAGACGTTACAAATACACCGGGAAAAGTGCGCCCATGGTAATCCCAGGATGTACAGCCTGTCACAAAACAACCCGTATTTCTCACGGCAATTTATGAAAAACTCATGCAGCCTGATGGCAGGCAGTACCTTACGCCATATTTTACCGACCTTTTGGGTTGACAGGGTATAAAGCGCTGGGATATGTTCCCTCTCAACTGTTTTAAAGGGAACATCACCGGCTCAACGTACAACGGTACCTCTGCGCGGCCATTTCCCTTTTGCCTTGCTGCAAAACAAATTTCTTGGTGAAAAATCCAGGAACAACGGTTTTGTAAAAGCTCTCTCTTTTTCATACCTGCACTTACAAACCTGTGCTCCTCTCCCCTACAGAAGGTTTGAAAAATCCAGGTTACATTTCTCCCAAAATCATCTGCAAATACTATGGTGCTCGAATTCAATTTAATTCGTTCCAAATAACAGAACCATGTCTCAGATCTATACGGGGTATTTTATCAAAGAAAAGGGAGAAATTTGCGACTCCTGTGGCTTTACCAACACCCGAATCGAAGGCAACGCAATTATCAACACGAACGGGCAGTTTACCGGCTACAAGATTCACAATGGCAACATCATAACAAGCAGCGGGGAGAATACCGGGTACAGTATTATCCGGAATACTATTTTTGGACCATTTAAATGCCTGCCGTGGTTGTAGTCTGCCTGCAGGCAGCACACTTTATTGCCGCTGCTACGTTAATCCTGCTTTTCAAGGAGTATCATTGAGATGGGGTAATGATCGCTGTATCCGCTGTGGGGATTAAAGCTACTGCCTGAAGGGCGCCCGAACCGGATGGGATCTCTATAATCGCCATCGCTCACCATCTCTTTAAACAGATCTATTTTTGCCAGGTTGCCATCCGGGTAGGTGCCCGGCCGAATTGGCGCAGAACCCAGGAACAATCCCTTGGAGAGCATAAACTGGTCTATCACCAGTGGAAAGTTGTCGTAGTAGAACGTCCCCTGTCCCGTTCCATCTATCGGCCACATCAGGTTAAAAAGGCGGGGACTCCGCGCATTGATTACCTTTTGTACAGAGTTGGTAGCCAGGGCATATTCCGTTATCGAACGGTTGAAACACTGGTCGTTGAAGTCACCCATAATTATTACAGGTGTATCGCTTCCCCGGATTTCATATATCCGCTCCATCCAGTAGCTGAGCGTTTCAGCGGCCATCATCCGGAAGGGTTCTGACGGGTATTTTCCTCCACTTCTGGAGGGCCAGTGATTTCCTATAAAGATGATTTCATTTCCACTCCTGGTTCTCATATTTACCTGGAAGATATCGCGGGTGGCACTTCGTTTGAGGACAACATAGTTGAATTGTTCTTCCTTTGTGAACAGATCTGCATCGTATATAAAAGCGATATCGATCCCCCTGTTATCGGCAGTGTTGTGGTGCGCCACCTTATAATTCCGATTCAGGGGAGCCAGTTTTCCCAGCAGCTGATTGAGTACATTCTCATTTTCGACCTCGCACAATCCCAGGAGATCGGGTCCCTCTCCATCATTGAGCTGAATGATGATGCGTGCAAGTTGAGAAAGCTTCTGTTCCAGCACCTGCTGATTCCATCCCTGCAGTTCATGGTTCAACCTGTCATTCAGATAGGCCGGTCGTGAGGGCGTATCCTGTACGTCGAACAGGTTTTCTACATTCCACCAGCTAACATGGTATCTGTTCATCCGACTCTCCTCATATTTAAAATGCGGATTCTTGGCAGGCAGCTTTAGAAAAGCTCTATATAAAAACAAGAACCCAAAGTAACACTTTGCAACATTAATTTTTTTTAATACTTTAAAGTTAAGAAATTTTAATGCTTGAAAAGCAGAGCGCGTTGCCAAACACAAGCAGATAACAACTGGTGGTAGATATGGAACAAACGAATACAGATTCCCGGAAACGAATTCTCATTGTTGAAGACGACATGCTTCTTTCGCTGGTGGAAGAACGACTCATCGAAAAGCTAGGTCACAAGGTAGTGGGCAAAACCGTCAGCGGTGAAGAAGCGATTGAGAAGTTCATCGAGCTTGAGCCCGATCTTATATTGATGGATATCATTTTAAAAGGTGAGATGGATGGGATTGAAGCGATGAAAAAAATCAGGAGGATTTCTGACGTCCCCGTTATCTACTTATCCGGCAACTCCGACCGTTATAACTATGAGCGCGCCAAGCAAACCGGCTTTACGGATTACCTGGTTAAGCCTATTTCCAGCGCCGATTTGGCAGGCCCCCTCGAGAAGGCCTTTATCCAAAACGGCGAATCGGTAACCGGGGATCGAAGTATCAAGAATCTAAGTTCCCATGACCAACATATCATAAATAAATCAGCCTAGCTGCATTTATTTGCCTATGTTAAGGTTTACCACAATCCTTCCGGTTTGATCGCCGCGAAGGATTTTTTTTATCTTATCCTCTACCTCCTGCAGTGAAATCTCGCGTGCCACGCTGTCGAGATGAGCAATCTTCCAGCGGGTGCTCAGGTAGCGCCATATTCTTTTGCGCAGTGGCATCAGGCATCGCCCCGAGTCGATTCCCATCAGGCTCACGCCCCGTAGAATGAAGGGATAGATATTGGTATTCAGTTCAGCTCCCAGAATATTGCCGCAACAGGTGACTGTGCCGTTTTGTTTGGCCTGTCGTATCGCCGTATCCAGCATGATTCCCCCAACCGTATCCACAACCCCGGCCCAGCGGGCACTGAGCAGTGACTTGTCGGATTCGGCCTGCACTTCCTTCCTGGAGATTATATTTTCGGCTCCCAGTTTCTTCAGGAATTGTTGTTGATCCTGTTTACCCGTGGCAGCGGTCACAGTATAGCCCGCATGGGCCAGGATTGCTACCGCCAGGCTCCCCACGCCCCCGGTGGCTCCCGTCACCAATACAGGTCCATCTTCGGGGAAAGTGCCGTTGTGCTGCAGCTTGTATATCCCCAGAGCCGCTGTAAATCCAGCTGTTCCCAGTATCATGCTCTCCCTCAGTGAAAGGTGAGCGGGCAGCGGCACAATCCAGTCGGCGGGTACCCGGATATACTGGCCAAACCCGCCCGGGGTATCCTCTCCCAAGCCAAAACTTGTGACGATGACCTTCTCCCCCTCCCTGAAGCGCCGGTCATCGCTGTGCTCGATAACACCGGCCGCGTCGATTCCGGGCGTATGCGGGTAGGAACGGGTCACTCCCTGATGACCCGTCGCAGAAAGGGCATCTTTGTAGTTGATCGACGAATAATGAACGCGAACAAGCAGATCGTGCCTGGGAAGATCCGCAACGCGCCTCGTCTTTATTTCACCTACATATTCTCCTTTGTCATTCAACCGGACCACATACGCCTGAAAAGTACGACTACCCATATTGTCCTGATAAATTTATTAATCCTTCTTTTTCGAGGCCTTTGTCAAACATTCTGTTTTGCTGGGAGGTGGTTGTACCACCGACCTTATTGGGTGTCAAGCGGGAGCACAACTCCCTCACGACGACAAATCGAAAAATTGCCAAGGCCTTCTAAAAACACTGTTCACGGTATATAAAACAGGTTATCAAACCGTGCTGTTTTTTCCAATCTCCTTTTTATCTCAGCTGGGACTCCATAAAATCCGGGTGGTTTTCCGGAACAAAATAATTTTATCTAGAAAAGAAAGCGTCAGATGTTATATTAGTTGACCTGTTTTGACAGGCCAGTACAGTTAACAGCCAGCGCAGCTGACATAATTTGAGTCGGTGGGATCACATCACTTCTATGCCAGAGGAAGAACATACAGATAACCTGGAGGAACGCGTAACCCGGCTGGAAAAGAAGGTCCGGTTTCTGGAGCAGGCTCTGCACCAGGCAGAGATCAGGGATAAAGATCAGCGACAAGTACATACCCCGCAAGAGCCTGACCTCGAATTTGAGGAAACGGAACCACCTGGAAAACGGTATCGCCGGGACGAGGGAAGCATCCCCGTCGGTGAAAACTGGCTGAACTGGCTTGGCATCGGTCTGCTGCTGCTGGGCGTGGGATTCCTGTTTAAGTATTCGGTTGACCAGGGCTGGCTGATTCCACCGGTCCGCAGCGCGTTTGGTCTGGCCGTGGGGGGCAGCCTGCTGGGAGCCGGATTTGTCTCCGGAAAAAACACTGTTCCACGACAAATTTTGCTGGGGGGCGGAGTCGCCACTTTTTATATCACCGGATTTGCCACCTTTCAGCTATATTCCTTTGTCTCCACCAGTGCTGTGTGGATATTTATGGTAGGCGTTACCCTGCTTGCGCTTTACCTGGCCATCCAGCACGACGAAATCATTCTATCGGTTCTGGGTACTCTCGGGGGACTGGCAACTCCCTTTATGCTCTATTCGGGGGAAGGTTCACTGGTCATGCTCATCCTTTATTTTGCGCTTATCCTGGCAGGCTCCGGCACAATATACCTGGCGAAGGGGTGGAAATCGCTGCTCTGGGCTGCTGTCACAGGGGGCTGGCTGGTCTTGATGGTCGGGTGGGCGAACAATATTTACAGTGTTGCTGATCCATTAACGGGCGACCGCTGGACGCTTCAGCTCGGGGCGCTTTACGCCGCCCTCATATTCTGGATTATACCCGTTATTCGCGAGGTGCTTGCCTTCCGAAATCCGGCCCGATGGCCCGATGCTCACAGGGTCAGGTCCAATACAGGTGAATCTTCAGACTTCATCGCAAATACCAGTGTCCAGGCACTTTCCGTAGCCACCCCGACACTCCTGCTCTTTTATTCCTTCGGGCTCTGGACGTTAAGCGATGAAATCCGGGGAATCATCGCTCTTATCAGTGCTCTTCTTGTCGGATATAGTTATTTACCCTTGAGAAAAGAGGGGCTCAACAGGCTTTCGCTCGTCCACGGATTCACCGCACTGATCCTTGTCACCATAGCACTGGTTCTGCTGCTTGATGGAGAGGTTCTGCTCATCTCACTGGCACTGGAGGCGCTCTGCCTGCGTATTATTGCCTCCAAAACATCGGATACCGTCATATCCCTGTCTTCTCACTTCCTGTTCGGCCTGGTCGGGGTATGGGTGGCCGACCGGCTGATGATAACCCCTGGTTCCGATCTCCCGATCCTGAATCTTGATGCTTTAACAGAGCTGTTTATCACAGGTATAGCCGGGATAATGGTTCCCCCGTATCTTACCGACAAACATAAAAACCTGGTCTCGGTATACCGCCTTGCCGCTCATCTTGCCCTGCTGGGCTGGTTTATGAAGGAGCTCTCGATTCTGCAGAACGGGCAGGCGTTCGTGAGTGTGGCATGGGGTATCTATGCCCTGCTTATTCTATTCCTGGGGTTCCGGCAGGAGAGCAACCGCATTCGGTTTGCTGGAATGGCCACCATCTTTTTAGTAGTCGGCAAGCTGTTTTTAGTCGACCTGTCTCAAATAAGTACGCTGCTGCGGATTTTACTCTTTATCGGGTTTGGCGTCGTATTTCTGGTGGTCAGCTACCTGCTGCATAAACGGTGGGGGGGAACGAAATAAATAAGACCTGCCAGGTTTTCAACGCCTGGCAGGTCAGTACCGATCGTTATTGGCGGCACCAGGTTTAATCCCTCATGCTCTCGATTATCTTTTCATGAACCGGGGGTTTGCCCCATACCGGATTCGATTCAAAGAAGGCCCACGGTGTGAGTTTGAACGACATGGAAGCGTGATTCATGATCGGCCAGTCTTCAGGGCGAACGATGTGCGACTTGCCCATGACGTACCACACGACAATGTCCTCATCCTTGATATTCCGGTTGTTCTTCGTCCACTCCGGCAGTCCCGCAAACTGCTGGTCGCTGGGCGGGTACATACCGGCTGGGTACATTTCGTCCCGTTCATAGGGCGTTACCCAGAGATGGTGCCACAGGACTTTCGCCCGGTTCGAAAGTGAAGACCCTTCCCGCGCCAGGGGAACCGTCCCTTTCTTGGGGACCAACACGTAGCCCGGGTGATGCCCGTATTTTCCGCCCTCTTTGTCATCATTCATAATTCGCCACCGGCGGCTGCTGGGAGCATGGGAGTCTCGCATCGCGTCGTGCTCATTTTCAAAGACGTCGGTCTGGGCCACCACCGCATTGCGATACGGATTTTTCGGGCCCGGCGGCACCGCGATATTGTTTTTCTCTTCCACCGTGTTGTTGATACCATCCACGTCCAGATCGAGGCGCCACACGTGCCAGTGCTGGTGGTTGTTGGCTTCCACATTGGGATGAACCGTCACCCCGTACGGGGCGCCGTTGTAGTGCTCGTCCTCCGGGTATGAGCGATCATCTTGTCGGTCCACGCTGTGGATATGCACAATACCCTGCAGTTCATTGTTTACCTGAATCGTCCCGTCCTCCTTGAAAATCCATTCAAAACCATAATCATAGTTTCCCGCTTTGATGTAGTATTTAATAGAGAGATCGGTGGCGCGTCTGCCCACTTTCCCGTGGCGCCACAGGGCTCCCCCGTATCCTTCAAAAATCGCTACGGCACTGTCAATTTTTACGGGATTAGCCTTGTCGTCATGTACCCAGGCATCGATGTAGGTGGCATTTTCGGGGGCGTCGGCGCCGGCGTTCAGCGGGCGGTTTTTCTCCTGGAAAAAGCGGAATTCCCCCTGGTCAAAGTAGTTGTTCGAGGCTTCATCGAGCTCCGGCGAACCGTAATTTACGATCATTTCGGCGATGGAACCCCGGTACATGATTTTGCGCCATTTTTCCTGGAATGGATCAAAATACTGGACATCGTAGATCACGAGTCCCTCGCGGTTGTGTATGCCGTACCGGAACTTCCAATAGGGGGAGATCACCTGGTGGCCGCGGATTTTGTAGTTCATCCCGTATGGCTGATCGATAATCACCGGCTTCATCGGCTCCAGCGTGGACTCGAGGCTGTCGGGATCAAAATATTTGAGATCCGACTTTTCGCTGAATCCTTCGCCCTCGTCAACTATTTTAAGCACCTTTCGATCGGTTAAATCGATGTGGGCATACAATCCCCTGATCCCCACGCGCGAGTCCTTGAACGAGGCGGAGACGATCTCTTCACGATTTCCTTTCCCGTTGATGCTCAAATCCGCCGCATAATTGCCACTGAATTCCACAGAATCGATCGGTACTCCGCGCCTGTTCAGCGCCTCCTGCATCTCGGGATCGGCCCTGGCAATTTCTGTAGCAATTGAATCCATCTCAAACGTACCGACCGGTTGTTTGCCGGGAATATGTTTGTAGGAGACAAGCTGCTCGGTGTTCAAGTCAATTATCGCCTCGTATAGCTTGTTGTTGGGATAGTCGTAGACCGAGGCAAATGCCTGCCGGGTAAACTCCTCTCCCTCTTTATACTGAAGGACTTCCTCTTTATGCGGTTCATGAAGGAATATCATCCCAAAAGCCACTTCGTGATTTTCAATCCGCTCGCTTTCCACCTTGCCTTCCTCCTCCAGCACAGATCGCACCGTCTGAAGTTCCCGGGCATTAAGGGGATCAAGGGGATGCTTGTAGCGCTCCCCGCTTTCCTGTGCCGCACTCAGGTACACGCACACGAAAATGAATACTGTTGTAATAATTGATCTGCTTGCAATGGAATTATTCATGATAAAATTTATTAGTTGATTAATGGATTGCTGGAATGTTGGTTAGGCTTATTCTGAATCCCACCAGATGCGGGTTGACATTTCATCCGGACCCTGCCGGTCTATGGCGGCGTTGTAGTTCTCTCTGTTCAGATCACTTTCGCTATTCGGGTATCCTCGGCGGCGTGGGATATCGCGTCCGCGAAAAGCATCGGGGGCGGGTTGCAGGTCGGGATATCCCAGCCGCCGCCATTCGGCCCACGTTTCGAGTGGCTGTGTATAGAGGGCAAACCAGAGCTGGTTGCCGATTTTTTGCTTGTACGAGGCGGGATCGTAGGCCACGATGTTTTGTTGCAGGTAGGCATCGATATCGAACGTGTCGGGCACACTCCACTCCTCCATGCTGGCACGGATACCCTGCTCATAAAATGTGGCGGCATCACCGCTGATCCAGTCGCGCTCGGCGGCCTCCGCCTGCAGCAGCAGCACTTCGGAATAGGTCATGATTCTGCCGGGAGAGTTGTATACCACGTCGGTGTGGAACGAAACTTCTGCGTTGTCATAAGCCGAGGCCACGCCTGACTCCACCCCATAGGGGATGCCCGTGTACTCACCACCATCCACAGAAGGAGCGGAAAAAACATACAGCCGGGGATCGTCATACGCTTTCAACCTGTCAATAGCCGTATTCGTTACCGCCAGGTTGAAACTGCCCCCTTCCACATACGCTTCATGGTACCACGGGTTAAAGTTGGGCGAAGAGGTCAGGTAAGGGAAATACACGTTCTCTTCTATGGAACTTATGACTCCCCCCTGCACCGCTTCGCTGACAACCTGTTCTGCTTTGGCCGGTGCTACCTCCGACAGTCGCATCCCCAGCCGCAGTTTCAGGGAGTGGGCAAATGTCTTCCAGTTGGACATATTCCCCTCGAAAATAAGGTCGCCCTCCGGGGCTCGTTCACTCTCTTCAATCCTGGAAATGGCACTGTTTAATTTGCCAAACATATGGTCGTAGATCTCTTCCTGGCGATCGTAGGACGGGGCAAAATTTTCACTGGCTTTCAGTGCATCGGTATACGGCACATCGCCCCAAATGTCGGTGACATTGTGGAAACCCCACACCTGTAAAATCTCTGCAACTGCAATTTGATTACTGTTGCTCCCGTACTGGCTGGCTTTTCCCATCCGTTCCGGATCGCTGTTTATATTGATAATCTCCTGCAGGTCGGCCAACCCTTCATTATAGAAGGAACTCCAGTCCGCTTCGACGGTCTGGTAGCGGGTGGTTTCCGTGTACAGGGTATTTGACCAGTATTGTACATACTGCATCGCCCAGTTGGTATGCCCTGTATTGGAGTCCATGCCAAGCACCTCTTGTACCAATTCTCGCTGGGCGTTGGCCAGCAGGTACGGGGTGGGGACTTCGGTGGGATTGTTGGGATCGGTGTTGATCTCTTCGAAATGGTCGTAACAACCATACAACGCGATGGAAGCTGCTAAAACAAACAGAACAGAGGTTAACTTCTTCATAATATTGATATTCCTGGATTATCGATTGACGATTAAAAGGAGGTTTTGATATTGAAGCCTATGGACCGGGGCGTGGGAAGCTGGGCCGACTCATACCCCTGGATGTTGCCGGATCCCATGGCCGTTTCGGGATCTACGTGGGGTATGTTTTTGTGCAAAATCAACAGGTTTCGGCCGACGAGTCCCACAGAAAGATCCCGCATCGGGAGGTTTTCCAGCAACCGCTGGGGCAGCGTGTAGTTGATCGTCACCTCCCGCAGCTTGATAAAGCTGGCGTCATAGATATGCTGGCCTTCAAACATGTTTTTGAAATAGTCGATCGCTTCGACATACACATCGTTGGCCTGCCCATTTTGTTTGACTCCCTCCAGCTTGATCCCTCCCCCTTCGCTGACCGGGTCTCGAATAGGATTACCCTTGTCGTTAAAACCCACAGTTTCCTCCAGCAAGCCCGCGTACATACCGGTGGCACTGGTTACGGAAAAGATATCACCGCCCACCTGGTAGTCCACCAGCGCGCTTAGCCTCAAACCTTTGACCTTAAAGGTATTTCGGACGCCACCGGTAAAATCAGCCAGCACATTGCCCAGCACTTTATTGGGCTCGCGGACATATAAGCCGTTCTCGTCAATCAGCTTCTCTCCATTTTCATTGGTGGCGACCCCGTCTCCGATGAGCGTGCCGTAGGGCTCGCCCACCCGTGCGTTCAGGGAGACGCCATTCCCCGAACTGGCATCAACCAGCTGATAATTTTCCTGTCCCTGGGCCAGCTCTACCACCTCATTTTGATTGCGCGCCCAGTTTAGTTTCAAATTCCAGTTTAACCCATTGGGATTGGTAACGATGAACCCGTTCAGAGAGACCTCTATACCCTGGTTTTTTATTTCTCCCGCATTTATGATGGCCGCGGAGTACCCGCTGGTGGTGGAGACAGCCAGATCCACAATTTGGTTCCTCGATCTTGTCTGGTATACCGTAGCATCCAGTTCCACGCTGCCACTGAAAAACTCAAGGCTTGTCCCGATTTCTGTTGATGTGGTGATCTCCGGCTTTAGTTCGGAATTGTTGAGGATGTCTGGGACATTAAATGTGGGGGTGCTCCCGTACCCGGTTTGGGGTTCATAATACCCGCTTAACCGGTATGGATCGGTGGCATTTCCCACTTGTGCCCACCCAACACGCAATTTCCCGTAACTCAAAAACTTGTTCATCGGAAGCAACTCCGTAAAAACAATGCTGGATGAAAGGGCCGGGTAGAGATATGAGTTGTTGTCAACCGGCAATGTGGAAGACCAGTCATTTCTCAGGGAAGCATCCAAAAACAGTGTCTCCTTGTAGCCGATGTTCGTACTTCCAAACACCCCGTATACCAGGACCTCCTCCTCATAATCATCAAGAAATGGTCGATCAACCGAGGCTTCGATATTGTAGAAGTTGGGGACAGTAAGTCCGCCAATGGTCTCCATCTGCTCGTGGTGCAATGACTCGTTCCTGATATTTCCTCCCAGGGTGGCGCCGAGCGTAACATCCCCGTAGTCATTATTGTATTCTGTCAATACCTGCAGGTTATCCTCTCTTTTGGAGATAATATCCTGGCTGTACATGCTCGGATTGACGTGCCCAACGGCCACCCTGCGCTCTCTCCGGTCATCATAAAAATCGGTGCGAGCCCAGCCGGTTATGCTCAGATTTTCCCGTATATCATACGACAGGGACAAAAAACCGTAGACCCGTTCCCTGCTGTCGTTGTTTGTATTTTCATAGACCTCGAAATAGGGACTTACCCAGTAAAAGGGATCGAGATTGGTGGGACTTGACAGGTTCCAGTGCTTAAATGAGCCGTCGTCCGCCTGGTAGTCCCGCAGTTGATCCATGTCAAGCTGGCGCTGGAACCAGGTATTAAAAGAGGACATCACGCCCATTCGCCCGGTTCCGCTGTAGTCGCCCACCGAGGCGCGGCCCTCTGCCCTGTTACTTATGTAATTGATCTTCGAGGATACGTGCAACCTGTCGGTCAGATCCAGCCTTCCGCTGAGCGCCACGTTGTGCCTGTTGATGCCGCTGTTGGGCAGAGTCCCCCGTTGGTTTAGATTGGTATATGAAGCCCGGTAAGTTGCGTTTTCCCCACCCCCGTAAAAGGAGATGCTGTTGGAAAGTTTTGCGGCATCCTGGAAAAAATTCCGGATGTTATCAGGGTTGGCACTGAAGGGTTCCAGCTGCCCGAAGCTTTCATTATCCGGGTACCAGCTGTGCCAGGGACGGACCATCTGGCCATCCAGTTCTGGACCCCAGCTTTCATCCGAGGAGTAGTCCACCATACGGTGGCCATCGAACTCCGCATAACTTGACGGGTGCAGCGTCGGATCATACTCGAAAACGTCAAATTCGCGCACGTATCCACCACCGTAGCTGTTTTGATAGTTGGGAAACAGGTACGGCCGGTCAACCATGATACTGGAGCTGAAATCGATACCGATTCCTTCGCGTGCCTCTCCGCTTTTTGTGGTGATTAAAATGGCACCGTTTGCGGCCCTTGAACCGTACAGGGCGGCGGCATTGGGACCTTTTAAGACTGAGATAGACTCGATATCGCTGGGATTGATATCCTGGGCGGCGTTGCCGTAATCCGGGGCTCCTCCTTCACCCGACTGGGTTAAAGCGCTGTTAAAGTTCGAGTTGTCTATCGGCACTCCATCGACAATAAACAGCGGCTGATTACTGCCCGATATGGAGTTGATCCCCCTCAGCAAAATACGGGAGGATCCCCCCATGGTTCCGGGCGAACCCACCATTTGCGCCCCGGAAACCGATCCCTGCAGGCTGTTGACAAAGTTGGTTTCACGGGCATCCGCCAAATTTTCGGCCTCAATTTCCTGTACCGAGTAGCCAAGCGACTTTTCTTCCCGCTCTACTCCCAGGGCAGTCACTACCACGCCGGATAAGGCCTGGGCACTGGGGCGAAGCGATACCTCAATAAAATTACTCGAACCAACGGTAATTTCCTGTTTCTCATATCCGATAAAAGAGAATACAAGCACCCTGTTTTCGTTGTCAACAGATAATGAAAACATTCCCTCGGCATCAGTAGTGGTGCCTCCGGGTCCATCTTTAATCGTAATATTAACACCGGGAAGTGGCTCTTCTGAATCTGCGGAAAGGACTTGTCCTTCAATCGTGCGACCCTGGGCCGAAAGCAGGTCAGGAGTCACAGTCGTGAAAATTAGCGCAGCAATGGCGTAGAAAACGGCTCCAATTAATCTTGAAAGGATTTTAACAGGGGATGAGGGGAGAAACGTATTTATTTTCATGACAAAAAATGTTAGCTTTTATTAGAAAAGCAGAAAAGGCACACGTTCTCTTCTGAGAAGAAGAGTTGTACAATACCATGTATAGTGACCTGATCTGTTTATTACGGCCGGAAGTGCTACCACACTTTCGGCCTTTCTTTTTTGATTATTACTCTGTTAGCGTTAAGAGTTTGTTGCCTCTTTTTTTAAGCACGGAACCGTGCCTTTTTCAATACGGTTGAAATATACTGGTTTATTTTTCAAATAATCAAAATTATTTAGTCAATTAAATTTATATGACTTAATTATTTAATTTAAATATCTTTTTAGGGAAAATTATTTACGCTAATCGGGCTCGTAGTTATGCTTTTATTTTCTTCACCGGCACTCTTTACACAACAACTGGTTGCCCGGCTGGAAATGGTGGTTGTTATAGACTATTATTACCTGATGAAAAGCGGTTATAAAATTTAATGGTCGCCGGTGGATAATATGACAGGGTACAATCTTTTGGAAAGTGCCGGAGCCCGCCGGTCACTTACCCGATTGTCATGCTTCAGGAATGTCGGGATATGAATTCCAACCAGTAACAGCTAACAATACCGATCAACTTATGACTCAATTTCGCTGGATCGCGCTCTTGATATGCCTTTGTTCTTTTCAAATCGCACAGGGTCAGGAGACCAATTATGATGAATCCAACGTCCCGGATTATACCCTGCCGGACCTCTTTACAACCTCTGAAGGAACGCTTGCAGAAACCACAAACGAGTGGGAGTTTAATCGACGTGTGGAAATTATTGAGCTTTTTGAAGAGCACGTTTACGGGCAGGTTCCAGACCATTTCGACTCTATCGAATTTAGCACCGTCAGTTCCAATCCTGAAGCGCTCAATGGGTCAGTCACCGCTCGGCAGGTGCAAATAACAGTCGGCCGCAAGGGGAAAAGCATCCGTATTGGGCTAAACCTGCTCATTCCCAATGACGTACAGTCCCCAGTCCCCGTAACAGTACTCATCAATCACCGGGGTCCCGAAAACATGGATATAGCCCGGCAGGTAAAAAAAGATTTTTGGCCAGCTGAATACATCGTTAAACAGGGATACGCCGCAGCCGTTTTTGATGTTGAGGACCTTTCCGA
Organism: Halalkalibaculum sp. DA3122; assembly: GCF_043951865.1. Classification (NCBI taxonomy): domain Bacteria; kingdom Pseudomonadati; phylum Balneolota; class Balneolia; order Balneolales; family Balneolaceae; genus Halalkalibaculum; species Halalkalibaculum sp. DA3122. Next base: position 301,044 of record NZ_JBINJF010000001.1, read on the forward strand.
TGACAATCCCGAAACCTACGATGAGGACCTGTTGAAGACCTTGTATCCCGAACAGCTGGAGAAAAAGAGTGGCATGCGAACCATTTCAGCCTGGGCATGGGGAGCCATGCGGGTGATGGATTACATCGTCCGGGCTCCAGAGCTTGACCAGGAACGGTCGGTGCTGGTTGGGCACTCCAGGGGAGGAAAAACCGCGTTGTGGGCCGGCGCACAGGATTTCAGATGGGCTGTCACGGTCTCCAATGAATCCGGTGCCGGCGGAGCGGCCCTTTCCCGGCGCAGGTTCGGGGAAACGGTACAGCGCATCAACAGCGGTTTCCCCTACTGGTTTACTCCCAACTTTAATACTTACAACGATAATGAGTCTGCCTTGCCGGTAGACCAACATATGCTCATCGCCCTGATCGCTCCCCGGGCGGTGTACGTTGCCAGTGCCCAGGAAGACCAGTGGGCTGATCCACGCGGGGAATACCTGTCCCTGTTCCACGGATCCCGGGTCTATCAGCAAATTTATGGCATCCCGATCTTTTTACCGCCTGAGCTGCCCGATGAGAATACACCCGTTCACACCTCTCACGCAGGCTACCACATTCGAAAAGGCGAACACGATTTGACCCTGTATGACTGGCAGCAGTTCCTCCATTTTTCGAACCATTACTTTGGACTGGAATAGCCTCAATAACTCTTGGCATTCATCTGATAAAGGCAGCTGCAGTGAGGACAGGCACGAACCGATTTCCTGGTGAAATTGAAGTACGGGAGGCTACATTACGTCGCAAACGAACTGCCGCAGCCGCAGGTTTCCTCGGCGTTGGGGTTATCGAAGGTAAAGCCGCGCGCATCGAGTCCGTCTGGATAGTCGATGGAAATGCCTTCCAGGTACATCAGGTGTTTCTTGTCCACAATAATTTCGATACCGTTGCTTTCAAATACCTGGTCGTCGTCCGATTTGTAATCAAACCCCAGCTTGTAGCTTAACCCGGAGCAGCCTCCCCCCTCGACGGCCATTCGCAGGTAGAGATCCTCATCCAGCCCTTCATCTTTCTTAATCCTGTTGACCTGACGGGCCGCCCGTTCGGTAAGTGAAACCTTGGGCCCTTTGGTGGTGGTTTTGGAAGTATCAATACCTGAAAATGCCGATTCCTCGGTTTGCTCATCAGATACATCATCATCCACTAAATCCGCAATTACGGAATCTAAATCATCGTCTTGTGCTGCTGGCATAACTCTAAGTTGGAAAATTCAGGATTCACACTTTTGGGAAAACGTAAAGTAATCAATATTGTCTTTTGTAAACAAGTTGAGCACCCCGGCACTGACTAAATTCACCAAAATACCGGAGGCTTTCCCTGACTGCACATCAATCAGGTGAGAAAACTTCTCAACCGTAATTTCTCCATATTCATTCAGATAGCGAAATAATTTCTGCTCATTGGGACCGTACTGAAAGGTAACGCCTTCGTCGGAATGCCTGTTTTTCATGACGGCCACAAGCTCGCGGCTGGCCACTTTATTCTGGTCACCCTTCCTGACATAGACCGTTTTCCTCTTCTTGTGCTGCACAAAAATCGGTTTATTTTTGGCTTCGGGCACTTTAATCACAAGCAGGTCCCGTTCTCCGAAGTGTACAACTTCAATGCTTATTTCCACGGGCGGCAGACATATTTCGCGGGTGGCCCGGTTAAGCAGGAACTCCTCTTCGTGGTAGCCCTCCACGCCCACAATCGATTTGTCGTCGTCTACGCCAATGAGCAGGGTTCCCCCTTTTGTATTGGCGAACGCAGCAATTTCTCGGGCGATCTTTTCGGCCGAAGGTATTGTACGCTTGAATTCCAGAAACTTGCCTTCGCCTGTTTGTGCAAGATTTTTAACGTCAAGATAGGACATTTCCGATTGGGTAGCCGCGCTGGATTTCTCAAAGTACATAGCCACTCAATTAATACGATTAGCCTGTTACCTTCACTAAATTAACAAAGTTTTTGACAAAACCATGAGCCAAACATTTGCTTCCACGCTCACCCGATTCAACGGCTCGCCACCGGGAATAGTACACCCAGAGGCAGGATATTTATATAACGATCTCCTCTTTGGGATCCCGCGTCATCAGATCGTACAGGATATCTTCGGGATTTTCACCTTCAAAAAGAACCCGGAATACGGCATCGGTGATCGGCATTTCAATATTCAGCTTGCGGCTCCAGTCGTGTACAGAACGGGTCGTTCGCACGCCCTCCGCAATCATTTCCATGCTGTCAACAATCTCATCCAGCTTTTTGCCCTGCCCGATCTGGTACCCCACAAAACGGTTCCGGCTGTGTTCGCTGGTACAGGTTACAATCAGGTCTCCCACTCCTGTCAGGCCAGAAAACGTGTCCTGCGACGCTCCCAGCGTCATCCCCAGCCGTTTTATCTCGTGGAGCCCACGGGTGATCAATGCCGCCTTGGCATTATCTCCGAGTTTTGCCCCGTCAATGACGCCCGCTGCAATTGCCATAATATTTTTTACCGACCCGCCGACCTCCACCCCGATGATATCATAGTTCAGGTAAACACGAAACATCGGGGTCATAAAGGTTTCCTGAATGATCCCGGCCGTTCGTTTCGAATAGGAGGTGGAGACGACCGTAGTGGGCCGAAACTTGCTGACCTCCTCGGCGTGACTGGGACCTGAAATCACCCCGATATGGTCCTGGATGATGACCCCCTCCAGCACCTGGTCCAGCACCTGTGACATCGTCATAAACGTATCGTTCTCAATGCCCTTGGCCACGCTGACGATAATCTCATCGCCGGAAAGATGACTTTTCACCCTTTTCGCCACCTCCCGCATGGCGTGTGAGGGGGTTGCGAAGACAATCATATCGCGTTTATGCAGGCACTCTTCAAGGTTTGTGTAGCATACCACGGAATCAGGAAGGGTCACATCCGGTATGTAGGTGGGATTCCGGTGATTCTGATTTATTGCATAGGCAATTTTCGATTCGCGTGCCCACAGTTGCACATCATTCCCCGCACGTGCCAGAACCACCGACAGGGCAGTTCCAAAACTGCCGGCCCCGATTACAGAGACTTTCTTCACGATGTGGCCTGCCCTTTTTCATCCTTGTTCAACCATCCGACCGCGGGCTTGAAGGAGCTGATCCGGTTTTCTTCTCCCTTCAGGAGACGCCGGATATTACCGCGGTGCTTTATTATGATTCCCAAACCGATCAGGGCCCCGAATATTAAAATACTGCCATCCAGGGGCCATCCGAACAGGTACCGGAGTATAACCAGCATGATGGGATAGATAAATGCGGCTACAAGAGAAGCCAGTGATACGTAGTGGCTGACCAGCATGACAACCAGGAATACACCCGCCGTTATGCCGACGGAGATCGGCTCAATACCGCTGAGCATCCCGGCCGCTGTGGCCATCCCCTTTCCGCCGTCAAAGCTGGAATAAAGGGGGAACATATGCCCGACAACAGCCACCACTCCACATAGAATTTGTAGAAATGGGTCTACACTCCAGTTGGGGATCACGGAAATGGGACCAGACCCAATAAAGTAGGCAAGCTGACTGATCCAAAACGAACTGGCAAATCCTTTCATAAAATCGATTAACAGCACAACCACCCCCGGTTTCCATCCCAGCAGGCGAAATGTATTGGTAGCCCCGGCGTTACCGCTGCCAAAATTCCGAATATCGACTCCTTTCACCAGCCGGCCCATCCATATAGATGAAGGGATCGAACCCACCAGGTAACTCAATATGACTACTACCGCAAGTGCTAACATACGTTATTTATTTTTTAAGGTATCTGTTGAACTTACGACTTCCCGACAACCTGCTTTATCAATTTCAACATCCGGCAGCCGGATCCGCCAACATAGATACTCTGCCTGATCATGCTCCAACTGAGCCGGCCCGTGAGCTAACTATCGGCGTTTCTTCTTCAGTAACGGATTTCCCCCCGATCCTATTCTAATCCTCTGCCCGACAGATAACAGAAAAGACCCTCACTTTTTTACACATGGCGCTCCGCATGGTAGGATGAGCGGACAAGCGGCCCACTTTCCACGTGTTCGAGTCCCATTTCTTCACCAATCCGCTTGTACTCCTTGAACTGGTCGGGATGTACCCACTCTTCCACGGGATGGTGCATCTTCGTAGGCTGCATATACTGGCCGATGGTTAGCACATCCACCCCGTAGTCAACGCAATCCTGCATCAGCTCATGTACTTCTTCAGGTCGTTCTCCCAGACCCACCATAATACCGGTTTTGGATCGCAGGCCTGCCTCTTTTACGCGCTGCAGGAGTTCCAGAGACCGCTCGTATTTGGCCTGGGGACGAACTTCGCGGTACAATCTCGGCACGGTCTCCAGGTTGTGGCTCAATACATCGGGCGGGGTATCGATCACAATCTGCAGGGCGTCCCAGACACCGCGGAAATCGGGAATGAGCGACTCGATGGTTACGCCCGGAATCTCTTCGCGCAGCATGCGGTGGCACTCGGCAAAAATGGGAGCGCCGCCGTCGTCGCGCTCATCGCGGTTTACAGATGTAATGACGACATGCTTCAGATCCATCTTTTTGGCTGCATCGGTCACGCGGCGAGGTTCATCCCAGTCGAGCCCCTGCACCGGGCGGCCGGTTTTGACGGCGCAAAAGGAGCAGGAACGGGTGCAAACATCGCCCAAAATCATAAATGTGGCCGTTCCGTTGCCCCAGCATTCACCAATATTGGGACAGCGAGCCTCTGCACAGACCGTATTCAGTGAATTCTTCTGGATCGTGTCAGCCACCTGCTTAAACTTCTCTCCGGAGGGCAGCTTCACGCGCAGCCAGTCCGGGCGTCGCTGGGTACTCTCTTCGCGGTCTATGACATTTAGCTCTTTAATCATGGAATTCATTCTTGGTTAGATACAGCCTTTTTTTCGGATGCTGTAAGATATGAAAATTGTCCTTCGAGTTCAGGCAATGTGCCATCTTTTACAATCACGGCATCGAATACGTTTTCGAAATGGGTGACAAGCTTTTTTTTGACTTCAGCGGGATCTGGCACCTGTTCCAACAGTTTTTCGAGACTGGTCACCTCCTTGTCGGTGATACCACAAGGCACAATATATTGAAAATAACTGAGATCGGTATGCACATTGAACGCAAAACCGTGCATCGTCACCCAGCGCGAGCACTTGATGCCCATGGCACAGATCTTTTTATCCCCCACCCACACGCCGGTCAGTCCCTCGATGCGCCCGGCCTCAATGCCATAGTCTGCGCAGGTGCGGATAACGACCTCCTCCAGGTAGCGCAGGTACTTGTGGATATCGGTGAAGTAGCGATCCAGGTCAAGGATCGGGTAACCGACGATCTGGCCCGGCCCGTGGTAGGTAATGTCCCCGCCGCGGTCGATCTCCACGTATTCCGCATCGATGTCGGAGAGCTCGGCCATCCCTTTAAGGAGGTGGGCGGAATCCCCGCTCTTGCCGAGGGTATAGACATGGTGATGTTCCACGAACAGCAGCACATCGTTGGGCTCATCCCCCGGCTTGTAGAGTTTCTGCTTGCGGCGCTTCAGCTTCTCATCCACCAGTCGCTGCTGAATAGCGGCCTGCAGATCCCAAACGGGCTGGTAGGGAGCGGTGCCGATATCGTGTAGTTGGATGGTTGGCATGGTAGTTTATTTTCTCGCAGAGACGCGGAGGCGCAAAGATCAAAGTTTACAGATTATTTACGACACGCTTAATGCCGTTTTTTATAAGCTTTTCATTGAAATTTATTAACAGACCAAGTTTGAGGTTTGTCAACTTCAAATACGTCAATACCTGCTTGTAGTGAAGATCAGCTAAATCTTTTACAGATTTTAGTTCTACAAGCACTTTGTTCTCGACAATCAAATCGGCACGAAAACCCAGCTCCATATTAATATCATCCCAGACTACCGGGATCGGTTGTTGGCGCTGCACTGCCATATTTTGCTTTCGTAATTCATAGAACAAGATTTCCTCGTACACCGATTCAAGGAGTCCCGGTCCCAACTCTGTGTGAATATGAAAACAAGTATCCACAATAATGCCTGAAAGATAATTCTCCGGTTTGGAGCTAATCTCAGACATTGGAATGGCAACTTGATTAAAATAAACTAACCAAAATTTCTCTGCGCCTTAGCGACTCTGCGTGAAACTTTACTTCTTGCTCGGTTGCGTACCTAAGTGCACACCAACTTTATACGCCTCGGCTACAGCCTCCATTACGGACTCGGAAAGCGTGGGGTGCGGGTGCACGCCGTGGATAATTTCGTGGCCTGTGGTCTCAAGATCGCGGGCCACGACAGCCTCGGCAATCAGCTCCGTCACGTTGGCGCCGATCATATGGCAGCCCAGCCATTCGCCGTACTTCTCATCAAAAACCACTTTTACGAAGCCTTCCTCGTGTCCATAGGCCGTGGCTTTACCGCTGGCGGAGAACGGAAACTTACCAACCAGCACATCGTAGCCTTCTTCTTTGGCCTGCTCTTCGGTGTATCCAACAGAAGCAATCTGCGGCTCACAGTATGTACAACCCGGAATGTTGTTGTAATTCATGGGATGTACCTCCTCACCGGCCAAGTTTTCCACGCAGAGAATGCCTTCATGCGTAGCTTTGTGAGCAAGCCACGGCGGGCCGGCTACATCGCCGATCGCGTAGATATTTTCAATCGAGGTTTGATAGGTCTCCTTGTCCACTTCGATGGCGCCTTTTTCATACTTCACACCGATTTCGTCCAGTCCGATGCCTTCAACGTTTCCAGTTACGCCTACAGCAGAAAGCACCACATCGGCTTCCACTTTCTCTTCCTTGTCACCCGACTTAATAGTCACTTCCACGCCGTCGCCTTTCTCTTCAACGGCTTCCACGGTGCTGCCCGTCCTGATATCCATGCCTTTTTTCTTGTAGATCTTGCCCAGCTCCTTGCCAATATCCTTGTCTTCAACGGGCACCAGCGAATCCTCCAGCTCCACGATAGTCACTTCGGTGCCGAGGGTATGGTAGAAGTAGGCAAACTCAACGCCGATGGCCCCGGCGCCTATAATCACCAGCTTTTCGGGTTGCTCTTCCAGCTGCATCGCCTTCTCGGAGTCGATCACCAGCTCGCCGTCGATCGGTATGTTTGGCAGCTCGCGCGGGCGGGCTCCGGTGGCGATAATAAATTTGTCGGCTTTGATCTGTTCACTGGTCTCATCGTCTTCGTCAACAACCTTGATCTGATCTTGTGATTCAAAGACGCCCTTGCCCTCGAATACCTCAATTTTGTTGGCCTTCATCAAAAACTGAACGCCCTTGCTCATTTTGTTAGCCACGTTGCGGCTCCGGTCAATGATGCCGCCAAAATCTGCAGAATAGTCTTTGACCTCTACGCCATAATTACCGGCGTGCTCAATATTTTCATACACCTCGGCCGAGCGCAGCAGGGCTTTTGTGGGAATACAGCCAATATTCAAACAGACACCGCCGAGATGCCGCTTCTCCACGATTGCCGTGTTAAATCCCAGTTGCGATGCACGAATGGCAGCTACATAACCGCCGGGACCAGATCCTATTACGCAGATATCAAATTCTTTAGCCATAATACTCTTTTATCAGGGTTTAATGGTTGTATTAAAAATCTTATCAAACAGAACGATTCAGCTGATTGAACGACAGCATCAAAAACGGATAGGAATATAGTGTTTTTCGTGGAGAGATATAAGCGTGGTCGTGGCTGATGGGTCTTGGGGCTTGAGTGGTGAGTGGTGGGTTGTGGGTGACAGTGCGGGAATCCGCTGGAAGTTGTAACTTGAGTATTTCCGTCAATACAGCTCCTTGCTCATGAACAGCATGCGGGGATCGCCGTTGTCAAAACCGAACCGCTCATACAGGTCGATGGCGGGATTATCTTCCCGGACCTCCAGCGTAATCCTGCAGCACTTCAGTTTCCTGGCTTTATGCTGAACGGCTCTCAGCAGTTTCTTCCCGATTCCGAGTCCCCTCCACTCTGGTACCACGGCAAGATCGTGGATATTGATCAATTTTTGTCCCTCAAATGTGGAGAAACCGACAAAACAGTTTGCAATGCCCACCGCAGCTCCATCCCTGAAGGCCAGGAGTGTAAATGCATTGGGCATTTCTGCCAATTCATGGATCAGGTTGATTCGGGTGGCATTGGGCAGCGGTTCTTCCATTCCCATCACATCGCGGGCATACATGTCGGTCAACCGCAATACTTCCGCAGCTTGCCCTTCATCACGGTAATCAGCCTCCCGTATTTCAATATCCAGCATGATAGATCCCCTCTTACTGTTGCCGTTTCTTGCCGATGATCACTATCCTGTACCTGAAACGTTATAGTTTTTTTCACGAAATTCGAAATCTTAACTATTTCCGTCCCTCTTCGACCGTGTGATTGTTTATTGCATCAACTTACGGGAATGCGGTTCCACGTTTAAAAAGTAACTCAGCTTTTTTTTTGAACAAGCGTTCAGTTTTACCACTCATGGAAAAGAATTCTGAACCATCAGCAGCGGTCGGTTTGGATGCAAATGAAATTATTTTTCCGTAAAAATTGATGTATCACAAAATAACGGAACAATCCGTAACACTCTGAGTAACAATCGAATAGAACATACCATAAAAATAAGTTACAGAAATGATGCAGTTACCACGACAATCTTTCCCGTATCTTTCTATTGTTGTCATACTATTATTTATGCTTTCATGCAGTGATAGTGCCACGGGACCCAATGGGTCGGACGACAATGGTCCGGATGACCAACAACCGGATCCGGCACCCTATTCCCATACCCGAAATCCAGGCACTTCGGCGAACGATTTTTTGGCGGACTCCAACTATACTGAGCTGGAAATTGAGATCGACTACATGGAGGGCTATGAACCCAACAGTGAAGCTTTGTCCAGCCTCGAAACATTCCTGGAGGAACGCCTGAATAAAACCAGCGTTACCATTTTGGAACCCACTCAAATTCCGGGCGGAAACCAAGAGCAATACTCGGCGGAAGAGATCCGCGATCTGGAGGAGGAGCACCGCGACAACACCACGGAAGGGGAAACCCTTTCTGCATATATGATCATAGTTGACGGTAAATACGACCAGGACAACGTACTAGGAATCGCCTACTATAATACCTCATCTGGCTTTTTTGGAGCCGCCTATGATGAGGTGAGTGGTGGAGTTGGTCAGCCGTCCCGTTACCAAACAGAGGCCACCTCGTTCCGGCACGAGTTCGGCCATCTTTTCGGCCTGGTTAACGTAGACGGATCGGGCACAGAGATGCAGCAAGACCACCAAGATGAAGAAAACGGTCACCACTGTGACAACGACAGCTGCCTGATGTACTACGCCATGGAGAGTACCGACCTGTTTGGCAGCGTATTCGGAGGAAGCATCCCGTCGCTGGACCAGAACTGTATTGATGACCTGCAAGCCAACGGCGGGCAGTGAATTAAAAATCAGGAATGAAGAATTAAGAATAGGGTGACTTTTTCAACCTGAGTGCACCTATTCTTAAATCCTGATTTTTAATTCTTCATTGGCCCTTAGTTTTGCTTGAATTTGAACAGGTTTTCGGCACCAACTTTGTCCTCGGCCTGATTGAGGGCGTAGCCGCTGTCGAACAGTACGATGGGATTCCCTTCCATATCTTTCGTGACGTGCGTGGAGTAGCTCGTTTTCAGTTTATCAATCACGTTCTCATCTTCCGGCAGCCATCGCGCCGCGTGGTAGCTGACGCTGCTCATATTCAGCTCCACATCGTATTCGGTGAGCATGCGGTGCTTGACCACATCGAACTGGAGGGCACCAACGGTTCCAAGCAAGAGCTCATTCCCGACCCCGCCCGGTACTTCAAATACGTGAACAACCCCCTCCTCGGCAAGCTGCTTCAGGCCCTCGCGCAGCTGCTTCCGCTTAAACGGATCTTTGGTCGCCACCTTCATGAAATGTTCGGGCGTAAACAGGGGAATGACGTTAAATTTTACAGGAGTATCGCTGTAGATCGTCGTGCCAATACGGAACGAACCGGGATTAAAAAGCGACACCACATCGCCGGGATACGCCTCCTCCAGGATATGGCGCTCATCGCCCATCAGGGTATGGGGTGTCGACATTCGCACTTTTTTCTCCAGCCCCGCCTGCTTTACATCGAGATCTCGCTCAAACTTCCCGGAAGTAATCCGCACGAAGGCCGCGCAGTCGCGGTGATTCGGGTTCATGTTGGCCTGTAGCTTAAACACAAACCCGGAAAAATCGTCGCCGATAAGTCGTTCCGTGCCATCCTCATTTTCATACGGCTGCGGGGGATTCGCAAGATCCGAGAAATAATCGAGGAATACATCCACCCCGAAATTATTCAGGGCTGACCCGAAAAACATCGGCGTGCACTTCCCGTTCAGGTAAGCCTCGCGATCCATCGACTCAAAAATATCCTCCACCAGCAGGGCCTCCTCGTAAAACTCCTCCTTCATGTATTCAGAGATACTGGCCTGCTCCAGCCCTTCTTCCAGTCCGTACACCTCGGTTTCCGCTTTCTGCGCCCCGTGCTTTTCTTTGCGATAAAGATAGAGCTTTTTGCCAATCAGGTCGTAGATGCCCTCAAAATCCTTCCCGTAGCCCAGCGGCCAGGAAGCGGGAATCGGCTCAATGCCGAGCTGGTTTTCCACGTTGCTCATGATCTCCAGCGGCTTCAATCCCGGGCGATCGCACTTGTTGACAAACGTGATAATCGGGATCTCCCGCATCTTACAGACCTCAAACAGCTTTTCAGTCTGCTCCTCTACGCCCTTCGCCACGTCGATCACCATCAGCGCAGTATCAGCGGCTACGAGCGTGCGCAGGGTATCCTCGGAAAAGTCCTTGTGGCCCGGCGTATCCAGCAGGTTGTACTTGATATCGTCTTTCTCAAAACGGAGGACAGAGGATGTTACCGAAATTCCCCGCTCTTTCTCAATCGCCATCCAGTCGGAGGCGGCATAGCGGCTGGCTTTGCGCTGGCGGATGGAGCCGGCCTCGTGGATCGCGCCCCCGTAGAGCAGCAGCTTTTCGGTGAGCGTAGTCTTCCCGGCATCGGGGTGAGAGATGATCGCGAAGGTACGCCGCCGCCGGGCCTCCTTCTCGATCTTATTTTTTTCTTTCGTCGCTGTATCGGTATTGGCCATAGTCTAGTTGGAGCTGGGAAATTCTTGTTTTCAGAAAGCCTTAAAGATAAGGGTTTTGGAGGGGAGTTTCACTTGCTATAGTCATGGGTCTTGGGTCGTGAGTTGCGAGAGGGCAGCCCTTTTTAAGCACTGGAGTCAAGTCCCACTCAAATGAGATGCTAGCCCGTTTCATTATTCAACATCCACCTGTTCAAGAGCTAAGATTCAAAAAAGTCCCAGCTGCTTGTCCTGCTTCTCCACTGGCCAGGCGGGCATCGGGTCGATATCGATCAGTTCCGCCAACAGCTGGTGAAACCGGCGGGCGATGGGGGGCTGGCGTGCCGGGTCGGGCGCGTGGGTAAACACGTAGGGGTGCAGTCCCTCCTTGATCCAGTCGGCGACGATGATGGCCCACTCCTTCAGGTAGGGCTCATTATTGATGGGATCGTTGGCGCCCACAAAGCGGACAAACGGGCGCGAGCCGGTCGTCTCAAAACGAACCGGCACCTTCGGCTTCTTTTTTCGGGCTTCTCGGATCGACTTTTCGTCCGATTTCATGGCGTGCAGTTTCCGGGTGTCGAATACCACGCGATCGATATTATAGCTTTTGAGCAGCCGGTTCAGGTGCCGCTCCTGGCGGCCGTGATCGAAAAAACCGGGATGCCGAACCTCTACGGCGTAGCTGAACGCGCTTGGGAGCATCGCCAGCAGATTCTCGAGCTTGCCGATCTCATCCGGGGAAAACTGCGGGGGCAACTGGATGTGGTACGGTCCCAGCCGATCTTCAATCGGCTCAAACAGATCTATAAAGTTACGGACGTCCTCCTCCACACCATGCAGGCGTTTTTGGTGTGTAATCGATCGGTGAAATTTGAAACAAAATTTAAAGCCCTCCGGCGTCTGTTTTCCCCACTTCCTGACCGTTTCAAGATCGGGTAGGTGGTAAAATGTCGTGTTCCCTTCCACCGAATTAAACACCGACGCGTACTGCCGCAGGAACTCCTTTTGTTTGGCATCATCCCTATAAAAGGTCCCGACCCAGTCTTTCAGACTCCACACCGTACATCCCAAATGATATTTAGTTATTGCCATGGTTGTCCCGTTTTATTGAGCCCGTATGACGCCGGTCCCGAAAAAAGATATAGTCCCATTATTACTCCTTGATTCCCGTTGGTCGTTTAGGCCTATCTGCTGTATCAAAAGTGGCAGAATCCTTTTGCCCAGAAGATTAAATACCGGCTGCTTATAGCTGCGCGACTGATTGGCATTTTGCAGCGAGGAGGTGAGGACGACCACCGCTTCCAGCTCCGGGATGATGAAGATATACTGCCCGCCGAATCCCCATGCAAAATAAACCTTGTGTCCGGCCACCGGGCGGTTCCACCACATATAGCCGTAATCATATGGGTTGTATTTGCTCCGGGTGTATGTTTGAAAAGATTGAGCCAGCCACGCCTTGGATACAATACGACGGCCTTCATACGTCCCCCCGCCCAATATCATCTGCCCGATCTTTAGCATATCCACCGGCTTCAGTGCCAGGTTATTTCCCCCGAAATAGTAGCCGTCAGGATCCTGCTGCCAACTGCCCGGCTGAATATCCATCGGCCCAAAAAGATATTCTTGGGCAAAATCCCGGGTGCTCATCCCTGCGCTCTTCTCGATAATAACGGAAAGCAGGTGGGAGCTGCCGGTGCTGTACTCCATGTCATCGCCCGGGGAATCGACCATCGGCTGTTCGAGTGCAAATTTTATCCAGTCGTCACTAACCACCCAGCGCCCGTAGTTATGAAAGCTGGTGGTTTCGAGCCCCGAGCGCATCGTGAGCAGGTCCTCAATCGTAATGGTTCGTTTTTCCGGATCGGAGATCTCTTCAAAATATTCCGGGAAGTACTGCTCAACCCGCACCTCCTTGTTTTCAATGAGTCCCCTGTCTATGGCGATACCCACGAGCAAAGAAATAATGCTTTTGGAAGCTGATTTTATGTTCATCGGGCGGTGGGGTGGCTGACCGTCAAAATATTGTTCCAGCAGCAGTTCTCCATTCTTTTGAATCAGCAGGCTGCGAACAGACGTTATGGCATCGGCCTGCTCGGAAATGGCGGTTAAGGATGAGCTGCTGTCTTCAGGCGCGGCAGCGGGTGCCGACAGGGCCGTTGGCGCAATATTCAATAACATCCCCAAAGCGAATAACCAAACAGTCCCGAGTGGTTTTTTACCAGAAAAAGAGTTCATAGTTTAATTAAGCCGATTTGTGTGTGGCACGTTGCATTTGCCTAATGCTGATAACAGCAATTATCATTCCAAAACATGTGTATTATAGCCAATCTGAACCACAGATATGAATGCCGCTGATGAAATTCTAATAAAATACCTGTTGCGATGAAAAAAATTACTGCTCACTGGGTGGCCGTCGCGTTTTCAGCGGTGCTGCTGGGTGGAGTGGGGAAACAACCCGTTCCGGCTCACCGGCGATATCAACCTGCTGCTCACCTTCCTGAAAATCCCTTTATGAGAGTTAGAGGTCGCAGTCTATTTGATTAGAAAGCCCTGTCTTCGTAAATAGCTGTTTTTAAAAATCAACAGCCACCCTCACCTAATCGCGGGGATACAATACTCATGGGAAGTAGCACGCTCGGCAAATTCTTAAAAGTGTCATTTTTAATTGGGATCGTGAGTTGTACGGGGGCCACCCTGCCTGCTCACGCACAAAACAAGGCAGACTGGAACAACAGGAAGGCTGCTGTCTCCCTCACGTATGACGATGCCCTGGCAGCCCAGCTGGAAAACGCCGTGCCCCTGCTCGATTCCCTCGGCCTTAAAGCCACCTTCTACCTCTCCGGCTATTTTGAGGGCTTTCGCAACCACACCGGAGCCTGGGGCAGCGTGGCTGAAGCCGGTCATGAGCTGGGCAACCACACGCTGTATCATCCCTGCCAGGGCGGACCCGGCCGCGAGTGGGTGCAGCCCGACTACGACTTGCGCAGCTATACCGTCAAGCGCATGGCCGATGAGATCCGCATGACCAACACGCTGTTAAGCCTGCTGGATGATCGACCGGCATCCGCCCGTACACTGGCCTATCCCTGCGGCGACACCGAAGCGGGCGACTCTTCATATGTCAGGGCCATCAAAGATAACCTGGTGGCAGCACGAGGCGTACGGGATGGTATAGAACAGATCGGCAACATCGACCTTTTTAACATCGATTCGTACCTGATCAGCGGGCAATCTGGCGAGGAGCTGATCGAACTGGTGCAAAAGGCAATGGACGAACACGGACTGGTGGTGTTCCTGTTCCACGGCGTTGGTGGCGGACACAACCTGAATGTGTCGCTCGAGGCGCATCGCAAGCTGCTTCATTTTCTGAAAGAACACGAGCAGGAGCTGTGGATTGCGCCGCTGATTGATATTGCAGAGCATGTAAAAAACCACCACCGGTAACATTTGGGGGCATGCAGATTCTCACCGGCGGTCTACAAGGAAGCTGGTAAATCACGAAGGAATTTCGCAAAATCGTTCCCGAACGGCCTGATAAGACACGTTACTTGCACATCATCTCCACCGTATTCAGCAGCTTTTTGAGCGACTCCACCTTGTGCTCTGCATTGAGCTTGGCGTAACTCTGGATCAGGTTGCGGATGCAGCGGGCCAGTATTTCGGCCTCGCTGGTTATCTCGAAATGTTTGGATTTGGGGTCGACTCCGTTCTGCTTCAGGAAAAAGTAGCACTGGTTGTAGCTCACCACCTTGCCGCTGTCGAACGGGTCGATCAGCACCTCCTCCTTGTCTCCCTTGAACTTCAGCATAAAATGGATCGGCATGTTAATACCGTAAAAAGGCATGTTTAGCCGGCGGGCAAGAAACAAGACAATCAGCGCCAGGGAAATGGGCAGACCCTGGCGGCGGTCGATCACCCGGTTAATATAGCAGTTGTCGGGATTGTAGTAATCCACCGTACTGCCGGTAAATTTGAGCTCCTCAAAGATGAAATCCATCAGAATATGGATCTGGCGGGTTTCGTCGGGCTGATACTGTATTTTACCGGAAATCATGTCGGCAAAACGATCCAGTTTCCTCATATATTCCTCCTCCCTCAGGGTCGGGTTGTCGAACCTGGAAAGGATGAAGACCGCTCTTTCAAGCTGCCTGAGATTCGAAAGCCCCCCGTCCAGCACATCCAGGAAATCCTCTTCCAGGTTCCCGTATGTAATGTACTGTATGATCTCGTTAATCAGTTCTTTTTCAGAATCGTTTTTAGTCTCATTTTTCTGCTGGTCCAGCAGCGGCACCGCTTTCTCACCGAGCTCAAACAGCCGGTTTTTAACCTCTGATTTCACATACGGATCAGGATCATCCAGCAGGTAAACAAGGGATTCTATTTCTGTCTTTGTTGCCATAGTACGCTTTCTGTTCTTTTGAACCTATCTCCAACAGCATTTGAGTATTTTTCGTGCGGTAAAATAGAGAAAAAGAAAATTCTTTATCCAATCTTCCGGCAAGTTTTAATATTTAGTAATCGAGGTCGGAAGTTTTATATTTAAAGGGCTTGATACGGTGAACAATGCGTTGGAGCGTCATCAACAGATACTGGCATTCCTTTTGATTGGAACACCTGATCCTTGTTCACTGGTCACCGTTTACCGTTAATTGCTTATTGCCAGTTGCTTATAAAATGAAATTGAATGTCAGCTCAGAAACAGGTCGGCTGCGGGGCGTAATTGTACATACGCCGGGACATGAGGTATCGCTGGTAAACCCGGAACTCAAGGACGAGCTGCTGTTCGATGACATCGTTTTTGAGGAGGATGCCCGCCGTGAGCACCTCGACATGCTGGATATTTTCCGCGCTGCGATGCCGCCGGAGGGTAAAATCTACGAAATTACCGATCTTTTCCTGGAGTGTTTCCATATGGACCAGCAGGAAGCGCGGGCATTCTTTATCGAAGAGCTTATTCGGCGCTACCCGCAGGGCAACCTGCATACCGTTAAAGAGGAGCTGCTCAGTATGCCGCCGGATGAACTGCTGCGTTTTGCCATAGAGGGCATTACTACCCATAAGGATTTGGTATTAAATCCCACACCCAATCTGCTTTTTACGAGAGATCTTGCCGCCGTGGTAAACGACAGCATTCTGCTTTCGCGCCCGGCCAAGGCGGCTCGCATCCGGGAATTTCTGCTTATGGAGATGCTGGTTCGGTACCATCCGCTTTTCAGTGAGCTGAAAGCCAATATCCTCACCATTTCCGAGCAGGAAACCATCGAGGGCGGGGACGTGCTGGTCGCCTCCGGCGACCTGGTGCTAATCGGCATGAGTGAACGCACCTCGTTCAGTGGCCTGATGACCGCAGCTGAAGGATTACTCAACAGAGGGGTAACGCAGGTGCTGGCCATTGATATACCCAAACAGCGCTCCTCCATGCACCTCGATACCATCTTTACCTTTGCCAGCAACGACGAGTGCTTGGTATTTCCGCCCGCCATCACCGAAAGGGAACGGAATGTAGTGAAACTCAACAGCGAAAACGGTAGCATAAGAGCGGAGATCAAATCCTCCCTGAAGGATGCGCTGGAGGAATGCATGGGACATTCTTTTACGTTTATCAATTGCGGTGGAAATTCGCGTACGAATCAATTCCGCGAACAATGGACCGACGGGGCGAACGTTTTTGCCCTTGCACCCGGCGTCATTGTGGGATATGAACGGAACACCAATACGTTCAATGCCCTTAAAGAGCATGGCTACGAAGTCATCAACCAGTTTGATTTTATTGAAGAATATCGAGATCGACCGTTTAACCCCGGCAGTAAAAAAATTGCCATCGGCTTTGAAGGTAATGAATTGTGCCGCGGACGTGGCGGTGCACGATGCATGACATTGCCAATTTCCAGAGAATCTTAAACTACTATTTCATTGGACAACCAGCGTTTATCTTACGACTACCAGGAAGTTAACACCCACTCCCCCGAACCCCCGACACCCCAGAAAGAGTTCGGCACCAAAACGATCCTGAAACATCTCGGGCTCTTTATCCTGACATTTATTTCAGTCTCTTTTTTCGGGGGACTTTTTGTAGCCCAAACCGCAGTCACTGACACCATTATGGGACAGATGGGAGATGGAGCCCTCTTTGCAGCTCTCCTGCTCGCATTCCTGGGAACCCATGAGTTCGGTCATTTTTTTGCGGCACAGTTTCACAACATTAAAGTAAGCCTGCCCTATTTTATCCCGGTACCCCTGGGCATCGGCACGCTCGGGGCTGTCATTCGGATCAAACAGAAAATAAACGATACCTACAAGATGTTTGATGTTGGCATCGCAGGTCCGCTGGCCGGCTTTGCGGTCTCGCTTGCGGTGCTGCTCTATGGGTTTTCCACACTGCCTGACCCCTCATTTATCAACAATTTTGCCGGGCACGAAGAGGTCCAGGCCTATGTCGCCCAGCACGGTGTGTATCCCGACCACCCCCCTTCGGCCGAATCTTCAGACGTACTTATTGTGGGAAATACGCTGCTCTATTCATTTCTGGCACAGTTTTTCGAAAATGTGCCCCCGATGTTCGAGATGTACCACTACCCATTTCTGTTTGCGGGCTGGCTGGGATTGTTTTTCACGGCCCTCAACCTGATGCCCGTCGGCCAGCTGGATGGAGGACACATCCTGTACTCCCTGCTGGGATTCAAGAGGCACCAGGTCGTTGCCCGGGTCTGTTTTGCCCTGCTTACGGTAATGGCCGGTATCGAGTCGGTTCCGTTTATCCATATGTCGCTGGAGGCGTGGGACCTGGCCAACCCGTACGGCACGTTCAGCTGGCTGCTATGGGCCGGGGTCTTGTTCTTCCTGCTGCGCAAAGCCTATCATAATGATCACCGCTGGATCGCCCCCGTACTTTTCGGCTCCCTGCTGGCCTCCGCGGGCTACATCTACCTGGTAGTGGGATCGCTGCAGACGATGAGCTCTCTTATCTGGATTGTCTGGTCCTTCTTCATCGCCTATTTCGTAAAACTCGAACATCCACCTGCGCTGTATGAACAACCGCTGGATCCCACGCGCCAAAAGCTCGGGTGGCTCAGCATGGCGATCTTTGTGCTCTGCATCAGCCCGAATCCCCTATATTTTGTGTAAAGATGCTCCATATCTTATGGGGATCCAGGCAACCTCTCCTGGTGCCAGATCGGGTTGCAGGACTGTAACGGGAAGTGGCCCGGCCAAACGCACGATTTTTAAACCTGAGTACTTGTCAGAGACACAGGTTAAGCTGTACCTTTGCACCAGCTTTCTATACCTTTGAAATCACTATTTTTCAATGTTAATGTCGAATAATACAATGAAATATTTTCTTGCTTTTTTCTCGCTGTTTCTCTGTATCGGCTGCTCCGCTGACCAGCCGGAAAATCTTTCCCAGACTGTGGACCAACTCATTGCTGAAGATAACTATCCCAAAGCGCTGGAGTATATCGAAAATGCGGATCCTTCAACCACTGATGCCGACCTTGACAGGCTGCGTGAAAAGACCCATCTCAACTACGGGCTATACCTGGAGTACCGGGGACCGGAAGACAGCAGCATGCGTGACCGCATGACCAGCGCCCTGCAACAGTATATCGCCGTGTTAAAAATCAATCCCAACAATGAAAAAGCGCGATCTGAAATCCAGCAGATCATGGGTATCTACGGCACCATGCCCGATCGGTCGCCGGGAGAGGAGATCATCCGGGAACTGAATGAGCTTGGATTTGATTATTAAACATGAAACGGCAGACGTGAAACGTAAGATGTCGTGAAACGTGAGATGCCGGGGGATTTCAGAACCTCTTTACCATTTCAGCACTTGAGTTATCTCGTAATCCAATAACAAATGGGCCGGTGTAAATACTTGCTGAATATTTCACATCTCGCGTTCCAATCGGTTATGTTTAACAGTCATTAGTTCAAAATAAGATCAGATCCACCAAAGATGGGCAACAAAAACAGCACTCCCACCATAAAAAATCGGAAGGCACGGCACGAATTCAGCGTTGAGGAAACCTTTGAGGCGGGCATCGCCCTGAAAGGAACCGAAGTTAAGTCGCTGCGCGAAGGCAAGGCCAGTCTGCAGGAAGCCTTTGCCTACCTTATGGACGGGGAGGTGTGGCTGCGCGACATGTATATAAAGCCCTACAAGCATGGCTCCTACGCCAACCACGATGAGCGACGCAAACGCAAGCTCCTGCTAAAACGCCGTGAAATCCAGGAAATAGAAAAATATATCAACCAGAAAGGGTATACGCTGGTCCCGCTAAAACTTTACTTCAAGGGAGGATATGCCAAAATCCTTCTCGGCCTTGCCCAGGGTAAGAAAAAGTACGACAAGCGTGAAGATATCAAAGAGCGGGATACCAAGCGCGAACTGGAGCGAAAGTACAAGGGCACCTACAAGGTAAATATGTAGAGTTGACCGGTGAGCCAGAAAACCTTGTCAAGCTTCCGTGCGCCTGTAAAATTGTGAAGCTAATTTGGAGGCGGTTCACCGTTTGTTGTAATTATTCGGAGGGTACACCTGCATATCATTATAAGCCTGAAATAACTGGATCTTATTCGGATATTCTCAAAAGGTCCTGGTACCTATTTCCCATGCAGACCTGTTCGTTCTTAGTCATATAAAATGAACATGCCATTCCAAACAGCCAATTTATTCTCTAGATTTCTGGTATACAAACAGTTAGCCCGCATATCTCACGAGTATTTTGGATAAAATTATGTAACTTCATGAATGGCCATAACTTATACCATTTTTTACTGCCAAATTATCATTACAGTCTGTAATAGGCTGCGAAATCCGGGTTAGGCTGAAGAATACTTGGAAGGAATACGGATTAAGTGCGTACCTCTGTTACTATTTCAGGGCTTTGCTGCAGGGTTTGATATACCACGCAATACCGTTCAGTTAGCTCTATGAGCTTGTCGATGCTTTCCTGTGGGGCATCGGTGTCCAGCTTAAAAATCAGCTTAATATTTTCGAAGCCGACGGCGGCCTCTTTGGATACCCCGAGCGTGCCGCGAAAATCCAGCGAGCCTTCGGCCCGGACAGTGGCATCCTTCAATGTTATCCCCATTGCAGTAGCCACGGTATTCAACGTGACCCCGGCGCACCCGACAAGCGCCTGCAGCAACATATCTCCAGAACAGGCCTGGCTGCCGTCACCGCCCGTAAATGGATGCAGGCCGGCCTCCACCATCCCGTTGTCGGTTTCCACCCTGCAGCCCAGGTTCGTACCGATGCTGCCTTCCGCATGCAAGATGGTCTGAGCCGCCCCCGGCTCTTTCAGGTATTTTTTCTTAAGAGGGGCCTGTTTGGCGCGAAGTTCTTTTGAATCCATTATGATCTGACTTTTTATTTTTTACGATTTTTTAAAATTTTTTCGTTGTAAAGTTAACAAGGATTAAACCACTCAACAACAAGATAAACCTGCACTTGCCCGTATTGCTCATTATTTCCCAAGCTGAATTCCAGTACATTATTGACTGGCAGTGTCGCATACAAACACAAAAGGCCGCCTTTTCAGGCGGCCTTTTCATCTAATTGGAACGGATGATCTGTAAGCCGAATTCTGTCGAGGGTCGATCATTTATCTGGGCTCCGAATTGCTCCGAAGCTCCAGCACTCCACCCGGTCGTATAGCGACGAGCGGCGCACGACCTGCATGAGCTTTCACCCCGTGAGGTTTACCCTGCCTCCGATGTCGCCACCGGAGCGGTGGGCTCTTACCCCGCCTTTTCACCCTTACCCCGAGGTCTGTGCCCCGGGGCGGTCTGTTTTCTGTGGCACTGGCTAACCGGTTGCCCGGATCTTCCCGTTAGGAAGCACGGTGCTCGTCGGTGTTCGGACTTTCCTCCCCGCACATAACGATTAAGACAAAAAGCTATTTGACAAGTTGTTAGAGGGCTTTTACGGATAAACCCTGTTGTCTCACTCTGAGATTGAGGTACCGACCAAGCCGCTCGATCTTTGCATCTTAAAGCAAACTGTGGCAATCGATTTTAACCGTTATGTGCGGGGCGATGACCCGATCATCCGCTAAACAAGTTAGCATAACAACGAATTGAAAACCAGTTTAGTTTTGAAAATGGACAGCGATCTGCAGGCGGGTTTTGTGAATCTGCGGTTATACCTCACGAAAAAGTTTTGCAGAACTTTTTATTTCGTTGGGTGGCAGGTTGACTACCGAACTTGTTGGAGTGTCAGGCAGGAGTATAACGCTCCTCGCAACAACGATCCCGTAGGCTTACAAGTCTCAACTACGGCCAATTTACCCTGGTCCCAAAAAGCCTTTTTAGCCACAAAAAGCGAGATGCAGAAGAGTTAATGAGTCGAGCTTCGACCGATCTTTTCTGCTTCTCGCTTCTGAACCTTTTCCCTTCGCTGTGAACAAAAACCGACAGCTGCCGGTGCTGCTAGTCGACCGAAAGCTCCTCTTCGGCCTTCTCGAAGAATGAGGGATCAACGACGATACGGCCGCTATTCTCATCGATGATGATTTTATTGCCGCGTTTCACTTCCACCTGTGTTTGGGGAGGCAGGGCCATACCTAGTGCAGCGCCGCGTTCCATCGCCACTACCGCGAGCCCGTTGCTCAGGCCATTGCGCAGCCGGTTATAGCTTTTCAGGTACCGCTTGTCGATGTTCTCTTCAATCTCTTCGCGTTTTTCCAGGAGTTTCTTCTCCTCTTCTTCGGTCTCCTGCTCCAGCTTGTCAAGGTTTTTCTGCTTTTCATCATGAAGAGCCTGCGTTTTTTCCAGGTTTTCCCTGGCTTCTTCAAGCTCATCTTTAATCTGTTCCTGCCTTTTGAGAATCTCTTCCTGTCGCGACTCAGAGTTCTCGACAACCTGTTTTTGAGCTTCAATCTCTTTTGTCAGGGCATCATACTCACGGTTGTTGCGGACGGAGAGCTGCTGCTCTTCATACTTCTCCATCTTGTCCTTCGCATCCTGAATCTCAAGCTTAAGATTGTCGCTCTCGACTTCAAGCTGCTTCTGCTCCTCTTCCAGCTTGTTGATTTTGGCTTCGTAGCGATTAATATCGGTCTCAATATCGAGAATTTCCTCCGGGAGGTCGCCACGCAGTTGTTTTAGCTCATCGATTTTGCTGTCGATATATTGGAGGTTGGTTAACTGTTGGAGTACTTCTTCCATAGATTGCTGAGTAATCGTTTAGTCCTGTGGGTTCTGTTTTACATTAGAGATAAACACGTTCATCGGGTTTGTTACAACATCGGTTGCATAGACCCTCAGTTCTTCAAATGCTTCCTTCAGTTCCTGCTGCAGGGCATGCACGACCGGCACTTCACTTTCATAATGGCCTACATCCACCAGCAGAAAATCTTTCGTATCGGTAAAATAATCATGGTATTTGATATCAGCCGTAACAAAGGCCTGGGCCCCTTCAGCAATCGCCTTGCCGGCCAGCGATACACCGGCTCCTCCACACACCGCCACCTTCTTGATCCGCTCGGCATGCCCTGAGTATCGGATCGCCTCCACTTGCAGGCTGTCAGAGATCCGTTCCAAAAACGCTTGCTGGGTCAGTCCCTTGTCGTGATAAAATCCAACCACGCCCATCCCCACATTGTCGGAGGGACTCGCTACATCCATCACCTGGTAGTTTCCCTGATCGAGCAGCCCGTTGCGTCTCAACTCCTTGATCAACCCGGATACATTGTGCTCGTCAATTATCGCTTCAAAAGTACGCTGTCCATCTTTGCGACCTTCCACGTTGTAGTAGTGAGCCTCTTCCGCCGAGTAGTAATTCAACATTTTGAGGACCGACTCACTGTCGGAGTATGAGGTAGTCAGCACAATTTTCCGGGAGATGTTGTAGCCCTTGTCCAGGAACTTGAGATTGTCAAGCCCAAGCTTCTGGGCCAGCACAAACGAGACCCCGTCAAGCGCCGCATCCAGGTTGGTGTGGGCGGCGATCAGTGCAATATTGTTCCGGATAAGCTTATAGATAATCTTTCCCTGCTCGTTGGTTGGATTGATGCGGGAAATTTTCTGGAAAATAAGAGGGTGGTGGGCAACAATCAGCTCGCAGTCTTTCTCAATCGCCTCTTCCACAACGCCCGGGGTGACGTCGAGACAGGTAAGGATATTGTTGACCGGCTGTTCCGGATCTCCTACCAGCAGCCCGACATTGTCATAATCCAGTTTGGTACTTGGGGGAGCCCATTGATGAAGAAAGGTGGAAATATGCCGGACCTGCGTGTTCATTGTGGTTATCCGCTACCCCCGCATTTTAATTTCCAGGTCGGGTGAAGGCAACGTGGATCTGGTCGCTCAGTTAGAATCAAAGTAAAAAAGTTGTTCAGAGCCAGACTCAAATAGGTTAAAATTACCCAATTCAGTTTCCAAAAATACGATTTAAATCTGACTGTTAAAAGGTTATTTTTACATAAATCGTTCTTTTCAACCTACAACCTGAGTACAGTCTAACCACCTACGTCAAATGAGTGAAGATATCTGCGCTAATTTATCGTCAGTACAACAGCGAATCAAAGAAGCATGCGAAAACGCCGGGCGGAATCCTGATGAGATCACCCTGGTGGCCGTCAGCAAAATGAAGCCGCTCGAAGATATCAAGACGGCCTTCGGGTGTGGACAAGTCCATTTCGGTGAAAACCGGGCCAGGGAGCTTCAGGACAAGATGGATGCCTGGCAGGAAGAGCAGGTTCAGTGGCATATGGTCG
Source organism: Halalkalibaculum sp. DA3122 (assembly GCF_043951865.1). Taxonomy (NCBI): domain Bacteria; kingdom Pseudomonadati; phylum Balneolota; class Balneolia; order Balneolales; family Balneolaceae; genus Halalkalibaculum; species Halalkalibaculum sp. DA3122. The sequence goes on from NZ_JBINJF010000001.1 coordinate 324,923, forward strand.
GGAACCTGCAGACAAACAAGATCAAGTATATGGTAGAGCGGGTAAACTGGATCGACTCGGTGCCCAAAAAGAAAACCATTCGTGAAATCGAAAAGCGGGCCTCCCGCATCGACCGTGCAATAAATGTGTTGATCCAGGTCAACATCAGCGGTGAATCTCAAAAAAGCGGATGTGAACCGGACGATCTTGCGAACATCCTGGAATATGCGCAGGGGAAATCGCACGTGCGTGTTCGCGGGCTCATGGGCATGGCCACCTATCTTGATGATGATGAGGACCTGGAGAAAATCCGTCCGGAATTCAGGTTGCTTCGCAAGCTGAAGGACGAGCACCAGACATACAACAGCGAAAATATTCAGCTGGAGGAGCTCTCCATGGGCATGACCAACGACCTGGAAATTGCGATACAGGAGGGTGCTACCATGGTCCGCGTGGGGAGGGCTATTTTCGGTGAACGCGATTATGGCTGATTCGTACTGCGTATTGCGTATTACTGTACAAGTAAAGAGGATTTGGGCAGATCCAAATACGCAGTACGCAATACGGGATACGTCACGTAAATGCTATAACAATTTATCATTCGGTCCGTATCAAATGTTTCAATCTTATTAATATTTAGTACATTATATTATTAATGTACAACAATACAGGGACCTGTTATGGCTGCATGGATCTGGGTACTTATTCCGCTGGTTGCAATTATAGGGGGATTCATCCTCGACTACCAGAAAAACAAGATGAAAATGATGAACCAGGGCCGCCAGAACGAGCAGGAAGTCGATGAACTTCGCAAGCTGGTGGACTCCCTGAAAAAACGTGTCGAGAATCTCGAAGCGATTGCGGCCGGGGAACCGGAAGAGTTTAGCCGTGGCGCTGGTCTCGGTATGAGCGAAATTGAGATTACCGATGAAGAAAAGGTAAAGCGGGAACACCGGCAAAAAGTATCAGAAATGGCAAACAACAAGCGAACAAAATCATGAGTTGGGAAGTGTTACTCATTGCACTTGTGGTAATCGGCTGCACAACGGGATTGATTGAGGACTGGATCTCCAGGAAAAACAGTGCCGAGTCGATTGACAAGGAAAGCTTCAATCACATCGTACAAGGCCTGAAGCGGCAACAAAGAGACATGAAGAAACGGATACGGCAACTTGAAGCAGCCGTATCAGAAGAGGATTACAAGGAACCCTACCCGGAAATTGATGAAGAAGACCGCAACGTGCGGCTTACGAATGATCTCCAGGAAAAAGAGAGGACAGTATAATGAGTTTTGAAGAAATGGTCGTTGCCCTGGTAGGCGCTATCGGGGCTTTTGCACTTGTCGGATATCTTGCAACCAAGGTGATCGACCTGATAAAAACATGGATCAACCGAAAACAGGGCGGGTACGACGAAGAAACATTCAACCGCCTGGCCAAGGCTTTTATGCAGCACAAAAAAGATACCGAACGACGGCTGCAAAACCTGGAGGCTATTATTGCGGAAGAGGACACGGAACAAAAAACGGGAAAACAGCTTTCAGAACCCCGGGACACCATTGAAATTGACGAGGAGAAACCGGCACAAGACCGGCAGCAGGACAGTTCAAAGCTGAAGAATATGCTGAAAAACTGAAGCCATCATTTTCATTGACATTTAATAGCTTTAGGACAATATCATCTCATCATGAAACTTACAGCACTTGAAATAAAACAACAGAGCTTCGAAAAATCTTTCCGCGGATACGACCAGGGCGAAGTGGACGCATTCCTGAACCTGATGTCCAATGAGTGGGAGCACCTGGTAGGCAAGAACCGCGAACTCGAAAAACGGATACAGGAACTTGAGGAGAAACTCAAGCACTACGAGCGCGTGGAAGAAGCCCTGCACGAAACCCTCCAGACCGCTAAGGAATCGGCCGAAACCAAGCTTTCGGGCGCGCGCAAGGAAGCCCGTAACAAAATAGAAAAAGCGGAGATGGAAGCCGAGTCCATCGTTCGGGAAGCCATCCAGCAGCGGCAACAGATCCGCCAGAACATCCTGCGCCTGCTCGATCGGCGCAAGGAAATTGTGGGAGGCATCCGGTCTTACCTGGAACTGGCCCAGGAGTCACTCGACCAGTTTGCAAGGGACGAAGCCGACCTGTTTGACATGCCGGCTGAAAGTGACGCCGATTTTGAGGAGCATTTCAAGAAACAGGTCCAAAACAGGAAACAGCAATTCTCTGAGGAGGATCAGGACACAGGCGAAGAAGCCCAAACGATCCCCCCGGGCGCCGAAGATGTTGACGATATCATTGATGAGCTGGATTAGGTGAACAGCCAAGAGGGCTGTAAACCGTTGTTTGGCCCTGTTTTCGGCCTGTTCTCATGTGCCAAAACCTCAATTGATGGACAAGCGGCGGACTCGAATCTACTCAGCCGTTGATCTCTGGAAACACCTCCGCTTTTAAAAAGTTTAACCTGACAACTAACCCGAATTTCTCACAAGTATTTCGGATAAGATCATGTCACTTTATGGATGACAATACCTTATCCCATTTTTTACTGCCAAATTATCATTACAGCCTGTAAAAGGCTGCGAAATTGGTGAGGTAATCCGGGCTAAAACCGACTTCTAACGGCTAACTGTCAGATCAAGTCGTGGCTATCATATTTAAAGCCCGCTTGTCGATATTTTCATGTAGATTTTCCTTTCTTTGAATTTTATATATTTCGCTAACTCAATTTTTTCTAACCGAAAAACTCTCTGCTTTCATGCCGCCAGATTCTGTCGAAGAATTCCGCTCCAAACGCGATGAAGCGCTCGCACATATCCAGCATAAAACCGATCTCCGTCCCAATTACCTGCTGATACTAGGAACAGGTCTCGGCAACCTGGCTGATGAAATTGAGGTGGAGATCCGTATCTCATACGCCGACATTCCCAACTTTCCCGTCTCCACGGTGGAAAGTCACGCCGGCCAGCTGCTCTTTGGCACCCTGGCCGGCAAAGAGGTGGTGGCCATGCAGGGACGCTTTCACTACTATGAGGGCTATTCGATGCAGCAGATCGTCTTTCCCCTGCGAGTACTCAAAGAAAATGGAGCCGACACCCTGCTGGTCAGCAATGCCTGCGGCGGGCTCAACCCCAATTACCGGCGGGGAGACATCATGCTGATCAACGACCATATCAACATGCTGGGTGACAATCCCCTTATCGGCCCCAATGACGATGAGCTTGGTCCCCGGTTCCCGGATATGAGCGAACCCTATACCGAACGGCTGCTTGAACTTGCCGAAACGGTAGCCCTTGAAAAGGGGATCAAGATGCACCAGGGCGTCTATCTTGCGCTGAGTGGACCAATGCTGGAAACCAGGGCCGAATACCGCTTTTTGCGGCTTATCGGGGCCGACGTGGTGGGAATGAGCACCGTACCCGAAGTGATAGCGGCCGTCCACATGGGGATGGATATCATGGGGATCTCCGTTATTACCGATGAATGTTTTCCCGACGCGCTCGAACCGGTCAATATTGAGGATGTCCTGGAGGCCGCCGGCATGGCAGAACCGAAACTCACCCAGGTTATCATGGGAGTGCTAAAACGGCTCTGAATATCCCTTCCGGGGCTGTTTTGGACCCTGAAGGCCGTGAGCATCAAACCTTAAAAAATTATAACTCCACTCCCACCAAAAAGGATACCAACAAAACGAGAAAAACGTTATTTTCCTGATGTATCTATCGACCAAAAGCAACAACTTCTGTTTTGATAGGAAAAATATACTAATACTAACCCATCCATCAGCCTTATGTTTACCGGAGGTTTCAACGACGATATTTGGGATGAGTATAAATGGGAAGCTCACCTGGATGAAATTGAGAAAAAGAGTGAGCAACTGCGCCGCTTCATAGCTCCTGATCCCGCAGGAAACACCCCGCGATGGGTCACTCTCCTGCAGGAAAACTCGGACGAGCTGGATGCGGTGGACGCATTTATTGAGGAAGAACTGCAGATTGAGGAAGCCTATTTCCCTGACGAGGATGATGAAGACTGGGATGAGGATCTGGAAGACGAAATGGACGACTTCTTCCTCGATAACGAATATGAGGATGAACTTTTTTTCGATGAGGAAGAGGACGACTTTGACTATGGGGAGGACTGGAAGGAACTGAGCAATGATTTTACGATGTCCGACAACGGCTCCATCGACACGCTCGAAATATACAATACAGCCCGCGGAATAGCCGCCTACATTCTGCAGTGGGCCGAGGGTGTGCACGGAAGATACCGTTCAGAAGAATACAACGATTTTGTAAGCAACGTCCTGAAAATCGGAGCTAAACTTGCCGGGGGCTACTCATTCGGATTTGAGCAGGATTTTCTCGGGGGTAATATCGCCTATACCAAAAAGGCGCTCCACTGCACCAATATGTCGCTGATCCTGCTCCAGGATCACTTGAAAGAGGCCCCCTATATCAAAAAAGAAGAATACGTACTGCTTCACGAACAGCTTTTTGAGCTGCGAAACGATATCGGTATTTACGTGCAGGAGCTGAGAGAACAGTTTTATCTGGGCCTGGAATAAAATGAAGTGATCAAATTTGTTGCAGGAGGCTTTGCAAGCCGCTTTTTTACCCAATTCCGCCATTCTTCTGAATCGGGTTTCTTCATTTATGGGGTTTTTGTAAGGATTGGCCCGAATGACGGTCTTACCAGTAGATGCGTGGCCAAAGCACATATCAGTTTCCCTTTGCAAAATATCCTGCTGTAAGAATTGCCCTGCTGTTTGCCGCGGGCATCACGGTCGATTACTATTTTAATCTCTCCCTTTCGCTCACCGTCGGACTGCTTGTTCCGGCTGTCGTGCTGCTGTTTGCTGTGGAATTCAAATCCACAGCAACCCTCAATCCGCTGTTTCACCAACTTTCTGTGGGGACCTACCTGCTGCTTGTTTTCCTGTTTGGCATGGCGTGGCATTCAATTCATGACAAGCTCGATCGTCCGGAGGCCGCCGATATACTGGAGGCGTATACCTGGGACCAGATCAGTGCAAAAGGCAGCGTATACAACATCAAACCCACCAGCACCGGCAAGCTCCAGGTGGACGTGGCCGTTGACACCACTTTGGTGGTTGACTCCCTTCGCTGGGTTGAATCGTACAATCTCCGGGCGGTGCTTGATCCCGAGACTGATCATATACCGGACCAACTGCAGCTGGGGTCCAGCATCAGGTTTTCGGCGACGGTCTATCCGCTGGAACAACCGAGAAATCCGCACCAATTCGATTACAAGGGATATCTGGAATCGCAGGGTATCTATACACAGGCGGGAATAGAGTCGATCGATTCTGTTCACAACCCGAAAACCCTGCTCAGCTGGCACCACCTGCGGCAGCTGGTGCTCGATCAGATTGAACAAAATTTTGATTCAACCTCACAATCTCTTGCCAAGGCGTTGCTCATCGGGTACAAAAATGAACTGGACCGGGCGGATAAAATAGCCTTCTCGCGGGCGGGCCTTTCCCACATCATGGCTGTATCCGGGCTGCACGTGGGATTTATTGTCGCTCCCTTCTGGCTGCTCATCCCCTGGTTCTGGACCCTGCGGTACGGAAAGGAGATCGGGCTGGCCCTGCTCCTGACTTTACTCTTTTTCTATGCGGGGCTAACCGGATTTTCCGCTTCTGTGTGCCGGGCCTCTCTCACTGTGGGGCTCATCACGTTTGGCAAGCTGTTCCACAAAGTGCGCGACTCGCTGAACCTGACGGCCGTTTCGGCGCTGATCCTGCTACTGGCAAATCCCGCCGACCTGTTTGCGCCCGGCTTCCAGCTATCCTTTTCTGCTGTCTGCATCATCTTGCTTACTGTTCCCGTCGTCGAGCGCTGGCTTCCCCACTGGGTTCGCTACCGGTGGTATGGCACGCCGGTTATGGTAGTTATCGTCTCCATCCTGGTGCAGGTGGGACTGTTCCCCTTGTTGACCTATCACTTTGGGGAATTTTCCCTGATCGGGCCCCTTGCCAACGGCGTGGTTGTTCCGTGGCTCGGATTTGTTGTACCGTATGCCCTTTTCCTGCTGCCGGTTGCAGCCGTTTTCCCTGCTGTCGGTCTACCGTTGAACGTCCCCAACCAATGGTTTTTAAATGAATTAAGCTGCTTTACCGAGTGGGCTTCCCGGCTGAACTGGAGCTGGATTCAGCTGCACGTCGAATCTCCGCTTGTTTTTGGCCTCTGGATAGCGGGCCTTTTTTTAATGGCGACCCTGCATATTTCGCGCCTGCGATGGAAAATACTCTCCATGCTCCTGCTTCTTTTAACCGTTCAGTCCGGCAGGCAGCTGGTCAAAAAAATCCAGCCGGCCAAACTAACGATCACCGTTTTTGATGTTGGCCAAGGAGATGCCACACTGGTGAGCACCCCGGGCGGCAGGCACTTCCTTATCGACACCGGTCGCTGGTCGCCCAGGTACAACAGTGCCAAATATGTTATCCTTCCCCACCTGAAGGCCGAGGGTATCGACAAGCTGGATGCCGTCTTTCTTACGCATCCGCACGCCGACCATATCGGGGGAATTAGTGAGCTGATAGAGCATGTAGCGATCGACACGATCTACAATTCGGGCTACGCCTACAGCTCCAACCTATATCAACAATATCACTCCCTGGCCAGGCGTCATTCAATACCGGTCAAAACAGTTAACGCCGGGCAGTCGATTGTGCTGGACCCCTCAGTACTCCTGCTGAGTTATGGCCCGATCGGCCGCAACTACGGCTCCGATCCCAACGATCACTCGCTGATCCTTGAGTTTATTTATGGGCAAACCGAATTCCTTTTTGTGGGGGACGCGGAACGGGGACAGGAACAGCGGCTCCTAAACCATTACGGGAATCTACTGGATACCGACTTCCTGAAGGCCGGTCACCACGGCAGCCGTACCAGCTCCTCTTCCCGGTTTCTGCGCGAGGCCACCCCCGATATTTCAGTCCTGTCACTGGCCAAATCGAATCGCTTTCAGCATCCCCATCCCGAAGCCGTGCGCCGGCTGCGTCGCTACAGTGGGAAAATGAAATTCACCAGTCTTCACAAAGCCCTGATCTTCAGCTCCGACGGAACAAGTATCCGCCAGATTCCCTGGTAAAATTGGTAGATTCCCCCTGATATCTTAACTTTGCCCTATTCTCATCAACCACTAGTCCCCATGTCTAAACATCTACATTCCTGGTTAAGCGATCGTGGTCAGCTGGTGCTCCTTGCCGGCGGCGTGCTGGCGCTGCTGTTCCTTATGTATCAGCTGGAACACCTCATCAACCCGTTGGGGTATGGCCTGGTTATCGGAATTATACTCTACCCGATACGCCAGCAGCCGGTTGCACGCGCCCTGCTTTATGCCACCGCCTTTTCAGCCGGCCTCTGGTTGATCTATGATTCAGGTCACCTGCTGGTACCCTTTATCGTGGCCTATATCATTGCCTTTATCATCAACCCGCTGGTGGAAAATCTTGAAAAGCGGCAGGTTCCGCGTGGGCTTATCGCCGGCCTCTTTACCTTTGGATGTCTTGGGTTGCTTACCGTCCTGTTCGTGCTCACCGTACCCACTGTACTGGATCAACTCTCAAAACTGGGCACCCTGTTAAACGAGGCCTCAACCAACACCGAAGCCTGGATCGAATCCACGGGACTGCTGGCCCTTTTTGATCGAATTGGCCTGGAAAGCACCACGCTGAAGCCGCAACTGGTCAACCAGATCAACTCCGTGGTTGAAGGGTTTTACCAGGACCTGACCGATCTTTCCTCCGGCTACCTGACGGGGGTCGGCAGTGCGGTTGCCGTGCTTTTCTTCATCATTTTGACCCCGTTCCTCTGCTTTTTTATGATCCGTGATTACCAGAAAATCGGAATTTTTGTGCGATCGCTGATCACCCCCACCGATGTCTCCACCGATTATACTACAGAGATAAGTCGCATCGTTGGCTCTTACCTGAGGGGACAGTTTATTGTTGTGTTGATCAGCAGCGTGAACCTGAGCCTGGGATTTTACCTGCTGGATGTGCCCTACGCGCTGGTCCTTGGCATTTTTTCCGGATTGACAAACTTCATCCCTACATTCGGACTTTGGTTCAGCGTTTCAATCTGTACGCTCGTGGGCGTCTCATTCGGCGATCCCTGGTTTCAATATCTCCCGGCGATATACATCGTATTTGGTGTGGAGCAGGTACTCGAGTCCGGGTTTATCGTTCCCCGCGTGGTGGGTAAGCATGTAGGACTGCATCCGCTGCTGGTGATGGTTTCGCTGCTGTTTTTTGGATTTATGCTGGGTGTTGTGGGGCTGCTGATCGCCGTGCCCACTGCCGCCCTGATATCGGTTTTTTACCAACAGTACCGCGAGACGAAGAAAATTTCATTTTTAAGTGGAAGTGAACTCGATTCATTTATCCAGCAATTCGACCGGGAAACCAAAAAGGAAGAGAAAAAAAAGAAAGAAAAAATGGAAAAAGAATTGGAATCAACTCGCTGAATCTGTTTTATTTATGAGTCTGTAGAGCTATCAACCTTTTATATTACGCGTAATTATGTCAAAAAAGGAACGGCTGAGTTTCGAAGAGGCTTTAACCAGGTTGGAAGAGATCGTCTCCAAGCTGGAGGACGAATCGGTTTCTCTTGAAGATTCAATAGAGTTGTACGAAGAGGGTATTACCCTCTCCAACATCTGCACAAAAACCCTTGAAGAGGCGGAACTGCGCATCGAAAAAGTGCATGAAGAGCACAATGAAAACAATCAATAATGATTGATTATGGATCAAGAAAAAATAGAACCCGGTCCCCTGCTCGGAACGGTAAATACGCCGGACGACCTGAAGAAACTGGAGCCCGGGCAGCTCGTTGAGCTCTGTGATGAGCTCCGGGATTTTATTATCGATTCCGTTTCTACCCACGGCGGACATTTTGGAGCCAGCCTGGGTGTTGTGGAGCTGACCGTTGCCCTTCACTATGTATTTAATACACCCGAAGATCGCATTGTATGGGATGTTGGGCACCAGGCCTACGGCCACAAAATTCTAACCGGCCGGCGAAATAAATTCCACACCAATCGCAAATACGGCGGGCTCTCCGGTTTTCCCAAACGGAGTGAAAGTGAATACGATGATTTTGGAGTCGGCCATTCGAGCACCTCTATTTCGGCGGCCCTGGGGATGGCGGTAGCGCGCGATCTCAGCCAAAAAGAGAACAACGTGGTCGCCCTGATCGGCGACGGGGCCATGACGGCCGGTCTGGCGTTTGAAGCGATGAATAACGCCGGGGCGCTCGACAAAGATATGCTGGTGATTCTGAACGACAACAACATGTCGATTGACCCCAACGTCGGCGCATTGAAAGAATATCTTACCGACATCACCACCAGCAAGACGTTTAACAAGATTCGTGACGAAATTTACGATCTGCTCGGTCACTTCAAGAAGGCCGGTGAACAGATGCGCAAAGCAGCGTCCAAACTGGAAAAAGCGATCACGGCCGCCATTACCCCCGGTGCCCTGTTTCAGGCTCTCGGTTTTAAATACTACGGTCCGGTGGACGGTCACAACGTAGATTCACTTCGCCGCCACCTCGAGGATCTCAAAGACATCCCGGGCCCCAAGCTGCTGCATGCCATAACGGTTAAGGGAAAGGGTTTTGCTCCTGCCGAACGCGAGCAAACCAAGTGGCACGCCCAGAGCAGTCCGTTTGATAAAATTACCGGTCAATCCCTGGCCCCTGAAAAGACGGGTCCGGAGATTCCCAAATATCAGCATATTTTCGGGGAGGCGGTTGTGGAGCTGGCCGAAAACGACGAGCGCATCGTGGGTATTACGCCCGCCATGCCGAGCGGCTCCAGCCTGTGGCCGCTGATGAACACCTTCCCCGACCGCGCTTTTGACGTGGGTATCGCCGAGCAGCACTCCATTACGTTTGCTGCGGGCCTGGCGACAGAAGGCAAAAAACCGTTTGCCGCCATCTATTCCACCTTCCTGCAGCGCGCCTATGACCAGGTCATTCACGACGTGGCGATCCAAAAGCTGCCGGTCGTGTTCTGTATCGACCGCGCCGGGCTGGTCGGAGCCGACGGTCCCACGCATCACGGGCTGTATGATATCTCCTACCTTCGGGCCGTGCCCAACATGGTGATCTCTTCTCCACTCAATGAACAGGAGCTGCGCGATATGATGTACACCGCCTCCAAATATGAGGAGGCCGCCTGGGCGATCCGATACCCGAGAGGGCGGGCGACCGGGATGAGCTATCGCAAAAACTTTCAGCCGATTGAGATCGGCAAGGGTCAGTGCCTCCGCGAGGGCGAAGATATCGCCTTTCTAAGCTTTGGTCCCATGGGCAATTACGTCATTGAAGTGGCTGACAAGCTGCAAACCGAGGGTATTAACATCGGTCACTATGACATGCGCTTTGCCAAGCCGCTGGACACGGATTTGATCGACGAAATTTGCCATTCCTACCAGCATATCATCACCATTGAAGATGGCACCAGGCTGGGCGGTTTCGGAAGTGCGGTAGCGGAGTACCTGGCTGACAAACCATACCACATTCCCACGACCATCATGGGCGTGCCGGATCGCATTGTGGAACATGGTACCCAGCAGGAGCTGCATCACGAGGTGGGACTTGACCCGGAGGGGATTGAAAAGAAAGTACGCGAAGTGCACAGCTCTCTTTCAGTAAAAGCCTGACTGTATTCTACGCTGGATGATTTGCTTAAATTTTAAGCCTTTTTGCAATCAGGAAGCGTTTTGAATTCCGACCATCAAAACGTTTTGAGCAATCTTCCCTAGATTTTGACAGATTGGTGCGTGGTTTTGAACTATTCAGGGCCTACCTGCCCAACGGAAACCAAGCCTTTTTTTTTCTCAATAATCCGGGTGACCGCTTGCAGATGCACACTGTGATTGAGCAAAAATCGGTTTGTTGGAAAGTGGTTGTACCACCGACCTAATTGGGAGCGGGAGTACAACTCTTTCACAACGACGAGCTGATAGATTTACAAAGGCCTCTCATTAAAACAACCTTATTACCTGCTTTTCCAAGAAGTCCCTCTCTAAATTGGCAACATGGTGTTTGCGCTTCCTAAAATTCATACCGTCTGATAAATAAAGTATCGGCAGTGAACTTTTTAAATTTTTTTGTAAGGAATTGCTTTTAAAAGTCTCTCTTAAGTAAACGCATATCAAAAAAGCCAATACCAGGGAGACCCATGTATTTGAAAGTAATATATGACAACTATTTAGAGGGAGAAGCTCTCCTGCATTTTTTAGACGAGAATGGATATAAGGTATCTATCGAAAAAAGGGGATTCAACCCCGGGAAACGATCCGATCAACATTTATATGTGATGGATGCCGTATCGGCTCGAAGATATATAAGTAGCAATAACAGGGATGTAACCCGTCATTTAAGAACAATAGTTGTAGGGAAATTAGAACAATTGTATATCCCGTTTACCAGCCGTTTTGACCGCGTGGCTTACGTCACAAAAATGGATTCTATTACCGAGATGCTGCACGGCATGAAAGCCTTTAAACAAAAAAAGATATATGTAAGCCAGAGGGTATTTGGATTCTTAAAAAGGAAGAGAGCAAACCAACAAGATGAATTGCTGGCGGCCAATGTGCAACAGCCCTTGACAAAGACAGAGCTGAAAATTTTACAGGAAATTAGCGAGAAAAAGACGACTCGCGAAATCGCCGGCGACTGGAACCGAAGCATCCATACCATTAACAACCACCGGAAAAATATAATCCGGAAACTGAATTTGGACGGGCCTCATGGGCTTGCGGTGTTTGCCGTCAGAGAGCAGGAAGCAATTCGAACACTGACAGTGTTAGACAGCAAGCAAAAAATCATTAAGAAATTAAAAAATGACTATCGGTAGCTATTTATTTTTTAACTCAATTTGATGTGATTACGTACAGGCCTCATCAAGGAGGTAAAGAAAACCTTAACAACTAAATAGATAGAGAGGATCTTATGGAAAACTTAAGCAGCGTTGGCGTAATAGAACTCAGTCAAGAGGAAATGATAAAGACTGATGGGGGACTCATTATGTTTAATGTAGAACTAATTCAGTGGGCTTATTCTGAATTCAAAAAAGGTGTACATGATGGGTACTACGATAAATAAAAAAACTAGCAAAAAAGGAGAATATTATGAATGATTTAAGAGAACTTACTTTACACGAATATTTGGAAATATCAGGAGGCAAACCGGATCTAAATACATCGCCCTTCTATGATGTTGGCTGGTACATAGGTGCGGCTATCCGTGAAGTTGAAAGCTGGTTTAAGTAAAAATAACCGGGAGCAGGCTCGTACTGCTCCCGGAAAATAATAAGTGACTGACATATGCCTTTAACAAAGAATTCGCCGTTAAGATCAGCCGTCTCTACGTTGGCAAAGTCTTCTAGCGTGTTCTTACTCTTGTTTACTACAATGATACTTGTACATGGTACAGTTTTACTTGTAGGGCTTTCTTTGACTCAAAACAAATTTAGTCCAGAACAATTATTTATTGAGCGTTTATATCCCATATTCCTGGCAGTAATTTTACTTTTTTGGACCAAGAAAACAAGACATGGTATTTATAAGCGCATAACTGAAGCAATTAAACTAAACAAACAGAACCTGAAGAGCTTTATTAAATACATACTGATATCTTTTTTTATTTTATACTCAATATTTTATTTATCAATATTATTTGGATATGCTAATTTTATAAGTTATGGATTTTATAATTTTGAAATATACAATATAGCCAAAATATATATATTGGTAGGATTATTAGGGAATCTGTTTGTTGCAATAGGTGAAGAAATAGTTTTTAGAGGTTTCTTGTTTAATTACATAAAAGGGATTTCAAGAAGCGAATATTTTAGTCTACTATTCACTTCACTTGTGTTCTCATTTCATATCTATCCGGATTTCCTGAATAATATAATTGTCTTTTTGGGAGGACTTGCGATGGGTTACTCCTATATCAAGTTTAAAAACTTATATATTGCTATCGGAATTCATTTTGCCTACGGATTTTTCAACCTTTCTATCGCATCAGAATTTTCCGGAGGACAGGAATTCCCTTATCTCATGAAATTTGATTATCCCATGATCGCCGATGGGGTTGGCGCCTGGGTCGATCTGTTCATAATAGTTGGAATGCTGGCTATTCTTGTCTTCCTTTTTTTCCACAACGTTCCCACCAAAGAAAAAACTCAAAAGCTATCTGATTTGAAAATGGAAGCGATGGAAAGTTAAATCGGGTTTAAAAGCACAGAATAATGCTGTTTCCTGAAGAAATCATCAAAGAGACCACACAATACCACTTCTGGCATCATTCAGTCCGATCGCAAATCATCTATTCATCCATGCTTTTTACGCTGGTCGGCATCCTCGCTCTATTACCCTTTATACACATGGATGTGAGTGTCAAAAGTCAGGGTATTATACGGCCTGAAGTGGAGCGAAAGGTGCTACTAAGCCCGGCATCCGGGAAAATTTCACACTTGGCCTTAAAAGAAAACAAGACCTTCGCTGAAGAGATGCTGGTAGCAAGAATAGCATCGCCCATTTTGGAGAAACGGCTGAACTACAATCGAACACGCCAGCTAGAAATCGAACAATTTATTCAAGACTTAACGTATTTGGTGCAATTGGATTCTGCACGGATTTTCAACCGGTATACAGGTTTTAAATCAGCTTTGTTCAAACGATCGCTGATTGCTTTTCAACAGAAACTGCAAAAGGCGGCAATTGAATGGCACAATGCCCGGAAAAGGCATAAGAGACAGCAGGCCCTGTATCATAAAGAGGCGATATCTGTTGCTAAACTGGAGGAGAGTGAGTTCGCTCTGGAAGTCGCTGCTAACAACTATCGCTTGATGTTTGATCAGCAGCTGGCTGAATGGGAAGCAAAGCTGATCCAGTACCAGCAGGAAAAAGATGAATTGAGAACCGAAGAGATTCAGTTGATGGACGAGCAGCGGGAGTTTGAAATACATATGCCGGTAACCGGAACCGTACAAAACCTGGCCGGAATTTCAGAGGGCAGCTATGTCCGGGTCAATCAGCAACTGGCAGAAATTTCTCCCGATACCGGCCTGGTGGCCGAATGTTATGTGTCTCCCCGGGAGATAGGGTTGCTAAAAGAGGGGATGATAGCCTATTTCCAGGTAGATGCTTTTGATTATAATCAATGGGGCATGCTGACGGGCAAAGTCATTGAGATTTCAAACGATGCGATTACAAATAATGATCAACCGTTTTTTCGGGTGCGTGCAGAACTGGATCGATCTTACCTGGAGCTTCCCAATGGATACAAAGGATATCTTAAAAAGGGGATGACCCTGCAGGCACGGTTCAAAGTAACGGAGCGGAGTCTGTTTCAGTTGCTGTATGACAATGTGGATGACTGGCTAAATCCTGTTACGGATGGAACCGAAAGGAATAACACATAAATGACAGATATCTCATGGAAGAAGAATTACAGTGTACTCAATATGGCAAAATCCTCCACCTCGTTCTAAAGGCAGGTACCATTGCTCCGCATTCCGGGTACATTTATGTTATTGCAAATACTGCAAAATCTCATTTGGGTAAAACGAACTTAAAAAAATTGAGTCCTACTTAAATGACCCTTAACCGGCATTTAAAGCTTTTTTTCAGGCTTTTAAAAAAGATTATTCTAAAACTATAGCCCGATATTAATTAAGGCTTGAGCGCCACTTGGGCAGAAACAGTATTACGGGGTACAAATCTGCCTCGAAAAATCGACAGAGCTATGAACAGGAGAAAAATCGAGATAAAACAGCACGATATTACCGATTGCGGGGCCGCCTGCCTTGCGTCGGTGGCCGCTCATTATAATTTGGAATTGCCTATTGCCCGCATCCGCCAGTATGCTTCCACGGATAAAAAGGGTACCAATGTGCTGGGTATGGTTGAGGCCGCGGAGGAGCTCGGGTTCGAGGCCAAGGGAGTTCGCGGAAACTTTGAAAGCCTGTTTAATATTCCCGTTCCGGCAATCGCTCATGTTGTAGTCAAAGATGTACTGCACCATTATGTGGTTATCTACAATACCACTGACAGCCATGTTGTGGTAATGGACCCCATGGACGGCAAGCTGCACAACATTCCTCACAAAGAATTCAGAAAACAGTGGACCGGAGTGCTTGTTTTATTAATGCCCGCTGAAAATTTTGAAGAAGGGAATGAAAAAATTTCGATTTCAAGGAGACTCTGGTTTCTCGTAAAGCCGCATAAAAAGGTGATGCTGCAGGCCCTTTTCGGAGCAGCGGTTTTTACAATTATCGGCCTCAGCACGGCCATATATGTGCAGCTAATTGTGGATCATGTCCTGCCGGGGGGAAATGAAAATCTGCTGAACTTACTCAGTTTGTCCATGATCGTTTTATTACTGCTTCAGATTTTTTTTGGAGCAACAAAAACGATCTTTACACTCAAAACCGGTCAACAAATTGATGCCCGTCTTATCCTGGGCTACTACAAACACCTGATCAAGCTGCCTCAGCGTTTTTTTGATTCCATGAGGACAGGAGAGATTATTTCCAGAATCAACGATGCCGTAAAGATCAGGACGTTTATTAACGATGTTTCCATCAATCTGGCGGTCAATATTTTTATTGTGCTATTCTCTTTTGGCCTGATGTTCACCTATTTCTGGAAACTGGGATTGGTGATGCTGGCAATTATTCCCGCTTACGGGCTTGTCTACTACATAACCAACAGGATTAACCGGCAGACCCAGCGCCAGCTCATGGAAAATGCCGCTGATCTGGAATCCCAGCTTGTGGAATCGTTGAACTCGATAAAAACCGTTAAACAGTTCGGGTTAGAAGAGTTTGCAAATATCAAAACTGAAACGCGATTTATCCGGCTTCTCAAAACTGTGTACCGTTCCGGCTTAAATTCGGTATTTTCCGGTAACGCTTCCAAGTTTGTTTCCAGGCTGTTTACTATCATCTTGCTCTGGGCAGGCGGATATTTTGTAATTCAACAAGTTATTACACCCGGTGAGCTACTCTCGTTTTATGCGGTTATAGGCTATTTCACCGGACCTGTTGATGAGCTTATCGGAATGAACAAAACCATCCAGGATGCTATGATTGCTGCCGACCGATTGTTTGAAATCATGGACCTGGAAAAAGAGAAGGATGGACGGCAGGTTCAATTAAAACCTGAGTTGATCGGGGATATACAATTTCAGGACGTCACCTTTCGCTATGGCTCTCGCGCCATGGTATTTGAAAATCTGAATCTAACCATTCCAAAAGGAAAAATAACAGCTTTTGTGGGTGAAAGCGGATCGGGAAAGACAACCATCATCAACATCCTGCAAAAACTTTACCCTTTGCGGGAGGGACGGGTGCTCATCGGGGATTTAAACCTGGAATATATTGATAACAGAAGCCTTAGAGACAATATCTCCGTTGTACCTCAGCAGATTGATCTATTTGCAGGAAATGTAATTGACAATATTGCAGTTGGTGTGTTCGATCCGGATATGGAGAAAATCATTGCCATTTGTAAAAAACTGGGTATTATCAACTTTATAGAAAACCTGCCGGCCGGATTTGAAACATACCTTGGCGAAAACGGCGCCACGTTGTCCGGCGGACAGAAGCAGCGTATCGCCATCGCCCGGGCTCTTTATAAAAATCCAGAAATTTTGATTCTTGATGAAGCCACTTCTTCTCTCGACTCATCTTCCGAGCAGCATGTACAGCATACCGTCGATATGCTGATCGACCAGGGAAAGACGGTCATTGTAATTGCCCACCAGTTGGGTTCCGTGATTCAGGCTGACAAAATTTGCGTGTTGAAACAGGGCAACCTCATCGAGGAGGGAACCCACAGGGAGCTGATGGAAAACAGGGGATCATATTACAAACTGTGGAAAAAACAGATGCCGGTATTGAAGGACAAGCCAATTGCGAATTGGTGATTTGAAACCTGATAACAATCCACTTTTACATGAACACAACAAAGATTTTAAAAAAACACCGATGGAAAGTCTCTTGATGGGGGACCTCTAACATAGAGAATAACATCCCTCCCGCCTTCGGCGGCGCTCCCCTCCAGGGGACAGGGGAGATTAAAGCCATGCCCCAAGAAATTAAGAAACAATGTTAAAGCTGGAAATTATTTCGAACATACATTAAATCATGAACTCTGCACGCTTCCCGAGCGCTTCCTGTAACCGTTGCTGGTACTCCCGGTTAGAAATTTCAATGCATCCGAACCGGGCCAGGTGTTCGGTCCAAAACTGGGTGTCCCAAAGTTCAAATCCACCCTGCACCAGTGCTTTGTGGCAGTAATACAAAGCCACTTTCGATGCCTCTTTCGCCTCGTCCCGCTCAAACATCGATTCCCCAAAAAAGGCCGCACCCAGCGAAACACCATATTGTCCCCCGACCAGGTTCCCGTCGTGATCAAACACATCCACCGAATGGGCATGGCCCAGCTCATGGAGCCGGCAGTACGAGTCAATGATCTCATCCGAAATCCAGGTCGATTGCCGGTCGGCGCAGCCCTCCATCACTTCGCGAAAAGCGGAGTCAATACGCACTTGGTAATGGTCGTTTCGAATTATACGCCGCACGTTTGATGACACCCTGAAATTATCCAGCGGTATAATACCCCGGCGGCTGGCCGTGTACCACTTGGCATCGGTATCGTAACGGGAATCGGCCATCGGAAACACCCCGCGGGCGTAGCCCGAAAGCAATACGTCTGGTTCAATCATTCCGGTATTTGTTGATTTGAATACTGCAAGAAAGCTTTGAAAAACCTTCAACTCCTCGTTCTGAGGGAGTAGTACTCCCGTTTAGAAGGTCAATAAGGTCGGTGGTACCCACTCACCACCTCAATCACCTCCCAACACAATAGTAGGTTGTGCAAAGGTCCCAACTGCAAAATAGCCTGTTTCGGTTGCATCGCAAAGCCCCGCAAAGTAGCACACAGTGTTAAAGGAACACCTGTCTTCGTATAACGCCGTGTTTTAACTCCAGATAACCAAGGTGGCGTATGAAACGCACTTCAAATTAAATCTATTTATCCTTATTGTGGGTACGAAATACGCAATGGGGAATTTTTAATCGCACAAAAAAACGGGACTATACTGTGAACGGAATCTGGTTGGCGACAGCAGCACTGTTTATCTTCATTTTGGGGTATCGTTTTTACTCTAAATTCATAGCCGAAAAAATTTATCAGCTCGATCCCACGCTGACCACACCGGCCCATGAGCGCGAGGACGGAGTCGATTTTGTTCCAACGAACAAGTGGGTGGTACTGGGCCACCATTTCACTTCCGTGGCGGGAGCTGCCCCCATCGTGGGACCCGCCATCGCCATTTACTGGGGCTGGCTTCCGGCAATTTTGTGGGTGGCGCTGGGTACCGTCTTTGCCGCTGGCGTCCACGATTTTGGGACACTCGTGCTCTCTGTCCGCCACAAAGGGCGCTCCATCGGCACGCTGGCAAGTGAGCTGATCGGCGAACGAGGGCGCATCCTGTTCCTGTTTATCATCCTCATACTTGTGCTTATGGTTAACGCGGTGTTTGCGTGGGTGATCTCCAACCTGTTTATCTCCTTTCCCGCCAGCGTGGTCTCCATTTTTCTACAGATACCGCTGGCGGTGGGAATCGGGTATTATACCTACCAAAAAGAGCGCAATATGCTGATCCCCTCCATTATCGTGCTGGCAGTCATGTACTTCTCCGCCATCCTGGCAACCTACGTGCCCGCGCTTCAAATCGACCTGGTTCGCTATTTCGGCGGAGAAGAAGCTACGGTGCTATTCGGACTCAACGGCGTTTCGATGTCGTTCCTGGTCTGGATCGTCGTACTGATGATTTATGTATACATCGCATCGGTATTGCCGGTCTGGAAATTGTTGCAGCCCCGCGATTTTATTAATGCCGAACAACTTATCCTGGGATTGGCGATCCTCTATCTGGGGCTTTTCTTTATCTCTCCCGACGTTACCGCCCCCTGGTCCAACCCGGCGACCGAGGATGTAAGCTGGTTCCCCCTGCTCTTTATCACCATCGCCTGCGGGGCGGTATCCGGCTTTCACGGGCTGGTCTCATCCGGCACTACCTCCAAGCAACTCGACAAAGACACCGACGCCCGGTTTGTGGGATACCTGGGAGCGGTCGGGGAAGGTGCCCTGGCCGTTATTACCATTGTTGCCATCGCCACGTTCTTCAACACCAGCGAGGGCTTTCACGCTACCTATTCCTCATTTTCCGCCGCCGGGGCCAACGGGCTCAACGCTTTTATCCAGGGCGCCGGGGAGCTGGCAACAGGACTCCTCATCCCCGCTGAAGCCGCACGGACCATCATTGCCGTAATTGTCATCAGCTTTGCAGCCACCACGCTCGACACTTCTGTGCGACTGATGCGGTATATTATTTCAGAGCTCGGGGAGGTCTACCAGGTAAAATCTCTCACTCGTATTCATGTGGCCACCTCTATTGCTGTACTCTCAAGCGCGGCCCTGGTGCTGCTGCCGGAGGGGCCCCGCGGACTTGGTTCCGGAGGGTACTTGCTGTGGCCGCTCTTTGGGACCTCCAACCAGCTGTTGGCGGGCATCAGTTTCCTGTTAATCTCAATCTGGTTGAAAAACAAAGGGCGACCGGTAATCTATACGGTGGTGCCCATGATCTTCCTGCTGTTTATGACCCTCTGGGCGATGATTCAGCAGGTGGTCTTTGAATGGTCGGGGCTCGGCGAAGCGGATGCCAACATGTTACTATTTATCCTGGGGGCCGTTATCCTGGGATTTACCTTGTGGATCCTGCTGGAATCAGTGAGTTTGCTCATAAAAAAAGACGAGCAAAAAACCTAGACAGAACGACCATCAAACCCGACATATAACGGCAGCGAAACATACGCTGGACTTACATTGTATATTCTGCGAAGGTCCCTTTGCGAAAAATATTAGCTCAATGTACCTGACCCGGACATAACCTGAACCTTACTCCCCCTCTTCATCCCCGTACAGCTCCGTCAGCCCATTAATCATCTCTTCGGAGATGCCGGCCGTCACAAAACCACCGTCATGGTACAGGTTCTGCATGGTCACCTTGCGGGTCAGGTCGGAAAACAGCGTCACGCAGTAGTCGGCGCATTCGTCCGCACTCGGGTTGCCCAGCGGTGCAATCTTATCGGCAAAGGTGTACATGGCGTCAAACCCCTTGATGCCGCCCCCCGCTGATGTTTTTGTGGGAGCCTGTGATATGGTATTGACCCGGATGCCGCGGTCGGCCAGCCGGCTGCCGTAATTGCGGGCAATGCTTTCCAGCAGCGCCTTGGCATCGTTCATGTCAGAATATTTCGAAAAAATGCGTTGCGCCCCGATGTAGGAAAGGGCCACTACGCTGGCCCCGTCATTCAGGATGCCCGCGTCGTTGGCATAACGCAAAATCTTGTGCAGGGAGATGGCGGAGATATCCAGCGTCTGCTGCATCCAGTGGTAGTTAAGTTCTTTGTACTCCTTTTTTTTGCGGATATTGGGGGACATCCCGATAGCGTGAAGCATAAAATCGATACCGCCATATTCCTCCTTGACATTCTCCATCAGCTCTTCAATCTCGTCCTCGTTTGTCACATCACACGGGTAGATGGAGGATCCGGTCTGCTCTGAAAGTTCATCCAGATCGCCAAACCGCAGGGCCACCGGGGCATTGCTCAGTACAAACTCACCACCTTCACGGTTACAGGCCAATGCAATGCGCCACGCAATACTGCGCTCATCCAGCGCGCCGAAAATCAATCCCTTTTTGCCTTCCAGCAATCCATAACTTTTCTGTTCCGCCATATGCTTGTATCCTTATCTGATATCTTACCGTTTGTTTTTCGTGGTCGAAAATAACAAAAGAAATCGATCAAATCCCAAGATAAGGACGTTTGACACACCAACAGCCTGACAGGCAAGTTAAAGCCCTTTACCAATGAATCCCTTGCTTCCATCGTATTCCGGTGATCTACACATGGCATTCTCTCATTCGGTACCGAAATCAGGCAACAATTAATTCTGTTGATAATAGCTTGCATTGTCCTTATTTTGCGGAACTTTGTACCGCGGATTTGAGCGGGATTAACAATAAATTACTGTACCTACAGAACATCTTACATCTATTATGTTTGAAGATCTTTCGTCAAAACTGGATAAAGCGGTTCAGTCCATTAAGGGCGAAGCGAAGATTACCGATGTCAACATTGCAGAAACGGTACGGGAGATCCGTCGCGCGCTGCTCGATGCCGACGTAAACTATGAGGTGGCCCGGGAGTTTACCGACAAGGTAAAAGAGCGGGCGATGGGCGAAGATGTCTTGACTGCGGTGAATCCCGGTCAGCAGTTCACCAAGATTGTCCATGATGAACTGGTCGGCATACTCGGGCAGGATCGTGTGGATATCAGCGTTGCACACACCCCCCCGACCGTTATCCTGATCGCCGGCCTGCAGGGCTCTGGTAAAACCACATTTTCGGCCAAGCTGGCCCGTTACCTGAAAAGGGAGAACAACCGGAACCCGATCCTTGCGGCTGCGGATGTCTACCGTCCGGCAGCGATCGACCAGCTGAAAACACTGGCTGAACAGATTGACGTGCCGGTGTACTCCATCGGGCAAAAAGATGCCGTCCGCGTGGCCAGAGAGGCAGTATCGATGGCCAAAAGCCTGGCGCTGGATACCGTCATCATCGATACGGCGGGCCGCATGCACGTGGATGAAAAGATGATGGATGAGGTCGCTGAAATCAAAGCAGCGGTTGAACCCGATGAAACCCTCTTTATCGTCGACTCGATGACGGGCCAGGATGCGGTAAATACCGCCAAGGAATTTAATGAAACCATCAATTATGATGGCGTGGTGCTGACCAAGCTCGACGGTGACACCCGTGGCGGGGCGGCCCTTTCAATTAAAAATGTGGTTCAGAAACCGATCAAATTTGTGAGCACCGGCGAAACGCTGGATGCCCTCGCCCCGTTCTATCCCGACCGGATGGCGCAGCGAATTCTCGGCATGGGGGATGTGGTCTCTCTTGTGGAGAAGGCACAAAAAGAATTTGATGAGGAAGAAGCCCAGAAGCTGCAAAAAAAGATCAAGTCTGACGATTTTAACCTGGAGGATTTCCGGGAGCAGCTCAAGCAGATTCAAAATATGGGGAGCATCACGGACCTGGTGGGCATGATCCCCGGGGCCAGCCAGGCCTTGCAAGACGAAGAGTTGGACGAAGAGGCGTTCAAGCCGATAGAGGCGATCATCAACTCGATGACTCCCGAAGAACGGAGAAACCCCGACCTGCTGAACGCCAGCCGCCGAAGAAGAATCGCCAAAGGGTCGGGCACGAAAGTGCGGGATATTAACGACTTGATGAAACAGTTCAACCAGATGAAGAAAATGATGAAGAAATTCTCCGGCATGGGGTCTATCAGCAAGCTGATGGGCGGAATGAAAAACATGCCGTTTGGACGATAGGTGTGGATTGTTGAATTATTGAATTGTTGAGTGATTTTTTTGAATTCACATTCAGATTTAAAAACTGTGTTAACGGTGGTCTTTCTGTTCTGTAGCCGAACGGATTGACGACCTTGATTACTATTGCGCAAGATTCCGACGTCATCCTCATTAAACCGAATTATTAAACTAAAACACCACAGGAGTAACTCACATTGTTAAGAATAAGATTACAGCGAAGAGGCCGTAAAAAGCGTCCCATCTATCACGTTGTGGTAGCCGACAGCCGCGCACCCCGTGACGGACGTATTATAGAAGACCTGGGACGGTTTTATAACCTTTCCACATTAAACAAGCTGGAACTTGACAAGGATCGCGCAATTCACTGGCTTAAACAGGGAGCACAGCCCAGCGACACGGTTCGCTCCATCCTGAAAAAACAGGGCCTGATGTACAAGATGCACCTGATCCGCTGGGGCAAGTCGGAAGAGGAGATTGAGGCCGCCATGGAAGAATGGCGCGAACAGCGGGCCGAAAAAGAGGAGGAAAAAGAGCCCTCCAAAAAGGAAAAGCGGCGCGCCCTGCTCGAAGCCGAAGAAAAAGAGTACCAAAAACAGCTTCAGAAAAAGGCGGAAGAGGCAGCCAAAGAGAAGGCCAAACAGGAAGCCCTTGCCTCCGATGAAGACGAGGAGGAAGAAACCAAGGCGGAAGAAGCAACTTCAGAAGAACAAAGTGAACCTGAAGAATCAGCCGAAACCGAAGAGATTGAAGCCGAAGCTGCTGAAGAAGCAGTAGAGGAGACTGAGGTTGAAGAACCCGAACCTGATGCAGAAGCAGAGGAAAAAGAAGAAGCTGCTGCAGAAGAGGAACCACAAGACGAGGCCGAAACATCCGATGTTGAAGAAGAGGATGACTCGGAAGAAGAGGTGGAGGAAGAAACAAAAGCGGAAGCCGAGACCGAGTCTGATGACACCCCTTCTGAGGATGATGATTCCGATGATGAAGAGGCCAAAGTTTCGACCGACATGCTGGCCCAGGAAGCGATTGATCACATTGAAAATACTCCGCTCGAAGAGCTGGAGGGTTTTGTCACTGAAGATGAAGATCGCGTAACCGTTCAGCGCGCCTGGGAAGAGAAACAGGAAGAAGGCTAATTCAAACGTGTGTACTAGCATCACAGGTGTAGTGCATCAATGCCATGCTGGAACCTATTGAAAACCAGTACCTGTTGATTGGCCGCATAAACCGGTCTCATGGAGTCCACGGGGAGGTGCTAATCATCTCGGACGTGCCGGCTCCCACGCTTTTTGATGAAATCAACCTGGTACACCTGCAAAACAGCAGGGGGGATTTGATCCCCGCACGCATCGAATCGGCGCGGGCGGAGGAAAAGCAGAACCGGCTCTCGTTCTTTGTACAATTTGAACACGTCACCGATCGGAATGAAGCGGAACAGCTCAAAAATTCCGCGGTGTACGTAAATCGTGATGCGGCCGAACCGCTCATCGATTCATCCGAAGTGCCGGCAGATTACTCCGGCTTCCAGGTGTATGACGAAAAGGGTCAGCACCTCGGGCAGGTGGATCTGACGATCGACAATCCGGCGCACCCGATCCTGCAGGTTGCCACTACGGATGGCCGGCAGCTGCTTATTCCCTGTGTGGATGAATATATCCGCGCGTTTGATGAAGAGAATCAAAAAGTTGAATGCAAAAACCTGGATCAACTGGAGGGCTTGTAAACGATGATGCGAATTGATATCATATCGGCCGTTCCGCAGTTGTTGGAGAGTCCGCTGAACTACAGTATCGTCGGCAATGCCCGAGAAAACGGACAGGTGGAAATTCACCTGCACGATCTCCGCGACTATTCCGAGGATAAACACAATAAAGTGGATGATTATCCCTACGGTGGCGGTGCCGGAATGGTGCTTACCCCCCAGCCGATCTTCTCCTGCATAGAGAAGCTAAAAGGCGAGCGGGAATACGATGAGATCATCTTTACCTCTCCCGGCGGGGAACCCTTTAATCAACAGGCGGCCAACAAGCTTTCGATTCAACAGAATCTGATTCTGCTCTGCGGCCACTACAAGGGGGTTGACCAGCGCGTGCGCGATATGCTGGTCACAAGAGAGTTCAGCATTGGAGATTATGTGCTTTCCGGCGGCGAACTACCCGCGCTGGTGATTACAGATGCTGTCGTACGCCTGTTGCCGGGCGTGCTCGGTGATGCGGAGAGTGCATTAAACGACTCGTTCCAAAATGACGGGCTGCTGGAAGGCCCCGTGTACACGCGACCAGCGGAGTTCAAAGGACACAAAGTTCCGGGTGTTTTGCGTTCCGGAGACCATCAAAAAGTAAAAGAGTGGCGGTTTGAACAGTCACTTGAACGAACCAGGCAACGAAGACCTGACATTTACAAGAAATTCTTAAAAGAACACTAAGGACAGTACAATGGATAAGCTTAAACTTGTCGAACAAACATTAGTCAATGAAGATATTCCCGAATTTCAAGCGGGTGATACCGTAAACGTGCACTATCGTGTGCGCGAGGGAGAAAAAGAACGTATTCAGCAGTTTGAAGGCGTGGTTATCTCCCGCAGCGGCAGCGGACCCAATGCCACGTTCAACGTCCGTAAGATCTCTGTGGGAAACGTCGGTGTTGAACGTATCTTTCCCGTTCATTCCCCTTTCATCGCCAAAATTGAAGTAACACGTCGAGGCGATGTCCGGCGCTCCAAACTTTACTACCTGCGTGAGCGACGAGGCAAGGCGGCCCGAATTAAGGAGAAAGATCGCCGGGATAATGAATAAGTAAGTCCGTACCAGACGTTGCGGTTGAAGCCCGGTCCCTGCAATTCAAAGTGCAGTGCACTCTGTAAGAATGTGCTGCACTTTTTTATTTCTTGAGCTGAAAATAACCGCCTCGGGGGATGAGTTTTCGGTTATTAGGTATTGCTTTATTCAAATACCTAATAACCAGTCCACACATAACTAAACTACACTGCAGCTGCATCCGGACGGACGGCTCACGAATCTCACGGGCGGATTGAGAGGATTATGAATTTCGAGGAGAGTGGGGCGGGATGGAGACGCGGACCTTCAATCTTCCTGAATCTCTTATCTTAAGAGGAACTTTGGATATGCCTTTTCAGGGAATACTGAGCTGCCTTTATTCCAAGAGTAGAGACGGCGACATGTCGCGTCTCTACTACGAGCCTGCACAGGCTGCATCGGGTACCCCATTCACCGCCTATATCTTTGGGTTCCTTTTGGCTCAAGCCAAGGAACAGGTCTTCTTCGAAAAATAGCTGCTTTTTCCATTGAGGCTTCTTCACCCTTCCTACCTGTTCATCTTTTCTTTTATACGGTAAAAAAATGAATCCTTCAAGCTATCACCAACTGTGAGAAAAAAGATCGGCCTTTTGAAAGACAGGAATCAGGCCCATAAAGGCAGCACTTATCTTTTCGTGGCCTCGTACACCACCATCGGGGGCACATTCAGGAACTCCATCTCAGTGCTGACATTGCCGCTGCCGAAGACTTCACGCAGCGGATCTTTCAGGTGCCCGGACGTTTGATAGGCCAGAAATTTACCGCCCTGCTTGAGCATTTCCTTGGTCTGAAGCAATATTGAAGACTTTGTTTCAGGCTCCAGGAAAGAGAAGGGAATGCCCGAAATTACGTAATCCACTGCATTCAGGTACCGGCTCCCGAGCAGTGACTTCACATGTTCCACACTTTCGTTAAACACCTCTACGCGGGGATCTGAAATTTCCTGCAGCTTTTCATAAAATGCTTCATTGGTCTCAAACAGGATCAGCCTGGAATCCGTCGTAAGGTGCTTCAGCAGGTAATCCGCAAAAACCCCGGTCCCCGTCCCATATTCCAGAATCACATTATCCTTTTCAAAATCGATCGGCCCGCACACCCGCCGTATCAACAGTTTTGAAGAGGGAGTTACGGATGCTACATCTTTGTCTTTTATGAAGCTCTTCAGGTAAGTAATTGTGCTTTTCAAAATATCCAATGTTTTTTCAGTTAGTCGTTATCGGACGTTCAGGTCGAAATAATCGATAACTTAATAACAGTTCGCTATAATTCTTGTTCCAGTTGTTCAATTTGATCCCGAATTCGTGCGGCCTCCTCGAACTCCATGTTCTTGGCCGCAGTGTACATGGAATCACGTAGATATTCGAGAAAATTCTCCTTGTTTTCAAATGTAACCTCTTTCATGGCGGGGTTCGCTTTATACTTTATACCGTCCTCAGCCACTTTAACGACCTCCAGGGCCTCCTCTTCCTCCTCCGATTTCTCATCGAGGTCAAATGACTGTGCGGAGATAAGTGCGGGATCCACCAGCGGTTTGAGCTCTTTTTCAATGGTTGTCGGCGTAATGCCGTGCTCCTCGTTGTACTCTTTCTGAATTTTCCGGCGCCGTTCCGTTTCATCGATTACGGTCTTCATGCTGTCCGTAATCTTGTTGGCATAGAGAATCGCTTTCCCCTCCACATTCCGTGCAGCACGACCCACAATCTGGAAGAGCGAAGTTTCGGAACGCAGGAAGCCCTCCTTGTCGGCATCGAGAATGGCCACGAGGCTCAACTCCGGGATGTCGATCCCCTCCCGAAGCAGGTTAATCCCCACCAGCACGTTGAAGTCTCCGCGCCGAAATTTGTAGAGAATTTCAACCCGCTCCAGCGCATTCAGCTCGCTGTGCATATAAGCGGCGGAAATCCCGATGTTTTTGAGATATTCGCTCAACTCTTCACTCAGTCGCTTCGTCAACGTAATACAGAGTACGCGATCGTTCTTTTTGACACGCTCGCGTATCTCGTCAATCAGGTCGTCAATCTGGTTGTCGACGGGACGAACCTCAATTTCGGGTTCCATCAGTCCTGTGGGCCGTACGATCTGCTCAACCACGACGCCGCCGCTTTTCTCCAGCTCGTAATCGCTGGGGGTTGCACTCACAAAGATACACTGGTTGACGAGCGATTCCCACTCCTCAAATGTCAGCGGACGGTTATCCATCGCGGAGGGGAGCCGAAATCCGTGTTCCACCAGCTCCAGTTTCCGGGAACGGTCTCCTCCGTACATGGCGGAAATCTGCGGCACCGTCTGGTGACTTTCATCCACAACCAGCAAAAAATCGTCCGGGAAATAGTCAAACAGGCAGTAGGGACGTTCGCCGGGCTTCCGGTTGCTGAGATAGCGTGAATAATTCTCGATACCGGAGCAGTAGCCGATCTCCTGCATCATCTCGATGTCAAAAAGTGTGCGCTGCTGCAGCCGCTTGGCCTCCAGGAATCGCTGCTCATCTTTCAGCACCTCGACGCGCCAGTGCATCTCCTCCCGAATCTGCTGGATCGCCTGCTCCAGCCGGTCCTGGGTTGTCACATAGTGGGAGGCGGGATAAATCCTGAACTCCTCGACGGCCTCCAGAACGTCTCCCGTATCCACGTCGAATATCTCCAGTTTTTCGATCTCGTCACCCCAGAACTGGATTCGCAGTCCATCCTCGGCATACGCCGGGTACAGATCCACCACATCTCCGCGCACGCGAAAAGTACCGCGCCCAAAATCGTGATCTTTGCGGGTATAGTGGAGGTCGACCAGGTCATACAGCAATTTATTGCGTGGAATCTCCATCCCCTGCTCAAGATTGATAATCAGCTTGGCATATTCCGAGGGAGAGCCGATCCCGTAAATACAGCTGACCGAGGAGACGATGATCACATCGCGCCGACCCGAAAGCAGCGAGCTGGTAGCCCGGAGGCGCAGTCGCTGAATCTCATCATTGATCGAAAGATCTTTTTCAATATATTTGTCCTGCGACGACAGGTAGGCCTCTGGCTGGTAATAGTCGTAATAGGAGATAAAAAACTCTACCCGGTTGTCCGGGAAAAAATCGCTGAGCTCGCGGTACAGCTGCGCAGCCAGCGTCTTGTTATGGCTCATCACCAGGGTGGGACGCTCAACCTGGTTGATGACATCGGCCACGGTTCGTGTTTTGCCGGAACCGGTAATTCCAAGTAATGTTTGATATTGATCGCCCCGCTCAAGACCTTCCACCAGTTCTTCAATGGCTTGAGGCTGATCTCCGGCAGGCGGAAACGGGGATTGTAAATTAAAATGGGACATGTATGCGACTTATGCTTCTACTTTATTCAACCGGGTTATTGTTTACCGTTGCAAAAAAGTTGCGATCTCTTCCATTACGATGTGGTACGATGGTCGGGCAACCTCCGCTCATCAACCAAATAACAAACAAGGGCTCTATACAAGTACGATCGGAGATATAACGTTCAGTGAATACTGCCAATACCTGTATATTTCTGGTTCTTTTTCCGAATCAGGATAAAAACAAAAATTGGTGCTTATCATTCTCCAAAAATCACATATTTTTAGACCAATTGACAGTAAAATTTAAGACATCCTCCAAATCGCTTGTTAGCGACTGGACGGTGGAAACCCATAATGTTTAACATGACTCCAGAAGAACAACAGCTAACTCCCCAGCGGGAACGTATTGACGAGATCGACCAGCGAATTCTAGACCTGCTGGCCGAGCGAACACAGATCGTAAATACCGTGCTGGATAAGAAAATACAAAACCAGCTGCCTATTTTTGTAGCGCACAGGGAAGATGCCAAAACCGAATCATTTCGCGAACAAGCCGAACAACGGGGCCTGGATGCCGACTGGGCGGAGGATTTCCTGCGGATGATCATGTCCTCATCGCGGGCCAGCCAGTCTACCCGGGAATTCCCGCGTGCAACCGAGCATCCGAAGCACATACTGCTGGTCGGGGCTGAAGGCGGCATGGGGCGCTTGTACGCCCGAATCATGGAACAGACCGGCCACCACGTCTACAAAATCGACAAGAACAACTGGCATGAGCTCGAGGCGATGGCCCCCAAGCTGGACATGGCGATCGTCACCGTACCGATCAATGTAACCGACGATGTGATTCGCCGGCTGGCCCCCAAACTGAAGCCGGACACGATCCTGGCAGATTTTACCAGTAACAAATCTGATCCCATGAAGGTGATGGTGGAGAGCCACGAAGGTCCGGTGCTGGGCCTCCACCCGATGCACGGACCCGATGTGCACAACCTTTCAAAACAGCTCATGGTTTTCTGCCCCGCCCGCGATCCCGAGCAGTCAAGCTGGTTCCGTAAGCAGTGCGAACTCTGGGGCATGCAGATTATTGAGGCCGACCCGGAGAAACACGATCACGTAATGCACCTGGTACAGGGCCTGCGACACTTTGTAGCCCTGCTCCACGGCTCCTTCATGAAGAGCTACGACCTGAAGCCGCAGGATATCCTGGACTACTCCAGCCCGATCTACCGCGCGGAGCTGATGATGACCGGACGTATTTTTGCCCAGAGCGCCGAGCTGTATGCAGATATCGTATTTGCCAATAAAGAACGCAGAGAACTCCTGCTCTCGTTTTTTGAGCATCACAAAAAACTGGTGGAAATGGTGGAAAAAGACGACAAACAGGGATTCATAAAAGAGTTTGAAGCGGTGACCGACTTTTTTGGCAGCTTTGCCACGCAGGCCCTGGAAGAGAGCAGCTACCTTATTAACCGGCTGGCCGACCGATTCGCGTAGTCGGTTCAACGGGAGGTTTTTCCTGGGTGAGCCGTTACTCAAAATCAAAACTCACGGCAATCTCCGTTCCCTCAACGTCAGGAACAGAACGGACCTCGAGATCCCCTTCCAGCTGTTGCGTGAGCGTATTCACAAGGGTCATACCAAGTGAATGCTGTTTTTGAATATCAAAATCCGGACCAATCCCCACCCCGTTGTCGACAACCTTCATTTGCACCCGGCCGCTGTGTTCGCCGATGTGGATCCAAACGGTTCCCCCGTCGCGGCCTTTAAAGGCGTGCTTGAATACATTCGACACCAGTTCATTCAGGATAAGGGCGGAAGGGATCGCCTGGTTGATATTCAACTGCACGGAATCCATCTCAAACTTGACACTCACATTCTGTCCCTCGGAGTGGTAGGTATTCTCAATCGTCTGGATCAGCTCTTTCACATAGCGGTCAAATCCTATACCGGAAAGAGCTTCTGACTGGTAGAGCTTTTGATGAATCATCGCCATCGACTGTATCCGCATTTGGCTCTCCCGGAGGGTGGCAAGGGTAGCCTCATCATCCGTATTCATCGCCTGCAGTTCCAGCAGCCCTGAAATGACGGCCAGGTTATTTTTAACCCGGTGATGGATCTCCTGCAATAGTACTTTCTTTTCGGTGAGCGACTCTTTTATGACCTCCTCCTGGTGCTTGCGCTCAGTAATATCATGCAGCACCGTCTGTATTGCGTCTTCTCTCCTGAAAGTAATCGGGATGGAATGGGTCTCCACAACACGTTCTTCGCCGTCAAGACGCACCATCACCAGTTCCCCCGCATCGATTCGGCAGTTGTTTTCCAGGCGCTCTTTCCGCTGCTCAAACAGATCACGATAGTCAGGATGGCAAAATGTAACCAGTTTCTTGCCGATGAGCTCTTCGATCTCCGAGGCCCCGTACAGCTGTAGACCGGCCCTGTTGATAAACTTGATTTTCCCGTCCTGAATAATCTGTACCGGTTGCGGATTTTCTTCAACCAGGCGCTGCCAGCGTTCTTCGCTTTCCTGGAGCCTGCGTTGTGCTTCTTTCTCCCGCGTTATATCCTGGGCGATGCCAAATACACCAACTATCTCCCCATCAACATAGATCGGCAGGTTGGTAATCTTGAGATCAAGCTTTTGCCCACCTTTGTCAGTAACCTGCACCTCAAATGTCTGTGGAGTTCCCCGGGTAGCCTCCCGGAACTTCCTGGCAGCGCGGTCGCGATCGCGGGCGACAACAAGCGGCTTAAAACCGATCTCCTGCAGTTCACCGGCCGTATACCCGGTCAACTCAACCAGCGCCCGGTTTGCCCTTACAATGTTACCCTGCAGGTCAAACGAAAAGACCGCGTAGGGATTCCGCTCAAACAGTGATTTAAACCGCTGCTTGCTTCTTTCCAGCTCTCTGAAAGTGTCTTTGCGCCCCGTGATATCTTCCAGTACCCCAAACACGCCTTGTACCTCACCATCCACGAACATCGGGAACTTGGTAACCCTGATTTCCCGCCGCTCTCCTCCGTTGACCACGACCCGGATTTCATCCTGGCTCGGCTTCCCGGAAACGGCCTTCTCAAACTGACGGCGGTTGTCGCTCAGATCTTCTTCAACGATCAGCGACTGAAAGTTCATCGACCGCAGCTCACTACGGCTGTAGCCCGTAAATTCGAGCATGCGCTTGTTAAAACCGCGGAAATTGCCTTCCAGGTCGAAATAGTACGCCGGCTGGGGGTTATGCCGGAAAAGCGAGCTGAACCGTTGTTCCACCTCTTCGAGTCTCTTCTCAGTACTTTTCCCTCCCGTGAGCTCCCGGATAAAACAGAACAGGTACTCGGGCATCCCCTCCTCATCACGAATTAACGCGCCGCTCAGGTAGATCGATACCGGCCGGCCAGACTTAGCGATCATTCGTTTTTCCAGGTCGAACTCCCGCTTCTTCCCCTTCCTCAATTCATCAAGTGCCTGTATTATTTCTTTCTTGTCGTCGGGATGGAAAAGATCAGCCAACACGCGGTCCTGAAGTTCCCGGCTTGAATATCCCAGCCGATTACCCAATGCAATCGGATTCGCCCTCCACGTTCCATCAAGGTTAATGCTGCATTTTAATACGAGTCGTTCTTTTGTTGCATACCCTAAAGCCATATTCTTTATATCAACTACTGTGTTTGTCAGGATTACCCTCTCTGCTCTTGGTTGTCATGCCCCGGACCTGCCAGGAGATCGAACCTCAAGATCCTCCGCAGGATCAGCGGCTGCCTCTTTTGTGTTCACGGACCGGGTTTCGGGATACCTGAAAAGCTGTACCCAAAAATACTTCGAATAGATTCAACCGGTAAACATATTTATTTAACTGATTTACCCATATCCGTATTCGCCCCATGTCGATTACGAACTAAAAACCAACGCTGAAACATAACCTTTTACCACTTTCTTTCACAATAGACAACGCTGCTTCCCGGCCTGTAACCCATCAGTTCGAGATCTGGGTATCCAGGAATGCCCGGAACTCGGCCGTATTATAATTGGCCATACCCCGCTTTTTGACCAAAATTCTGCCCTCTTTTCCGATAACAAATGTGGTGGGAAGTATTGTACTCTGCAGGCTTTTGGGTCGTGGACCCGCAAGCTGATATACCGGGAGGGTAAAATCCTTCCTTTCCAGGAAATCATCCGCCTTGCTCTTCTCCTCATCCATCGATACCATGACAAACTTGACCTGCTCGTTGTCGCGGTATTGCTCATACAAAGCCTGGATGTTGGGCATCTCCGCAATGCAGGGTGGACACCACGTTGCCCAGTAGTTTAGAAAAATTACCTTTCCCCTGAACTCAGCCAGGCTGACCGGCTCTCCCTCAAATGAAATAAGCTGCATATCATATGATGCCGCTTCCCGTTCCGATACGGGCACTTCAGTTTCCGGCTGAATCAGCCCGGTCCAGAGCACCGCCTGCTGCAGCCGGCCGAGTACCTCGGTATGCAGCCCCGTTGCGTACAGAACCGCGCCCACCAGCAGGATAACTCCCCACTCTGCCAGGTCACGTTTACCAAACCACCTGGAGTCTCCGGCTTTCTGTTTCGTTTCGCTGTTTTTCTGATTCATTCCTGCATCAATTTCTGTTAGGGGCCTTTGCAGAACCTGCCATTTTGTTGGGAGATAGTTGTACTACCGACCTTGGTGACCTTTTAACGGGAGTACAACTCCCTCAAAACGAGGAATTAAGGGTTTTGCAAAAGCCCTCTGTTAGTGGAACGTTGCAAGGAGTCAACGTTCTTTAGTTTTCGGCGGATATGACTTCGCAGCCCGCTCGTTCCGGATGATCCTGAACATATGTTCCCCGCTCCAGGTTCCGTATCAACCACAAGATAAGAATATCACCCGAGGCCGTAATCGACAGCAGGTACCCAAACAGCGTAAACCAGGCGTGCCCGGTTGTCAATCCTGCAAGAAAGGGAACCACGCCCAGCAGTAGCCCGGGCATGGCCGCTCCCCAGCGGTAGGCATTGACCTCCAGCGGTTCCCTGCAGTGGGCATACGGGGCGAGGGCGGAAAAGTTGACACCGAATTTAATTGAGCTCCACGACTTGTTGCCAACGCAAATCCATGTCAACCCGTGAAGCAGTTCATGGGCCACAATGCCCATCAGCATCAGGAACACAAAAAACAGCGGATCTTCATATAAAATGATCAGGTCACTCCCTGTTTTTTCCAGTCCCCACAGCGCGCCATATGGAACCAGGAGCAACAGGCTCAGCGGAATGAAAAGCAGGAAACTGACAAAGTTTGCCTTCAACATCGATACCGAGTACTCGTCGTTACTCATCACCTGCCGCAGCTTCCGATTCCTCTTCAGACTGCCGTTGGGCAAGCTCGCGGTCAAGATCCAACAAGGCCGCCGGTTGACCTTCAATCATTTTCAGGCGCTCAAAAATTTCGCCGGTGACATCCTCTTCCTCCACCTGCTCATCAATGAACCAGTGCAGCAACGACTTCAGCGGGTAATCCTCTTCGTCCTGGGCAAGTGTATACAGCTTGTGAATACGCTTCGTAATGTATTGTTCGTGGTTCAGTGCCCGCTCGAAAACCTCCTGCGCCGAACTTACATCCACCTCCGGGGCTTCCAGCGTTTTAAGCCGGACCTCACCACCGCGCTGCAGCAGGTGATTATACAGCCGCATGGCGTGATTAATCTCCTCCTGCCACTGCAGTTTCATCCAATGGGCAAACCCGTTCAGATTCTTGGATTCGAACCAGGCTGAAAATCCCAGGTAAAGATATGCCGATTGAAATTCAGCCCGAATCTGGTCATTGACTTCCTCTTCTATCTGTTTTTTAATCATCACAAACTCCATTATTTGTTATTTGAGTGTAGATCCTTTTGCCGCCCACCAGGGATGCACCTCTACCACCAGCCGACCCGCTTTTACCGCCGGATCCTGCTCTGCCAGCGATCGGGCCTGCTCCAGTGTAGCGGTATTATATATTACAATTCCACGAATATCACCGTCATCTCCCAAGGGCCCGGTAATGCTGGTATGGCCTTCCCGGTATACTTTGGAAAGATAATCCAGGTGTTGCTGCTGAATCTCTTCAGCTTCCTCCTTTGATTGACTTCTTTCGGGACCCGATTTGAGAAATACTATAAAATATTTCTGCATCGTCACGGTTGAATCCTCCCACTGCATCTGGAAGGTTTCCGGTTCCGGCGAAGATTCTTCCGCGGGAACCGCATCCTGTGCCCATCCGGGAAGGGCCATACTGGCCAATAAAAGTAACAATGCTACAGGCTTCATTTTCTGTGCCTTCTATATTTTTAGTTGACGTCAGCTTGGGTTAAGAAATAGCGAATTCGAAACAACGTTCATACTTTATAAAAAAATATTTCGACTTCACGGAAATGCCGGTATTGGCAAAACAACAGTTTGACAAAACCCTCCTTAAAATCTAAGATTATTTTAGCAGTCTTCAATTATTGATTTATTGAGGCCCTCTGATAACTGCTGCCCAGTTAATTCCCGTTTTCAGCAGCAGATCGATTCTTACCTCCTGAAAACCCAGGAAACCTATAGGATTTAGCTCAATCTGATACATAAACGTCAGATTTTGCAAGAATTTCGAGACAGGTACTGAATCCACTCCCGCTGCTGCTGAAGCCGTTCCCGGTAACGCGATGAGAGCTTTTGGGCGTTCAACTTCCGGATCCACCTTTCCGCCAGCGCCATGTTCCCGGTATATCCCAGGTGGTGTATCATCGAAAGGTACGTGCTAAAATAATCCATATCGACCGGCAGTGCCGCAAGGCGGGCCGCATAAAACCGAAGCAGATCCCTCTCCTCCTCCGCTGTCTGCAGTAAATTTTCCACCGTTCTCATCTTCAACCTGTAATAGGCCCGGTCAAACCGAGTGCTGTCCAACAGGGACTCGCTAAAACGCAGCTGCAGATCATATTGCCATTGCAGCGAGTCCATGCGTACGACAAACGCTTCCTCAAAAGTGGTATCCGATTGCTGAGTTGCCAGCTCCATCGCCCGGTTCAAGTGCTGCCGGGCCTGCTCTCCCCGCCCCGCCAACTGGCAGGCATCGGCCGTTAACAGTTGCACCTCAATGCGACACGGATCCAGATCAGCTTCCCGAATGACCGGTTCCGGTGTACCGGCCTTCAGGTTCCAGACCATCCAGAGGAGGTCAGAGGAATATCGGGTCGTATCAATCCGCCTCAATTCCGTAAGCGCCCCGAGTGCAACTGCGGTATCACCACGGGTCTGGCTCAGTAAAAACCGGTCAAAAAGCTCCGCGGCACGAGATACTTTGTGCGGGCACGGTTGCTCAAACACGGAAGGGCGGCCAAACATGTCGCTGGCCCGGCGCCGGTCACTGCTGTCAATACGGACCGAATCGAGCCTGTGGTGCCAGCCGGCCACCAGATCTGCAAACGGCCTTTCGTACCCGTGTTCTACATCTCCGCATTTGTAGGCATTTACAAAATGCTGCGGTGGGTAGGTCTCGATAAGATAGCGCACAAATGAACCGGCGGTCGTATAGCTTACCGGCGACCTGCTGGTATAAAAGCCCCAGTAGGAAAGCGACGACTCCATCTGCTCTGCATTCGGATACGGCCCGCCTGCGGCTACCAGCTGGTCGATCGTGGAGCGCGGGGAGCGATCAGGCGCAAGTGCAACCGCAATCCCCTCCGTCAACCCGATATTGGGAACCAGGCCCGGCCACTCCAGCAGCGCGGTTACCGCGTGGACTATTTCATGTTTGAGCGTCCCCTCCACCTGTCCCCTGGCAATATGTACCTGTGGAATGCGCTGCCATACCGTTACATAACTGGTGTACTTGGCGCCAACGAGCTGTTTCTTTTGCCACGGGTCCGCGTAGAGATAGAGTTCAATGGGATTTGCCGAATCAGGCTGTTCTATCTCGAGCGCCTTTTGAACCTGGCTGACATAAAACTCCGTTTCCATTCCCAAACGATCAATCTCGGAGGGGGAAAACGCCTTTTCATCATAATAGAGCCGGGCATGCTCCGTCTCAAGGACGCCGCCAAGCTGCTGTTGCAGATACTCCCGGGGAGTAACGATACCCATCTGTTCCAGTTGCGTATATCCCAACACCAGCCCTAGAGTAGCCAGCCCGACGATCCACTTGTAGAATCGATCTTTGTGGAGCACAGGAATCAGCCAGACAAGCAGAACCCAGCACAAAGTAAGGAATCGAAATCCAACGAGTGAGAGCGGGAAGTGGACCGCTTCATCATAAATCGGGCCAGGCCAGTATCCCCAGACATGATTAAAAAAATAGAGTTGAGGCAATGTGAAAAATTCGTAGAGCAATCCACCTGCAGCGATTAAAGAGAGTGTACCTAGAGTCAGGAATCTGGGGAACGGTACCTTAAACAGTCGGAACAGCCGGCCGGTTCCATATCCAAGGAAAACGCTGGGTGCCGGCAGAAAAAGCCAAAATCCCAGCCCGTGAACCGTATAGCACCCGGTGACCACCGCATAGAATAAAAGCGGAAGCCCCAAAAGATAAAGAGCCGCCAAAATTTCCATCACACACCTGAGATCCGGCTTGCTCCGCCCGGTTTCGCTTCCCGAAATGCCTCCCCAAAACGCTCCGGTGGCAGCGGCGATAATCGCAGATTCGATATGAAAATCGCTCACCAGCGGTATAAAAAGGAGACCCATTCCCGCTAAAACGGGGGCTAAATATCGAAACCTTGTGATCATTCATTTAAGATGTTGGTGGACAACTCTGCTTTACCGGTGTTCAGGATTTAAAGATCGTACTCAATACAAACCAGATATTTTCCTTTCGTTCGGTCAGCCGCCGTTTAAAATACGGCAACCACATGGTGCCGTACGGCACATATATACGCGTGTTGTATCCCTGTGCCGCCAGTCGTTCCATCGTTTCCTGTCGCAGCCCGTACAACATCTGAACTTCGAAACGCGCCTTGTCGATCTTTTGGTCTTCGGTGTAATCCAGCAGCCACTCTATCAACTGGTCATCATGAGTGGCCATACGCGGGCAGGGCGTGCTATCCAGCAGTTTGGCGGCATATTCTTTGAACGCCTCCCGTATGGCCGGCATCTCCTGCAGGGCTACCTTCGCCGGTTCCTTGTATGCTCCCTTGCAGAGGCGAATGTCAGCCCCCATCGCGGACAGCTCGTCAATATCCTGTTTTGAGCGGTACAGGTACGCCTGGATAACAATCCCCACATGGCTGCCGTAGTTGCCAAATGCTTCCCTGAAAATATCGATAGTGGCCTGCGTATAGTCGGAGCCCTCCATATCTATGCGCACAAACTGGTCGCGTTTCCGGGCCACATCCAGCAAGCGGAACAAATTATCACGGCAAAATTCCGGGCCAATGTCGAGTCCCAGCATGGTAAGTTTAATCGAAATCGTGCTGTCCAGACCCGCCTCCTCTATTCCATGAATCAGGCTGATATAACCGTCCGTCGCCTCACGAGCCATCGTGCGACTTGTTACATTTTCGCCCAGCATGTCGAGGGTTACGCTGATCCCCTTTTGGTTCAGGTTTTGAACTTTGGGAATCGCCTGGTCCAGGGTCTCTCCTGCTACAAATCGACTGGCAAGAAAAAAAGGTAACTTCATTTAGCTGACTATTCTCTTTGACTTTGAAACGTATAGAAAATAAGCATCCGGACTACAAAATGTAGCTGGATTCCCCTGTATCCAGGAAGAATAAGAGTTATGGAAAAATAACCCTGCCAAACCGTTCTTCAGCATTCTTCCAAAGTAATTTCGAATCCTTTTCTGAAACATTCTAACAGGCGATTTCGTAACAAGTTCGTGTTTTAAAATCATAACCTACCGGAGAAAATGATGACTGCTCGTAATATTTATATCGCCAAAGTGCTGATTGCAATGGGCCTTTCGCTGCTGATAACGCTTCTGTTGATTATTCCAGCGTCAGCCAAAACCCTGAAAACGGGTCTCGATGATCCCTATCGAATTGAGGAGTTCAATATAAATGCGCCCGGGGAGCTGGAGGTTCGAACCTCGGGAGGACATATCACGGTGGAGGCCTCGGAAACCGACCTGGTTCGTGTTGAAATGTATGTCCGGCGCGGGGGACGGGAACTGAGTCCATCAGACACAGATCTTGACGATTTTGATATCAATATTTCGCAGTCGGGGAGCACAGTAAAAGCTATTGCGGAGAAGGAGAGCAAATTTTGGAACTGGGGGCGAAATAATCTTTCAATCTCCTTTGTGGTATATACTCCCCGGGAGATGCAAACCCGTCTCCGTACCAGCGGGGGACATATTTCTGTGTCCGGTATTGAGGGTAACCAACGGCTCTCGACCAGCGGAGGACACCTGGAGATGACCAACATGAGAGGCATAGTTGAGGCACGGACTTCAGGCGGACATATCGAAATCCGGGACTTTGCCGGCCAGATGGATGCCCGCACCAGTGGCGGACATATTGAGGCGGAGCAGGCCGAAGGCAGCATCAATTTACGAACCAGCGGGGGGCATATTGCTCTGAAACAGATAGCCGGCAGCATAGAAGCCCGGACCAGCGGCGGCAATATTGAGGCTGAACTGACAGGCGTTGACGAGGGGGTAACCCTCAATACCAGCGGTGGACACATCAATATCAGCGTGCCAGATGGCATCGCCCTCAATATCGATCTCAAAGGGAGCAGAGTCAGTACCAGGCTCAATAACTTTACCGGCGAAGTTGAACGGGACGAGGTGTCTGGCTCATTAAACGGGGGCGGACCAACACTTTCGGCGCGGACTTCCGGAGGCAGGGTACGCATTTCCTACAATTAGTTCCCGGTCAGCTGGGAGTCTGGATTTTCACCAAGAAATTTATTCTTCAGCAAGGAAAAGGGCCGCGCAGACGTACCGTTGTACGTTGAGCAAGTAGATTTTCCCTTTAACGCATTTAACGCAGCTGAAGGGCAGATCTCGCAGCGCTTTACACCCTGTCAAATAAAAAGGTCGACAAAATATGAGGCTAGATACGGCCTGCCATCAGGGTACATGACTTTTGCATACATTATCGTGAGAAATGCAGCCTAGGTCATAGATGTTGGGTCAAACAGAAATTTATTTATTATAAATTCATACAATAAACGTATACTTTACTTCTGTAATAAGAGAAAGAAACTGTTCATTCCGGACAGGTAATCGTTATAATCCGAAATAATAAAAATCAGAGTTATGAAACTCACACACATATTTACGTTTATTGCATTCATCGCACTGGTAGGTGCGTGTGGAGGTGGAGAATCCAGCGATCAACAACAAGCTACCCAGGAAGAGAGCACCAGCGACGTACGAACCATTGAAATCATTGGTATCGATGCCATGAAATTTGCCGTTGAGAGTGATGCCGAGGGCATTTCCGTAGTCGATGACCTGGGATCAAGTGATGAACTCGTGCGTCTTGAAACGATCTCGGCACAACCCGGAGAAGAGATTAGAATTGAACTGACAACCCGCAGCCAGTTGCCCGCTACAGCCATGGCTCACAACTGGGTACTGCTCTCCCTGGATTCGGATACCAAAGCGTTTATAAACGCGGCTGTTCAGGCCAAAGAAAATGATTATATCCCCCAGGATATGACGGATCAAATTATTGCAGAAACTGAACTTGCCGGTGGTGGAGAGACCGTGAGCGTCACTTTTACCGTACCTGAAACCCCGGGGGAATATGAATATGTCTGCAGCTTTCCCGGACACTATTCTGCCGGCATGAGAGGAACACTGGTGGTCGAATAGTAAGCTGAAAATTTCAGTTTTCAATTATATTATACAAAAGCCCGGTAATACTTCTTACCGGGCCTTTTTTTAAATTGACTGAATTCAATTGCTATTTGACTTTCAAGTAAACAGGTTGCCGGGTTTCTACCGCTTTTTCAGAAGCCCTTTGGATGTCGTCAATAAAATTGCTTTCAGAACGGGATAACACGGTAAACCCATTGGTTCCCTTCTCTTCCAGGTCCAGGACAGCTGATCCCGCGGCGCAGGTCACCTTAATATGCATCGGGGTATAAATTCCCAATGTCAGGTTTCCCACAAGCATATTGACAAAACTCAACCGGGTTTCTACCATGGCAACTCCGTTGCTGCACTCCTCGGCCGCCTCAACGGTTTTGGGAGGTACCAGCCCAAAGATCCAGGAGGAGGCAAAACTTTGCTCATAAACCCGGGCGGAAGGTTCCAGATCCGTTGTTACCTTGGCGTGATAACATCCGGAAACGGTCAACACCAGGCACGCCAGCACTACTTTTTTTATTAAGGTCATATCCACTCCATATTTAGTTATTTTTTGTCTTTCAGCTTTTTCACTCAAACCGAATAGCGATACTATATTCGCACATAAATAAATAAAAAACAATATGTTAGGACACGTTTACCGGTTGAAAGTGTTCCTATTTTCTAGTTTCGGAGGACCAATCTCCCTAAATCCCTCTTCTCTAGAGGGACTTTCGGTGGTCATGCCACTGAAAGCAGAAAAATTGCATGTACTTTGCTATGGGAGTTCCTCCCTGGAGAAGGAGGACAGGAGGAGTGATTCTGTATTAACGAAATAGGTGGCTTAAAACAAATTGTTAACCGGTATACGCGTTATCTTAAAATAGATTCTACTAATTTTGCCTGTATTTCTTACATAGGAATTGGCCCCGCCTGCCGCGTTGTTCTCTTCTCCTACTGAAAGAACAGTTCCTGGTGAGGAAATAGGGATTAAGGAGGAATAATAATATACTGGTAGTCCAAACGGTCGTAAATAGAGAGCAATTTGGGAATTTCACCAACCGGGACTGTAAGTGGCACGTTTGGCAACATCGCCGGGCAAGATGGAGTGTGTTGATACCAGGTTACAGCATTTCCTGGAAACGCTCGTAGGCTGCCTTCTGCAATTGATCGCGGTGATCGGGATGAGCAATTTCAATCAGGGCCTTTGCCCGCTGACTCATATTTTTTCCATATAGATTGGCCACGCCGTACTCTGTGACAACATAGTGAACGTGAGCCCGTGTTGTTACCACGCCCGCCCCCTGCTTCAGGTACGGCACAATTCGTGATATACCCTTGCTCGTGGTTGAGGGTAGAGCAATAATCGGCTTTCCTCCGTCGCTGAGGGAGGCCCCGCGTATAAAGTCCATCTGTCCGCCAACTCCGGAATAATGGTACGTCCCGATCGAATCGGCGCAAACCTGTCCTGTGAGATCCACTTCCACCGCACTGTTGATCGCCGTGACCTTCGGGTTTTTGCGGATAACGGCCGTATCATTTGTATAGGCCACATCAAGCATTGCCACCTGGGGATTGTCATCCACAAAATCATACAGTTTCTGGGATCCCATCAAAAAAGTGGACACAATCTTGCCGGGATGACGCTTCTTTTTTTTGTTGTTGATAACCCCGCTCTTTACAAGGTCGATAATACCGTCTGAAAACATTTCGGTGTGGATCCCGAGATCCCTGTGATTTTTTAGCGCTTTCAGCACCGCGTTGGGAATTCCGCCGATTCCCATTTGAAGTGTTGCCCCGTCTTCAACCAGCTCGGCGCAGTAGTTCCCGATCTTTTGTTCAATCTCACCGGGTTCCCCAGCAATATGTTCCGGGAGCGGTGTTTCATGGTCAACCAGTGCATCAAGCTCCGTAACATGCACCATTCCATCTCCATGGG
Source organism: Halalkalibaculum sp. DA3122 (assembly GCF_043951865.1). NCBI lineage: Bacteria > Pseudomonadati > Balneolota > Balneolia > Balneolales > Balneolaceae > Halalkalibaculum > Halalkalibaculum sp. DA3122. Next base: position 367,210 of record NZ_JBINJF010000001.1, read on the forward strand.
TTCGGGGCATTTTGGGATTCACCTGGGCGATCACATGTTTGGCGGTCTGTACCGCTGCCCTTGAGGCGTCAACAGAGACGCCGAGTGAACAGAATCCGTGATTGTCGGGGGGCGAAATCTGTACCAAGGCTACATCCAGCGGCAAAATATTGTCACGGAATAGGTATGGGGTTTCGCTCAGGAAGATCGGCAGGTAGTCGCCCCGCCCTTCATTGACAGCCTTGCGGACGTTGGCTCCCACGAACAGGGCGTTTACTTTAAAACTTTCACTGTATTGAGAATCGGCGTACGGGGCCGGACCCTCGGTGTGGAGCGAGATTATTTCCACATCCCTGAGCTCTTGATGGCGGGCGGTCATCGCCTCCAACAGGTGGTGCGGGGCAGCGGCTACGCTGTGGACAAACACCCGGTCACCGGATGAGATTAATTTTACAGCTTCTTCGGCGGTTACAAATGTTTCCATAATATCAGAGTTTGGATAAATTTTAAGTTCGCAGATAGCTTTATATTGCTGGACTTCAACATTTATCGCTTGGCTGGTGATTGGGTTGTTAATTTCCACCACACCGCCCCCACTGCCAGCGCGGGTAATACTGCCACGGCGGTCACCACATAATACACCCACATTCCACTCCAGGCAATCGGCCACAGACGCGTCAACAGCAACAGGCTGGCCAGAACCAGGATAACAGAAAGCACCACTCCGCTAAACACCGAGGTTCCCAGCGTCCTACCCTGGAACAGGTACCCAATACCGACCAGGGTAAATCCCCCGAGCAGCAGTATATGCAGGTAAAAAATCCGCAGAGCGTGATCCGACAACCAAAATCCTGACGGCATGACGGAAGCGGCAACCTGCATTACCCCTTTGATAAGAAGCAGCCAGATCGGCCAGCGGAATATGGAATTTAATCGCTTTCCATTTCTCAGGAGGGCATACATAGCCAGACATAACGCAGCGCCTGAAATCAGGCCGCCCGACCGCGCCGTAATGAGCATTTCCGGGGTCACCAGTGTTTCTGAAATTCCATACGGGAACGTGAGGGGCGCACCCAGCAGAATGAGGACCATCAGTACCTGGGACGAAAATGGAAGTGACCCGGTGTTTATTTCCAACAGTTCATCCAGGAGGGCAACCGCGGCCAGAACCACCCATCCCTCGGTGAAGCAGGCCAGGAAAAAGTGCGTTAACGCCTTGCCAACCAGTGGATTCGAAACTCCCGAAAACTGCGCCACCGCCACGCCCCAGGCACCCAGGGAAGAGATGAAGAGCATGACCAGGGAAGCCTCGAACCACCCATTCCGGTCTTCTTCCCCAATATGTTTTCGCATTGACAGGTATCCCGCCATGAAAAGGTACCAACCCACCATAACGAGTCCGGAAAAGATAACGGATAGCGGCAGTGAGGTGCTTCCAACCGTTACGGGACGATATCCAAACAGTAGAAAAAAGGGATAGGATAACAATCCAAAACACAGGATTGCCCAGAGTGAACTGTAGATCAAACTTAGCCCGGAGTTCTCCTTTTTTTCTATCGACTTTATCTCCCCGTACATCAGCAGCAGCGGCAATGCGGACGCCCACCCGAAAAACATCAGGTGGGAGTGGGCGTGACGTATATTTTGCAAACTCAAATCGGCCGGCAGCGGCATTATCATTCCCAGCCGGTACAATACCCCGGTAAGTGCCGCCAGTACAAAACAACACAGAATCACCTGCCACAGGTATCGTCCGACTTTTTTCTCTAGCTGCACTTCGGGGATTCCGGTATTTTTTGGTGATTTAATTCCCGGCTGTTTCCGGCTCTATGGATCGGCCCGGGATCATGATGTGAGACCACGGGGTACCGGGCTCCATCAGCCAGGAGCCGCCTTCACCCGCCGGCGTACTCGAAATACCGGTAGATTCCTCCGTGGCATACGGCACGTAAACTACATAGAGTGGATCCGCCTTCTCTACCTCACCTGTTTCATAGTTAAATCCATCCTGCGGTCCCGACAAGCTGTAAAGTCCCATCGGTTTTTCCGGGTAATGGAGTTCGCCCGCTTCTATCTCCACTTTTCGGATACTGTCCACTTCCATACGAGACAAACCTTCGGCACGGAGTTCCCGACCGCGTTTCATAAATGGGTCCAGTTCCTTGTAATAACAGGCCACATGAAAGCGTGCGTCACCCGGATTATCGGCGAGACAAATCAGTTCATTGCTCCCCTCCCGCAGGGTTGTCAACTTTCCCTGCCGGGTGTAACCATATACCTTGGCCCCCTCCTGCTTGTTCGGCGGAGCGGCACTTACCGCGGCTGCTATCTGCTGCTCTTTAGACGGGGTATCGTTCTGTGCCTGTGCAGCTGGCACGTAAGTCGTGCTGCATATAAATAGGGCTGCTATCAATCCTGTTAATTTCCTCATAACGATGTCAAGTTGGTTGATTTGGAATTCGTTCTTTTTGTCCGGTACATCTGGAAATAAAAACTACATATCATTTTGTTACCAGCGACCCAAGATACGAATTTAACAGCGTATTGAAATAACAGCATACACAAGACTCACGTCGGGAATACAAAGCTTGACTGAAGAACATTTTGTTCAAGGAAGCTTTGCAGAATCTGCTATGTGTGTTGGGAGGTGGTTGTACCACCGATCTTATTGACCTTTTAAACGGGAGTATAACTCCCTCAAAACGAGGAATTAAGGCAAAGTACTCTTCAAGCAAACTTGCTGAAGATCTTTTGCTCATCAAGCCGTAACTGTATTTTCCTTTTCCAGTTTTGCGAAGATATTATTCAATCGTTCTATTTGCTTCTCTGCAGTTTCGGGTATGGAGGCGAGGTTCTCATCCTTGTACGGGGTTCCATCGGCAATCTCAACACAGTATTCGATGCCTTGCTCCAGGTTCTTTCTGAATTTGTTGAGCTTTTTGAGTTCGCCCCCGGTCCCGTCCCATTGTTCAACCAGGTCTTCCAGGTAATCCACATACATGACCATCTCCTTGGCAAACATGTGGGGACGTTCCTCCGGCACCAGCGATTCCCTCCTGCCGTAGATATGATCGACCATCTCCCGGAGGGTGTAGTTGCGATCGAACCAAGCGATGTTGGGACCCGGACAGATCGCCTGCGGGGCTCTCCGTTCTTCCAGGATGCCCAGGTCAATCAGCGCGCCATTGCCCAGGTGATCACATAAACACGCCTTGCCCAGCACCTTTTCACGCATCTTTTCCTTTTCAGCTTCCGGCTTGTCCATCTGGCTGATCTGGTCCAGCTTCAGCAACTGGTACTGGTTGGAGGCGGTACAGATCGGCTGTTCGGTGAACTCGGTGTTCGCCTCCAAAAAGCCCTTGGGACAGGGGGAGCCGGGCTTTCCTTTCTCAATCCGCTCCTGGTGCCACTGATGTGAACCGGTATTTCGGATGTTATTAAACGGGACGCCCAGCGGAGACACACCGCTCAGGTACAGGTCTTGCTCTTTCGCATTTTCCAGCAAGGTTCGCGTGGTCTTGTCCACCGTAGTTGCCTCCGGAACCATCAAAAAAGGGCTGCCCCAGCCGGTGGCATCCATGCCGAAATCATCCAGCAGCCGTTGCGCTTCCCCGGAGGTGCCAATGCCGCCCTGCACCGTAAGCCTGGGCTCGGTAATTTCCCATTCCTCCGAAAAACCGGGGCCTTCATCCTCGTAGTATTTTTTGATCAGGGGCTGGACCGCCTTGCTCAACAGTTCGCGCTTTTCCCTGAACTCCTTCAACAAGCTGGGCAGCAGGTACCCGTCTGAGGCAAACGCATGTCCGCCGCAGTTCAAACCCGACTCAATCCGGTATTCATAGACTTCAAGGCCTTTTTTAGCCAGGTATTTTCCCTGTATCAGGGCCGACCGGAAATCACTTACTTTCAGGATAATCTTCTTTTTAATCTGTCCGGCGGCATCGCGGTAAAAGTCTCTAAACTCGGTAATATAGTTATACAAACGGGGATTAAATCCCGCAGACAACACCAGGCTGGATGAAAGATCGCTGTTGGCGTATCCCCGGAGGGCCGCGTTGGCATCGCTGAATTCGGCGCTCATGGGCGTCCCGTTTTTCTCGTAGTTCAGCCCGTCGACTTTCGCCATGATGTTAACATCGACTGAACCGGGCTGCATCAGCCTAGAGAGCTCGCAGGCCAGCTTGTCCCGAACCGTTCCGCGCCCGGTTTCCATCAACCGATCGTACAGCTTGCGCAGGCTGTTGCCGGGGGGAAGCAGCTCAAAATATTTTGCCTTGTCATTTTCTTCAAAAAATGGCTGCGTCCTGATCTTCTCAAACTTGTCCTGCACAATCTTCTGTACAAGGTTCAGGTAGGCCGTGATACGCCGCGCACGCCCGTCTTCGGCGCTTCGGGGGATATTTGAGTACGAAAAATCCAGCTTTTGACAGTAGAATTTTCTTATTTTTTCGACCAGCAGGTCATCCACAATCGATATCACTGAATCGATCCCGTAGGGCCCCACGCGAATTGGTGAATCGATGGAATGACCGGTCCCCATGACAGGAATGGAAAAAGTGTGGTTGGATGTATTCATAAACAGATTGCTGTAGTTGGAATGTCAGGGTGGAAGAGTCAACGCCCTTCCACCGCTCTTTGCGCATTCAGGAGGAAGCCGCCAATGGTCGGCCCCGAAGATTGATTATTTAATTGAGTCTCTTTTCCAGTTCGAGCGCCTTTGGGAAAAGAATGTTGTTCTCCAGGTGTACGTGCTTGTGCAGATCATCCCGGAACTCCTCCAGGCTTGCATACAGCACGCGGTAGGTGGCGCAGGCGTCACCTGGTGGCGTAAAATCATTACTGAGTTCCTGTATCTTCTCCATGGCGCCGCCCGCCTCTTCGTGTTCTGCCTCCATCATGCTGATCGGATTCGCTGCTGTTTTGAAATGGGGAATTTTTCGCTTTCCTCCACTCTTCGCGGCAACCACCAGCGATTTCACATAGGGAAACAGGATCTCCTCCTCTTTCTGAAGATGGTCGCTGAGTTCGGGAGCCAGCGCTTCGAACTGCTTCAGAATCTCCACATTTTCAGGATGCGATCGGCCGTGGACTTTGGCTACTTTCTGCGCATACAGATGAATCTCCGGCAGCTTGTTCCGCACATAGTTGTGGTGGTTGTTTATGATATAATCGATCAGGAAGTCCGCCGACCAATCCTTGTAATTGTCAGAAGCGCCGGCGCTTCCTCCGAGCATCGAAAGCTCGCGGGCTACAGACTCCAGGTCTACACCCTCTTTTTCACACGCCTCGGCCACTGTTCGTCCACCGCCACAACAAAAGTCGAGTCCGTGATTCTTAAATACCTGTGCTGTTCGGTAATCATCTGCTACAATTTCTCCAATTGTTCTTTTTGCTATCATAATCCAGTATTTGTTGAATTTTAAAACGTTGTCGTATCCTTTAATTCAGGAGCATACAATATAAAAAATTAATAAGACTATTTTGTCTTTTATTATTTTCTTTTTTCTGCGGCCACCTGGTGGCCCCGAAATAGTCACGATTTTTAGAATACCGATTTCAACCACTCGTTCGCTATAAACCTGGTATCACGAAGTCTCATGCCGTATTTTCGTGCCCTGCTTCAAGTGGTGCAGGAGCACAATCCAGGCACCAAAAACCAGCAGTGCCATTACCTGGTGTGCCACGGCCAGCGCCAAAGGCACATTATATACCAGGGTAAATACCCCGAGCAGATATTGCAGCAATACAAACACAACCAGTACAGTCAACCTGAGTAATATGGGGCGATCCCGGTTTTCGGCGACCACACGTACCCAGAACAGGATCACCATTCCAGCCAACAATGTGCCCAGTATGCGGTGACTCCACTGTACCAATGCGGGATTTTCGACAAAATTCAATATCAGCGGCTCCAGCGACCATACCGTTCCCGGTAAAACCATCCCATTCATCAGGGGAAAACTGTTGTAGATGTATCCCGCCTTGAGACCCGCAACCAGCGCTCCCCATACGACCTGTAATACAAGTAATGCCCCGATACCATACATCCAGCCGAACAAGCCGTCCGTGTTAGATGCCCGGACGGTCGTTTTGTTCGCATCCGCCCTTTGCAGATCGAGGGCAAGCCACACGCAAAATCCAAACAACAAAAATGCCAGTACCAAGTGTGCGGCCAGCCGGTAGTGACTCACATAGGGTACGTCAACCAGGCCACTTTTAACCATAAACCAGCCCATCCCACCCTGGGCGGCTCCCAGCAAGAACAGTCCCAAGAGCTTTTTGAGCTGAGTCCGGTTAAAATAGCCGCGATACCAGAACCAGAGAAACGGTCCAACAAAAACGATGCCGATAAAGCGACCGGTTACCCGGTGCAGGTACTCCCAGAAATAGATCTTTTTGAATTCCGCGAGCGTCATTCCCGCATTCACCTGCTGGTATTCCGGGAACTGCTTGTACCGGTTAAAAACCTCCATCCAGCTCTCATGGCCGGTGGGAGGAACGGCTCCCAACAGCAGATTCCAGTCAGTCATGGAAAGCCCCGAGCCGGTCAGCCTGGTAATACCCCCGATGGCCACCATCAGGAGAACCAGGCCGGCCCCGGTCCAGAGCCAGAAAGCAACAGCGCGATCGTTTTTGTGCCCCGATTTCCGCATCAGTTGGAGACGAGCTCTTCACTTTCCTCGCGACCTTTTCCCAACTCTTCGGTTGACTCCCCCCTGAGCCGCGCCTGTGCGGCCGCGAGCCGTGCTACCGGCACCCGGTACGGGGAGCAGGAAACGTAGTTGAGGCCGAGATTGTAGCAGAAGGCGACGCTGCTCGGATCTCCTCCGTGCTCGCCACAGATGCCCATCTTGAGATCAGGCTTTGCCTCATGCCCTTTCTCAACCGCCATGCGCACCAGCGAGCCTACGCCCTCTTCATCGAGCACCTGGAAGGGATCGTTCTTGAGGATGCCCTCATCCAGGTAGAGTTCCAGGAATTTACCGGCGTCATCGCGACTGTAGCCGAAGGTCATCTGGGTGAGATCGTTGGTTCCGAACGAGAAGAATTCCGCTTCGGAAGCGATCTTGTCGGCCACGATGGCGGCACGGGGAATCTCGATCATGGTACCCACCTTGTAGTCCACTTTTTCGCCCTGCTCCTTAAACACTTTTTCAGCGACCAGGTCGATAACATGCCGCTCGTGGATAAACTCCTCGGAGGTTCCCACGAGGGGAACCATGATCTCCGGAATGACCTCTTTGCCTTTTTTCCTGATCTCAACAGCGGCCTCGAGTATCGCCCGGGCCTGCATCTCGGTAATCTCCGGATAGGTTATACCAAGCCGGCAGCCGCGGTGTCCCAACATCGGGTTAAACTCGCTGAGCAGGCGAATTTTCCGCTTCAGTTCTGTCTCCCTGATCCCCAGGTCTTCTGCCAGCGCCGCAATCTCCTCGTCCTCGTCCGGGAGAAACTCGTGCAGTGGGGGATCGAGCAGGCGCACCGTCACCGGCAGGCCTTCCATCGCTTCAAATATGTCGACAAAGTCCTGCTTCTGATATGGCAGCAGGGCTTTGAGAGCCTCACGCCGCTCCTCTTCACTCTCCGAGATGATCATGCGACGCATCGCCTTGATCCGCTCTTCTCCAAAAAACATGTGTTCGGTGCGGGCCAGCCCGATGCCCTGGGCCCCGTATTCGCGCGCCTTGGCGGCATCTTCAGGTGTATCCGCATTGGTTCGCACATCCATATCGCGGAACATATCCACCCATTTCATGAAGGCGTGGTAGTTGTCATCAAATTTGGGCGGCTCCACTTCCTTTTTGCCGCTGATCACCGTACCGTGCGCGCCGTCAATCGATATCCAGTCGCCGGCATGAACCGTAATCTTACCGTTGGTAAAGGTTTGATTCTCATAATTGATGATGATGTCACCACAACCAGCCACGCAGGGTTTTCCCCAGCCGCGGGCGACCACGGCGGCGTGACTCGTCATTCCACCCCGTGAGGTCAAAATGCCCTCCGCGGCAGACATGCCCCCCACATCCTCGGGGCTGGTTTCGATACGCACCAGGATAACCGGCTCCCCTTTCTCCTTCATCTCCTCGGCTGTTTCGGAATCAAATACCACTTTTCCGACGGCGGCCCCGGGTGAGGCGGGCAGCCCTTTGCCGATGATTTCATCGTTGTCCACGGATGACTCATCCAACTGCGGGTGCAGGAGCTGGTCCAGGTGATTGGGCTGCACCAGGTTTTGCACCGCTTTATCCTTGCCCAGGATACCTTCATCCACCATGTCTACCGCAATCTTTACGGCTGCAGCCCCGGTACGTTTCCCGTTTCGGGTCTGAAGGATGAAAAGCTCTCCCTGCTGAACCGTAAACTCGATATCCTGCATATCCTGGTAATGCCGCTCCAGCTTGTTCGTAAACTCGCGGAGCTCATGGTAGGTTTCCGGCATCACTTTTTTAAGCTCATTTATATTCCTCGGGGTCCGTATTCCAGCCACCACATCCTCTCCCTGGGCATTGACCAGGAATTCACCGTACAGCTCGTTTTCGCCGTCGGAGGGATTCCGCGTAAAGCAGACGCCCGTGGCACAATCATTGCCCATATTGCCGAATACCATCGCCTGCACATTTACAGCCGTGCCCAGCAGACCGGTAATTTTGTTGATTCTCCGATATTTGACCGCCCGCGCACTGTCCCACGACCCGAATACAGCGCTGATGGAGTGGTGCAGCTGCTCCTGCGGATTTTGTGGAAACATATCGCCGGTATACTTGCGATACACCGCCTTGTAACGATCCACCAGCTCCTTCATATCCTCCACTTCCAGCTCGGTATCCAGTTCCACCGACTTTTCGTCTTTCAGGCGCTGCAGGGCTTCTTCAAACGCTTCGTGGGGAACCTGCATGACCACATCGCCGAACATATCGATAAAGCGCCGGTAGCAGTCGTAGGCGAACCGCTCGTTGTCTGTTTTCTTCGACAGTCCCCGCACCGAATTGTCATTAAGACCTAGATTCAGCACCGTGTCCATCATGCCGGGCATCGACTGGGCAGCGCCCGAACGCACCGACACCAACAGGGGATTGGAGGAATCTCCGAATTTCAGTCCCATCAGCTCCTCGATATGATGAATAGATTCCTGAACCTGGCTTTCCAGTCCCTCAGGCCACTGCCCGTCATTTTCGCTGTAGTACTGGCAGACTTTGGTTGAAATAGTAAACCCGGGAGGGATCGGAAGACCAATACTGCTCATCTCCGCCAGGTTCGCTCCCTTGCCCCCGAGCAGGGCTTTCATCGCCCGATCGCCTTCTGCGGTACCGCCTCCGAACTTGTACACCATTTTCTCTGTTTCCATAATCTGCTCCTTATACCGTTTTTGAAAATTTGCGGTCGACCTTCACCTCATCCAGGTATCGATCAAAACACATCGCAATATTACGCAGGAAGAGTCGACCTTGTTCAGTAATTGAGATTTCACTTCCGTTGATTGTGACCAGCCCGTCCCGTTCGAGGTCGGCCAGCTTTTTGAGTGCCTCACTAAAGTAGGTATCAAATACTATGCCCCATTTTTCCTCCATCTCAGAACCGCTGAGGCCCATCCTGCACATGATTTGCATAATTGCATCTTTGCGGATCCGATCGTCCTTGCAAAGCTGCAACAGTTTGCGCACCGGCAGGGTGTTATTACCTAACGCTTCGTAATATTCATTCATTTCCTTGCTGTTCTGCCAGTAGATCTCTCCAACATTAGATATGGCCGACATGCCGAAGGCGTACAGGTCAGCCCCGGCCAGGGTACTGTAGCCCTGAAAATTGCGCTGCAGGGTGCCGTGGTCCATCGCCCGGGACAGCTCCTCATCCTTTCGTGAAAAGTGATCCATCCCGATAAAACGGTAGCCGTTTACAGTAAAATGGGATATGGCATCCACGAGCATGGACAGCTTTTCGTCGGTGGTGGGCATCTCATCCACATTCAACAGCTTCTGGGACGGCATCACCTGCGGGATGTGGGCGTAACTGTACACGGCCAGGCGGTCGGGCTGGAGCTGCAGCACGTCGTCCATCGTTTTGAGGAATGTTGACCGTGTTTGGCGCGGCAACCCGTAAATCAGGTCAAAGTTGATGGAATCGATACCCTCCTCCCGCAGCCACCCCGTAACGCGGCGGGTCTGCCCGAACGGCTGAATTCGGTGAATCGCCTCCTGCACCTTGGGATTGGTATCCTGCACGCCCAGCGATGCCCGGTTGCAGCCGATAGAGCGAAGGGTCCGGATATGATCGCGCGTGCAGCGGCGTGGATCGATCTCCACGCTGAACTCCGTATCCCCCGAAGTATTGAACCGTTCGCGGATAGATTTCCCGAGCCGTTTAAGCTGAACCGGCGTCAAAAAGGTCGGAGTGCCGCCTCCAAAATGAATTTGGACGACAGGGGATTCCGGGTGCATCAAGGCTTTTACCTGGTCCATTTCCCGGTCCAGGTACTCCAGGTACAGGTCGCCCCGGTCCTGGTCCTTGGTGATCACCTTGGTGCAGCCGCAGTACCAGCAGAGCGAAAAACAGAAGGGAATGTGAAAATAGAGGGATATCGGCCGGGGTTTTCGATTATGCTCCAAAAGATACTTTTTCAAATCCGGGACCGCCTTCTCTCCCACTTCCCTGAACTGGACGGCCGTGGGATACGAGGTGTAGCGCGGACCCTGCACGTTGTACTTTTTGATAAGATCGATATCTATGTTTGAAGCATCCATTTGTTGTATTATCTCATTGAGCTGGAAAAAATTCCGAGATCAGTTTGCAAAGATCTGTTTTGGGATAAATTCCGTGGCTTCCTGGGAAAGCTCATAGACACAATCTTTGTGAAGCACCGAAGGCCTCCGCTTCAGCACCTTTTCCAGTGTCTCCTTCTCAATCTCAAAATAGAAGGATGAACCGTGCTCCTCCCTGATTGCCAGGCAGGTACGGGGCATCGCTAAGTGACGGTTGCTCTTCCCAAAAAAGTTGGCGTAACACAGCACGATATACACAATCTCCCCGCTCCGGGGATTAAGCATCACATTTTGAACCACGCCGATATCCTCACCCGCGGGAGTCTTTATTTTTGTTCCCATGATATCCGTTACCAGTTGTACACTATTCTTCATCTTATCTTTTACTTTTTTGCGTTTTGAATCTGAATTATTTTCTACTGCTCATGGAGCTGGTATTGATTATGCAACTACTGTGCCGGGTTACCAGAATTATGACTGGTTCATTAAGGGCTTTGCAGAACCTGATGCTTAAGTTGGGAGGAGATGGTTGTACCACCGACCTTCTATAGCCGCTTAAAGCGGGAGTGCAACTCCCTCCGAACGGTGATTCGAATGTTTGGCAAAGTCCTCTCATTTTAACCGCACTATCAATATTTAAAAGCCTCGCTGCCACATCACCCTGGATATTCATTCCCCGGATGGGCAAAAAAACGAACCCAATACAATACCGGAGACGATAACGCGGCAACCTGACGGCAACCTTTCACGAGCTAAAAATCCTTCTTCAGGAACAGGCGGCTTCCTCTCCAGAGCGGCACAACCAGCCAGAGCAACAGGCAGAAACCCGCCACGCCGATGCCGAGCATACTGCCGAAAAAGCGATTGAACACCGCGCCGGTGTATCCCATCAGGGCGGAGACGTCAAATTCCAGCAGCACGGTGATCCGCGCCAGGTCTATCGGATTCAGCATGGTCATGGCCAGCATCGGTTCCTCTATGGGATAGTCGCCCAGCAAAAAGATCGCCAGCAGCACCAGTCCGTCATAGATTACGGCCAGGAACAGCCAGCCGACCAGCGCAAACCCGAGTCCCTTGATACGGTCGTTAAAAAACCGGAGTCCCAGCCAAAATCCCAGGCCGGTAAACAGCAGGGTCAAGAGGTTTCCGAGTACTAATATCAGCAGTGTGGATTGCAGGCTTGCCGTGGCGACCATTCCGGTATAGACCATCGGCAGACCCACCCCGGCGGTAAATGCAAGCGCCAGGGGCACCGACAGGCCGCCAAACAGCCCCCAAAACAGCGTGGAGCGGTTCAGCGGCTGGGCCAGCAGCAGTTCGGTAAATTCGCGCGACTGGTACAGGTAGAGCGCCCCGTAGATCATGCCGACGAGAGGGATCAACAGCAGCATGATGTTGGCAATACTGAGCATCGCCTTGGGACCCGTACCGCCAAACCGGATCATGGCGTCTGCTATGATCAGGTAGATCAGGGCATAACCGATAATCCACTTACCCCGGAACAGGTCTTTCCACTGGTATTTTAAGATTGTGAATGCCTTCATGCTGCGGTCTCCTCCATCATTTTTGCCACGGCGCCTTCAAGCCGCTGTTCCTGTTGTTTTTCGATCAATTCTTTCATGGGGCCGTGATACCGGATTTTTCCCTCCACCAGGAAAATCAGGTAATCCGCCAGCTCCTCGATTTCACTCATAATGTGGGAGGTGAGGAGCACCGTTTTTCCCTTTTGCTTTTCGCGATGCAGCAGCTTTTTGAACTGCACGCTGGAATGGGGATCGAGACCCGCCGTGGGTTCATCAAAAATCAGAATCTCCGGGTCAAACATCAGCGCCAGCACGGCTCCCACTTTTTGACGGGTCCCCCCGGAGAGCGTGCGCATTCTCTTGTTCAGCTCCGGCGCAAGACCGAAATGGTTGATCAACACTTCTTCATTCGTCTGTTCCACGTCGCGGACCTCCTTGATAAACGCAAAAAGTTCGCTCACCGTCATGTTTTCGGGATAACGCGCAATCTGCGGCATATAGCCGATTTTTTGACGATAATCCCACCGCCCGGCGACAGACTGCCCGTCGATCAAAATATTTCCTGCATCCTGCCGGACCAGCCCCAGCAGGGTCTTGATGGTGGTGGTTTTCCCGGAGCCATTGGGTCCCACAATACCGGTAGCCTGGCCGGAGGGGATCTCGAGCGTGATGTCATCAAGCACGGTAAGGGGACCAAATTTCTTTTGTAATCCTTGTATTGAAATCATGATACTTCGGTCATTTTCGGTTGGGGATCAATAAGTGTTTCTGGGGTGAGCGCAGGCATGATGCGTTCAGCGGCATCCAGGATGTCGATCAGCAGGCTGCGCAACAGCAGCAGTGACTGCGGCTGTTTTTCCACCAGTATTGAGAACAGGCGCACTGGACGGTGGGGGATGTCACCGACCCCGTCCCGGTCCAGGTCATACCCTTCATATTGACTCCAGTAGTTGTTCCTGAATTCGTTGTAGTTTTTCATGCTGTTGGTTGACACCTCGAAACTGTTTGACAAAAAATTATTTTCACTGAACAGGTTGTCGGTGGAGTTGGCCATCAGCTTTATGGCCCAGCCGTTTTGCCGGAAGGTGTTGCCGCGAATATCGTTCCGGTTCGTAGATTCGATGTACAGGCCCACCGAGTTGTTGTTAAACTCGTTATTCACAATTTTGCTGCGGTTAATCTCTTTAAGCAGCATCCCGTAGGCCGAGGAGCCCCAATTATCCTCAAACCGGTTGTTGATGATCTCTACATTTGTGGTGTACATCACCGCCACGCCGCCGCCGTTGTCCCGGAAGGTGTTGCCTTCGTAGCGGCAGTTGTCGGAATACATGAAGTGGATCCCGTAGCGGATATTTTGCTCACTAAGATTTCCGGATATGGTGGCTCCGTCCACGAACTCAAAATAGAGGCCGTCGCGGTGTCCCTTGACGTAGTTATCTTCGATTCTGGTATCCCTGGAATACCAGAGGTGAATGCCGTTTCCGGATTTCGTTTCCCGAATGCCGGAGGCGGTAATATGATTGTTTTTCAGCACCGCATTCGAGGATTTTGCCAGGTAGATTCCGAAAAAGTTATCAGTCAGGGTAACGTTTTCGATCACCGTGTTGTCGGTATCCTCTACCAGGATTCCGGCATAATCCTCCATGAAACTGGTGCTGGCGTTTGTTACTTCAATATTTTTAACCGTCACATCATCAGCGGAGACAACCAGCACGAACCCTTTGCGATCGCCGTCTATCGTGACATCGCCTTCCCCGATAAGCGTCAGCGGTTTGTTTATGGTGACGTCATATTCCATGTACCGGCCCTCTTTGACGATGAGCGTATCCCCCGGCGCAGCGCGGTTGATACCCTGCTGGACGGAGGAAATCGGACCGTTTTTTGCCACCGTCACCGATTGCGCCCGGGCGGTTTGACCGGCCACCATCAGCAACAGCATTATTAATAATCCTTTTATTTCTTTTTTTGTCCACATTTCTCAATCCTTGTTAATTAAATGTGTGTTTGGGCTTGCAAATACAATGAACAAGAACCGTGCATACACACGGGGCAAGATCATCTAACCTCTCAGACACTGACGCAAGCGTCTCGCTTGTGCCTTTTTTGTAACTTTGACGTGTATATGGTACGAGCGAGACGCTCGCACCAGTGAAGGAATAATACCAAACCAAAGATCATATCCTTTAGACCTTAACATTTACATCTCCGTTTGGGAGACCTCATCCCAGCTCAGCAGTTTGCCGGGATAGTCCTCCAGATGCTGGGATGCCGCTTCCCCGGAGGGGAACGCCAGCAGTGATTCGCCCATGGGACTGTTGACAACCTCGCTTTTCACAAACTGTGCCTCCATGGCGGGAAGCCATTCGCCGGGATCGGCATAGTTGCTGACCCATAACCTGGCACCTTCCAGCTCATCGCTGTTGGTTCGATGATAAACGGCCATACATTCAATGGCGTCAAACTTAAACGCTTTGCCTTTATCCGTAACAACCTGGGAGGCAAACCGGTTGTCGGTGATCATCATCTTACAGTGGGCACACTCGTCGCTTCCGTAATGCAGTTCGGCCGGTTCCTGGCTGCACGACGCCAGAAGGACCAGCAATGCCATCAGCAATATTTTTTTGATTGAGGTCATGGTTCAGTTCACTTCATTATTATGCAGCTGCTTTCTTGTTATCTGCCTGCTTTTTACCAGCTCCTTTTGAATTACCTGTTTTCCACCAGATCAGTCCCGCCACACTCATGGACAGCAGCGCTATATAAAACCCTATGTGAGGCTGAGATATAGCGTTAATATTCAACAGTTGCTTGCTGCCGATAAGCGGGGGCTGGTAGGTCATGCCCGGTACCTTGATCGGGGCATTGGGATTTAAGTTATGCCCGTAGTCATATCCCCAGATGTAGAAGTCCACCAGTCCCGCAATAGCCAGCAATACAAATATACCCAGCCAGGCCAGGATCCACTTGCGGTTGCCCCGCCATGCGATGGCCAGCCCGGATACAATCAGGAATCCAAAGATAAACGGCATGATCTTTAACTCGGGGATAGACTCCGGGGTAATCGGTTTCATCCCGATATAGTGATTCAGTCCATTTATATTCTCCAGGTCGTGGGGACTTTTCCCCTCAATATTGTTGACCGTAATATTCATACCGATGCCCTCCGGGTACTGCGGTGCTTCCATGCTGATACTCCAGAGCGGGAAAAAATAGATCAGGAGCAATAGCAGGGCGGCGAGGGCCATTCCGATTCTTTGTTTGGAGCTCATGGTTCTGGGTTCAATATTTATTTTTCAGTGAAAGGAAGAAGGGAGCTTTCACCCTCCCCTCTACAGGATTGAGATATTCTAATTGCCCGTACCGTATGACAACTCCACGTCGGAGTCAGCCGGTGAAACACGCACATAACCTGACATCTCCTGGTGCAGGGCGGAGCAGAAGTCGGTGCAGTAGAACGGCACTACACCCGCTTTTTTAGGTTCCCACTTGAGCGTAAGCGTTTCGCCCGGCATGATCAGCAGCTCGGCATTGTTGGCGCCCTTCACGGCAAAACCGTGCGGCACGTCCCATGCCTGCTCAAGGTTCGTTACATGGAAATAGACTTCATCCCCCACTTTTATACCCTCAATATTGTCGGGCATATAGTGGCTTCGGATCGCCGTCATATACACGTGAACCTCGTTACCGTTGCGCTCAACCCGCGCCTGCTTCTCGCTGGTCGTGGCGTGTGGGTGAGTTGTTTCTGAAAGATTGTAATACTGTTTCTGCCGCTCGATCACCTTTTCGGCTGCAATTCCCTGCGCGTAGTGCGGTTCGCCCTCGGTGGGGAAGTCAAGCAGCAGCTGCATTTTATCGCCGGAAATATCGATCAGCTGGGCAGAGTGAAACAGCTCGGGACCCGTGGGCAGGTAGCGATCCTTGGTGATCTTGTTAAGCGCCACCAGGTACTTTCCATCGGGATTTTGGCTGTCGCCGCCCGGAATCATCAGGTGACCCGGTGAATAGTACACATCGATTCGGTCTGTCACCTCCAGTGTTTCCACGTCCCACTTCACAATTTCAGAAGAGATAAAGGCCGTGGTATAGGCATTTCCCTCGCCGTCAAACTCAGTGTGCAGTGGACCCAAGCCCGGATCCTGGACTTCTCCGTGCAGGATGGAATCATAATCGAGAACCGGAATGCCCATCACTTCGCCGGCGAAATTCTCTTCGGCGATGGCCTGTTGAATCTTTTCAAAGGAGTGTACCGGAATCACAGTCGAGAGCTTACCCCCCGCTGCGATATACCGGCCGGTGGGATCCACATCCACCCCGTGGGGTGATTTGGGCGTGGGGAGGAAATACACGAGACCCTCCAGCTCCCGCGGGTCCAGTACGCGCACTTCTTCAATAACTTCACTCTTGGCGATACCGCCCTCTTCATGGTCGATGTAGTTGCGATAATGCTCGCCGGGTATCATCCGGCCCTCACCCTGGGCGGCATATTCGGCCGCTTTCTTCCAGTTAACAGCCGCGATAAAATCCTTGTCATTCTTTGAGGCGTTGATCTCCAGCAGCGTGTGGGCCTGCTCGCTGTTATAGCTCGTAAAGAAAGACCATCCGTCAGAGGGACCTTTTCCGGCATGTGAAAGGTCGTAGTTAAAGCCGGGCATCATGATCTGGAAATCGATATTCATCTCACCCTCTTCCGACACCTTGATAAAAGAGATGGTGCCCTTGAAGTTATCCTCGTAGGAATCGATAGGCACATCCATATTCTGCAGGTCCTCCTCGTCCATTGGTATGCTGAACCGGGTGGCCGCCGACACGTACTCCGTGTTGGGCGTCACAAAAGAGGAGGCGTGATTCCCCGCTGAGTTGGGGATCTCAATGATCTCCTGGGTTTTGAAATCATCCAGTCCAATTCGGGCAATTCGGGGCGTATTGTTTTCATTGATAAAGATCCAGCGGCCATCGGTCTCGCCGTTCGTTTGAGAAAGCTCCGGGTGGTGGGCGTCGCCCCAGGGCACAAACCCGTCGGTGGTCTGAAGCATCGCCTTGGTCTCTTCGCTGTAACCGTAACCATTCACCGGCGCCTGTGAGAACACCGGGATCGTAAAGATATGCCGGCCGGATGGTATTCCATATACACCCAGCTGGCCGTTATAGCCACCAGACATAAACCCGTAAAATTCGTCATGTTCACCGGGTGCTACATATACCTTTTGTGCTGCATCGGAACTCGATCCCAGATCGCCGTTCGAAGAACAGCCCATTGCCAGCAGTGAGAACATCACTACCGCAGCAAGCGACCAGAGCCCGATATGTGGAGTTGATTTTTTCATAGTACTATCTCGTTTTGTTGATTAGTATGGATTGTTAGTTGGTGTTTTCCATCTCGGATGCGAAATATTCGACAACGGCCCGGGCTTCCTCCCTGCTCAGTTGCTGATTCGGCATGGGCGTCAAGTATTCCCTGAACAACGCTTTCGGAATCGGGTGCTTTTCTACCATCTCATCGGGATTCAGGATCATATTCATCACGAAGGCCGGCGTCCGGGAATTGAGGATTCCGCCAAGCGGGGGCCCCACGTAGCGTTCATCCATTTTGTGGCAGGCCGAACACTTGACATCAAATATTTCGGCCCCTTTCTCGGCCAGTTCCGGGTCTACTTCCTGGATGGTTATCTCCTCCTTAACCGGGCCAATGCCGTTGGTCATCTCAAAATCGGTGAGTTCCGTATCGCTGTTACCGGAATCACTATTGCTATTTCCATTTGCCTCGGAGTTCTGTCCGCCGCAGCCCATTGCCACAAATGCAACTGCCAGGATTAAAAGACCAAAAGATGGTTTGAACGGGATCATGCTGTTGATTTTCATCGCTATTAAATTTTTAAGAGTATTTTGTCTTTATTATTAAGGATACAATGTTTATGCCAGAAATCGTTTATACCTGTATTTCCATCGTATTCTCTTTTTTTAGTTGATAAAACTGCTTTCTAAGGAGGTATCGCCGGGAACTGAAATCTTTTTATAATTTGAACAGGCAGCTCCATTCTGCGAATCTTGTTATAATGCAATAGGTGAAACAGCCATCTCTTGCATTTTTGCAACAGTCCGCATGCTTGAAGTTTTCTCGTGTCTATCAAAAACGGTTGCTAAGAATATTTCACCAGCCACACCTGGTTGTGCCGTATCTTCAACTGGCCGGCATAAATCTCGCGTCAGTCCCATACGGCACCTCCTTCAGGTGTTAAACGCAGATTCATTTTCTTGCCTTTATCAGCCAGATTTGTAAGCGTGGTTTCCTCCAGCATATTTTTTACCGCCCCGCGGGTCTCTGACCAGGAGTCATGCAGCGGACAGGGTTTTTGGACCCCGCAACCGGGCAGCCCGAGAGCGCATTCGGTAAGAAGCTCCGATCCATCAATGGCCACCACAATTTCCAGTAACGTTATCTCATCCCCCGGCTTTGCAAGCTTTATTCCCCCATTTGGGCCTTTATAGGACTCCATAAGCTCCGCTGCCGAAAGCTGTTGCAGGGTTTTGGTCAGGAAATGGAACGAGATATCCAGCTTTTCGCTCATCTCCCCGATTGATATATACTTCCCGTTGTCGTGGGAAGCCAAATAGAGGGCTGCTCTTAGCCCGTACACGCATGATTTGGATAGCAGCATAATTTCAACATATTTAAGAGTATTTTGTCTTAAATTAAATAGCTATCCTGCAATAGTCAATATATTTTTACGCTTTCTTTCTCATCCACAAAACGTGGCCAGGGACCCGCGGCTTCCGGAACTTAAATATGACGACACATTGGTACTACGCCGCTCGTGGAAGAAGATCATTTGTTCACCTCAATCACAGTAGGAAAGCCCGAGCTGGCTGGCCACCTGCTGCCAGTCTATGGCCGTAACGCTTCCATCATCATGAACGGGATAGAAGGCGCCCTGCGGAAAGTCCCCAAACGACTGCTGGGTCAGCCAGATGCCATCCGTATTACGGGTGATTTCGCCTTTAAAGGTGCCGATATAATCAAGCGATTGCCGTTCAAAGACCTGGAACTTGTTTTCTGGCGACTCATGCTGATCGGTCATAATCCAGTAGCCGCTGCCATCTTCGCAGGTGTACAGGGCGATGCCTTCCGGCTCGCTGGTAAAATATAGATCAGAGATCACTTCCCCGGTAAAGTTGCCCTCCAGGTCATACACTTTTACGCTGCGCTGGTCAAAGGCTTCATCGGCGATTAACAGGCGGTTGTGAACGGGATCCGCAAAAATGGACTCCACTTTGTGGAGAACGCCTTCACCCGTAATATCTCCAAACAGGTTCATGTGCTCCGCTTGCAGCGAATCACCGGTCAGGCTGAACCGGAAGTGGTGGACTCGCTCATCCAGCTCGCCCTGCGGGGGATATCCCTCGAGAGCGGGATTGTAGTTGTCGGTCACATACAGCTCGTATTGCTGCTGATCATTTTGGAAGACCGTCAGCCCGTACGGCAGGCGCAGGTCCTCATGCGTCATGGAACCCTGGGATTCAAACTCCGGCAGGCTGAACAGCTGTATCCGCCGGTTGTCACGCTCCACGACTAATACCAAATCGTCGATAACCGCAATGCCGTTGGGGCGCTCCAATTGACCCGCGCCGGCGCCACTGCCGCCAAACCGTTTGATGAGGGAGCCGTCGGTGGCATCGAACGCGATAATCGTATCACCCTCCTTGGCGGTGGCCAGCAGCCAATGCTGCCCGTCGGGTCCGTGCCAGACGGCAGGACTGTCCACATTGTCGCCTTCGTCGCGGTCAGTATGAAATGCCTCTTTTATTACAACGGTATTGGAGGATTCCTGACTCTTGCTGTCCGGCTGTTCGCAAGCCACCGCAATAAAAAGCGTGATTAGAAAAAGAGATCGACAAATATAAGTTGAAAAAAGATGCATACGATATGAGGGTATAAAACTTTATGAAAAATGAAATACCTGCACCCGATACATGCCTCATGCCTGGATGCAGGTATAAATTACATTCGTTACAGGCTTAATTTCACGCCAAGTTTACCCTGGAATGAGTAAAACTCCTGTTGCTCAGGCCGGGTGGGAATGCCGTTGTAATAACGAAGTGGCTCATTGGTCAAGTTGACGAGATCGGCAAACACCCGGACGCTGGGTGTTACCTGCTGGCTCAGCGACAGGTCGATCTGGGTGCGTTTATCGTAGTACCGATCGTCGCTACTGACTTCCCGGATTTCATCCACAAATTCACCGCTGTAGTTGAGCGACACTCTTCCGCTGAACCCGTACTTTTCGTACGAAAGCGCAATATTGGCCACATCAGCGGCCTGTCCGGGCAGCGAAACAGTCCGCGCGTTTCCGCCTTTGGTTGTCAGGCGGGCCTCCGACCAGGTGTAGGTGTAATTTGCATAAATTCCGAATCCGCTGGCAAAGCCTGGTAAAAAGGTGAGCTGACGCTGCAGGGCCAGCTCAAAGCCGATCAAGTCGGCATCGTCGCCGTTGATCGGCTGTTCTGCCTCGAAACCGTCATAGGGAGAGTTGGGTTGCTGCAGGTCAAACAACGCCGTGTAAATAAAGTTGTCGATCTTCTTATAAAACGCGCCGGCGGAGAGGATCCCGATGTTGCTGAAATAATACTCTCCCATCAGGTCCACATTCATGGACCGCGCCGGTTCCAGGTCCGGGTTACCGAGCTCAATCTCTTCGTCCGGCCGGGAAACGATCTGGTACGGAACCAGGTCAAAGTAGTTGGGCTTGGCATAGGTGTTGGTCCAGGCCAGGCGCAGGTTGGCTTTATCCTGCAGGTCATACTTCAGATGCACCATGGGAAGAATAAAATCAGAACTATTTTGTTCGCTTACCGATGGAATTGGCTGAACCAACTCTTCATTTTGATCGTACTCAATAATATTCCCTTCGTATTCCGTGGCCAGGTGCTCGTATCTTGCCCCGAGAAGAGCATTAAATCTCCCGAAATCCATGTCGGTCATTACATATCCGGCGTAGGTATCTTCCGTGGCATTGTAATCTTCAGCGTTGGATGATTCAATGGTGTCCTCCTGATCGAGCTCAAAATCCGACCGGTTATTATCGAAAAGCGCATTCATCCTGTTGCCGGTGGTGAATAAGCCGATGCCGCCGGCATAATTACCAGCCAGGTAGTCACTGTCTTCGAAATTCCCGAGGATCTCCTGGTAGGTGGTGTTCCCGTTATAATCGCCATAAATATTCTCGGTAAGTACCCGATCTTTGCTTTTGAACCTACCCAGCCCACCGAGTTTTACGGATCCTGAAATCCCCGGGGAAAGCGTGAACTCCCGTGCTACATTCAACCGGGTGGTAATATGCTGGTCGGTGGTTAGCTCGGAGGCGTCGCCGAATTCATCGAACTCAAAAGACCCGTAGTTATACACGCCGGCGGCTGACGGGGCCTGCGCGGTAGTGGAAAACTGCGGGTAGTCAGGATCGGTGCCGTCAAAACGGATAAACTCGATATCATCTCCGCTTTGATCCTCAAACGCCTGGGCAAAAATAATTTCGCGGTCGCTTGGGGTATCCTGGTCGGAGTAGGAGTAGGAGAGCCCGTAGTCTAGCACCAGGTCGCTGCCCAGTAGATGCTCACCACCCGTCGATACACTGAAAATCTGCTGTTGTTCCAGCCGGTCTTTAAATTCTCTATAGACCTCATCGGCCGCCATGCCCAGCAAACGCCGGTATTCCTGGTCGGCGAAATAGTTGTAACTGGTATTCAGGAAGAGTTTGGAATCCCTGTTAAAACGATAATCGAAATTGGCCGTGGTTCCGAAACGCTCGCGCGTGAGTTCGTAATCGCGCAGTTCCATCTCCTCGATCGCGCCTTCATCATATGCCATCTCATTGTTATCTGAACCGAGCGAAAACTTGTTGTAATTGGCGCCGATCATGTAACCAAACTGGTTATCGTCGCCCACGCGCTGGCCATAATTTATTGATCCCCTCCCTCCGAACGGGGTGAGATCACTCACATTATTGTGGTATCCGCCGTTGGCCGTGATGTTCAGCAGCCTGTTTGCGGAGATCGCCGACTTGGTTTCCAGGTTGACCGAACCGCCTATGGCATCGCCGTCCATATCCGGTGTAATGGCTTTGGTTACCTCGATGCTCCCAAGTACGTCAGAGGGGATCATATCGAGTGCGATGGAGCGGCCGTCACCCTCGGGGGCGGCTATCTGTTCGCCGTTGATGCTGATATTACTCAAACTGGGGCTGGTGCCGCGGATCTGCACGTACCGCGCTTCGCCCTGGTCACTCTGGATGTTGATGCCGGGAATGCGCTTTAGCGATTCCCCCACATTTGGATCCGGAAACGTGGATATCAGCTCGGCATCGATGATATTTTTAATATTCATCGCCTCTTTCTGCCGGCTCAGCGCCCTGGATTGCCCTTCCCTTACGCCGTTGACCATAATACCGTCCAGCTCCACAAAGTTGTCGGTCAGGGCGATCTCCAGGTCGGTCATTTCACCAGCTTTGACTTCGACGTCTATCTGCTGTGTTTCGTATCCCAGATAACTGGCAACAATAGTGTATGAACCCGGGTTAAGGCCGCGAAAAACGAATCGGCCATCCCGGTCGGTACTCGTCCCTTTAGAAGTGCCCTCCAGTTTTATATTGGCACCCGGCAGGGCCTCACCTCTTCTCTCGTCCAACACTTCTCCTCGTATTTCTCCATCCTGGGCATACCCTGAAAAAGATATTCCCAAAACTAAAAGGGCACTAAAAATTATTAATTGTAGTAATCTGTACATTTTATCCTTCCTTTTTCAAAATTAAATTGAAAGGAGGATACAAATCACTTGTGCCCTTAGTATTTACAGAATGTTATGGGTGTGTAATAGTTCAATGAACTCAGTGTTAAGAAAGGGTGCAGCTCTAAACAGATCTTTGAGGAGACAGGGTAAATGGTGGTATTCGGATGATCGATTCAATCCACTGATTCTTAAACTTCACAGATAATAAACCAGCACCTGCGAAGGGACTAACTCGATTTAGAGGAATCTATTTAACGTCAGCTCGGTTCAATAATTTGGCAGAGCCAGCATTTTCTTGTCAATAAAACCGTGTTGCAGTAATAAAATAAATGTTATTGGACATTCTTATCCCGAGTTGACGTTTTTATATCTGCAGGTTCAGATTAAAAGGAGATGGCTAGTCTGCTAATTGGCTGACCTTTTGAGGAGTCATTGAGTAATTTATTTTTGGACGAATTCCATTAATTCCTGATAGGATAAAGCTCCAGCATATCGTTTTATCTCCTCATTGTTTCTAATTAGTAGCAATGTTGGTAATCCTTTAACATTGTATTTCTCCACCACTCTTTTATGCTTTACAGTATCTATTTTAACAACAGTACAGTCCACATTTTCAGATTCTGCCAATCTTTTCAAGGGCTTATTCATCATAATACAGGGCCCGCACCATTCTGCCCAAAAGTCGACAAGTACCAACTCCTGTCTTTGCAGAATTTGCTCCAATTCGCCTGCATCAACCTCATTTACGGCGCTTTCCTGCACCTGGTTTCGGGAATGGGCTTTTCCACGGGTGATTTTTCGCTTCACCGAAGCCAGCGGCCAGCGAATGATGGCAAATACATTGCTGATCATCAGTATGAGAAACAGGAAAAGATGTCCGGCAACTCTCAATGGAAGCAGATAGTTCCTGGATTTATTATCGGTTAACCAATCTTCAAGTTGATTTAGCTGGGTTAGCATGAATGTTGAATTAATTTGAGTGCGTATCACGACCTTGCGCATAACCGGCCTTCTCTACTGCTGAATGGCAACTAATGAAAGATGAGTTTTATAACCAGGAGCGGCAGGGAATTGGAGAGATATATCCTCTTTATATGGAGTTAGCTGGCCGGTTAATAATGAACCTGAATTTCATCTTCGTCAATTTCTATGACTGTATTTTCTTCGAATAGAGACCGCAATGTTTCAATATTTTGCTGGAATAGACGAATTAAGTCATTATTGTTAATATTTTCGGTCGAGACAACCAACAGTTCTTGTGAATGACCTTCCAAAATATAGTTATCCAAAAAATCACTGTCTTTTGAAATCACAATTCTATTCTCTCGGTCGGCAACTTCAATTATCTCTTGGTCTGAAGTAGCATTTTTTGTGGTAATTCAAGAGTATGCTTGCTGTCAATATCTTTAGTGGATAAAAACCGGGCTAACCGTCGTGGTAGCTGAGCATCTACTAAAACTTTCAATGAACTATTTTTTGCGACTTTTTAGTTTGGGTAAGTCGAGCAGCATATTCCAGGCATGCCAACAGATCTTCTTTTTCTAAATCGGGATAATCTTCAAGTATTTCTTCACTACTCATGCCTGATGCCATCAGATCCAACATCGAATCGACTGGATAACGCAGTCCACGAATTGTCGGTTTACCATGGCAAATATCCGGTTTTTTGGTAATTCTGTTTAAGAGTTTTTGACTCATAACTATAACCTGTTTCTTCTGATAATACACAATCAAATAACGATTGACAACCTCAAGTAATTTGGTGCCTTTTTGTGAGAACAGCTAATCTCTAAAATATACAAACAAGGATAGCGTATAAAAATTGACCTGCGAATAATATGAGAGGCATCCCTGATCATATAAATCACGGTTCATATTCTGTGTGTCAATTTAGAACTGTGACCCACTTAATAGCTGCGATGAACTGTGCATTTCCACTGTGCAAAATCGGTTCCTGCCCATCACAAGTCTTCGACTACACAAAAGGAATGGATAAAACGCCGGCTACTGCAGTACAAACCGGAAGGTAATGGTTCCCCACTGGTTCTGCTGCGGCACGCCTGCGGGCAGCCGCGAGAAGCGCCAGCTGCGGAGGGTGCGGATCACTTCGCGCTCGAGCTCGGCGTTCATTTTTTTCAGGGGGATAATGCGCCCGATCGTTCCATCCGGTCTTACCTCAAAACGTATGGTGATCGTGGCTTCCGAATCCGCCACATTGTCCGGCAGCGGCTGTACCATGGGCGCCCTGTTGATATTGCCTTCAAAACTCAGGTTGTAGGGAGACGATTTTTCCGTATCGGTGCCGGTTCCCTGGTCGGCATCCATCTGTCCCTCGGCTCCCTCCTGGTCGCCGCTGGTTTCCGCCCCTTCCTCAACGGTTTCTGCCTGTTCCGTTTTGGGTGGGACCGTAACCTCCTCCTGCTGTTCCTGGGCCGTTTCCTCCTGCGGTTCAACCTTGTCGGTATCCGGAGTCTCCAGTTCCTCTTCCTGGATCTCCTGTTCCTGGTCGGGGGCATCTACCGGCTTGGTGGTCTCTTCAGTGGTGGCCTCCTGCTGTTCCTCGGGCTGGGTTTGTTCCGGCTGCGGCTCTTCAGGCTCCGTTTCGGAAGGATCCGGGCGCGTGGCGACCTGTTCGGCCTGTTCCTCGGCATACTCAGCCTGTGTTCCGGTGCGAAACTCTCCAAATTCAACCTCGATAAACGAGGGACGCAGATTTTGATTAATGCTGAATGTATAAAGCAAAAAGAAGATCAGAAGCACAAGATGCAGCCCTCCCGTTACCGTCAGGGCAAATCGATCCTCTTCTTTTATCTTTTCCAATATCATGCTAGTCTAACTGGACCCTCGTTCCGTTGCCATGATTATACGCAGGTCTAGTGCTTTGGCAATATTCATCACCCGCACCGCATTATCGATAATAGCGTCCTTGTCAGCCCGTAAAACGAGAGTGCCCTGCGGTTTGTTATTCCGGGCTTCCCGAATGGCGGAGGCCAGCATTCCGGTACTGGCCGGTTCACCGTCAACAAAGAATTTGCCATCCTGGGTAACAGTCACTGTTATGTACTGGGTCTGGGTTTCAGCGCCCGTCTCCGCTTTTGGAATTTCCACCTTGATGCCGTAGTTGGTCACAAACGACGATGTAAGCAGAAAAAAGATAAGCAGGAGCAGTACAATATCGGTCAGTGACGACTGTGAAAACAGTGTAAGCGGCTCCAGGCGGTCATCATCTTTTCTAAAATCCATTGTTACATCACTCCTTTATGTTCTTTTTCGGCATCTTTCTTCCGGGATGGAGTCTGCAGCATCTCAATAAAGTCAGAAGATGCATTCTCGAGCTCGTGCACCATCCGGTTAATCTTGCCCAATAAAAAGTTGTAAAATCCATAGGCAAAAATACCCACAATAAGACCGGTGGCCGTGGTAATCAGGGCCTCCCAGATTCCACCGGCCAGCACGCTGGGATTTACATTTCCCTGCAGCGCCTGAATATCCATAAATGCCTCAATCATACCGGTTACCGTACCCGTAAAGCCAACCAGGGGCGCCACACCGGCGATAGTGGCCAGCCAGTTCATCCGTTTCTCCAGGTGAAAGATCTCTTTTTTGCCGGCATTATGGATCACATCCTCAATATCACGTATGGGGCGACCCAGGCGACGTATTCCCGCTTTCAAAATACGCGCAAGCGGTTTGTCGATACCGTCGCAGTAGGTCAATGCCCGCTGGCGGTCGCCATCCTTGAGCATGCTTTCAATAGTGCGGAGGAACTTGTCGATCTCCATGCGGGAGTTGTTGAGCGACCGCCACCGTTCAGCGATGACATATACCGCCAGCACTGAAAGTATGAACAGCGGAATCATCAGAATTCCGCCTTCGACGAGCAGGTCAAAAATTGACATCGATTGTTGCTGCAGTGCCACGCCGGCTGTATCCTGGGCGGCACCTGTGGTATCAACTTGTTGGATCAGAAAAAATAAGATAGCGTACATATACAAAAAGGTTTTCGTTTGTTACCTAATACGTTTAATAAAAAAGTTGTTGCTTAGTGAACCGGGCAGCTTTTGAGCAGTTTCCTGCGCATCAGCGATCGTCTTGAACTGGCCCAGCCCAATTCGCCAGTATTTTTCGCCATTTACGATGGCGGATACCAGTATGGTCCGGTATCCCTCCTGACGCATATTGTGATATATTTCTCGCGCATTTTTCTGGTTTTGCATTGAGTGGACGACAATGGTGTACCCATCATTCGCTTTTTTATTCAGCTTGCCCGTCAGACCATAAACGGAACTGGCCGCCGAATCGTCTCCATCATCACTTGCTACTTCATTCGCCGTTTCAGGTTCCGAATGTTCCGACTTTTGCCCGGCTTCGGGGCTGTCTTGCGGTGGTTCTTGCCGACTCGCCGTTTCGGAACCGGCATCCGGTTCCCGGTCGTTGCCTTCTCCGGCAGACCCATTTTCCGTTTCCGGTTCCACCGAACCATTCTGCTGGGTCACCGCTGCCACCCCCGAATCATTGCTCATATTCCGGGAAGAGTCTGGCTCAGATGTCCCTGCCATATTATACACCAGCCAAACTGCTATGGCAACAAAAATGACGGAGGCGGCGGCAATCATTACAAATGATGCGGTCTCGTCGCTCTTTTTTTGCTCTCCCGCTCCGTTGGCTGTCACCTTTTTTGTCGACTCCGGTTTCTCTTCGGGTACAGGAACAGGCTTCTTCACTTCCCGGGGTTCCTCCCGCTCATCCAGCATCGGCTCTTTCCCGGACTCCTTTGGCTTTTGCTGGCCGGGATCGCCTGTTGTTTCATCAGCCGCCGGCTCCTCTTCCCCCTGTATTTCGGCATCGGGTTCAGAATCGCTCTCCTCTTCCGCCGTGGATTCGGGAGACTGTTCTTCATCCTCCCAGCCCCAGATGTCTTCATCCTCGGGCCAGACCTCGCTTTCCTGGTACTCTTCGGCCGTCTTCCGGTCGTCAACCTCATCCTCCTCTTTCTCTGCGGATGGGGTGGCGGGACCGGTCATCTCTTCAGGCTCTTCGTAGGCCCCGATCAGCTCGATCGGCTTCATGCCCGCATATTTGTTGTTGATCTCCGTCCGGAGTTCCTCCGACGGTTCAAATGTCAGCTCCCCCTCCTTTGTAAGGAACCGACCGAATTTTTCTATTTCAAATCCTTCCTCCTGTTCTGCGACCTTGTGAATCCGGCTGATCAGTTCAACAAGCTGCTCTTCGGCCTGGTCGGTCGACATTCCTGTTTTTTGTGCCAGTAGCTCAACCAGTTGTTCTCTGTTTATTTTCATACCCCTAATCTAACCTTTGTCCGGAATAAACGTGATCACATCCCTGGGTGGTACCATAACCACCTGCCCATTTGCGTGCTGCTG
Source organism: Halalkalibaculum sp. DA3122 (assembly GCF_043951865.1). Lineage (NCBI taxonomy): Bacteria > Pseudomonadati > Balneolota > Balneolia > Balneolales > Balneolaceae > Halalkalibaculum > Halalkalibaculum sp. DA3122. The sequence goes on from NZ_JBINJF010000001.1 coordinate 395,630, forward strand.
CTGTCTCTGTTTTAAATGTATCTGTTTAAATGTGCCCAGCCCCCTGATCTGTATCTCATTTTTCCTGGCTACCTGATCGCGAACAATATCGGCAAAAGCGTCGAGAAATTCTTTCTTCATCTTAGTCCAGCTTTATGGTTACCCCTCCATAGGCCTGAAAAGGACGCTCTTCGTATCCATCCCAAATTTCGTATTCCTGGCTCAGCAGGTTCTTCATTTTGGCATACACCCCGATACGGTCGGTAATCTGAATGTCGACCTGTCCACCGAGCATGAAAAATCCTCCCAGTGTGGTGCCGGAAAGAGCCGTTCTTTCACTGACATAATCAGCCCACGCCTCAATCCTTAATTTTTCAAAAAACTTGGCCGATGCTCCCGAATTGACTCCCCAGGATTCCTCGAACGGGATATCATTGCCGTTACTCAGTTTTGGCTGCTGGACATATACCCTGGCATCGATCCAGAACTTTTCAGGCACCAGCTGGTGGGTCGCTCCAACTTCGCCCGTGACCTTGTTGGCATCCATATAATTGATGCGATAGTACCCGCTTTGGTTACTGCTGGGAAGCGCGCTCCGTCCAAAATAGGCGTAATGCTGAGCCTGCATGTATCCCACCCGGGCATACATGGAACTGCCGGGCAGGTACTCCAGGTTAATGCTGCCGCCCGCCTCCGTCCTGTATGTGTGACGCAGTGGAGTCTGATGATTCAGAAACCGGTTCAGGTTGTGCAGATTCTCAATCGTTTGAACTTTGGGACTCCCGGAAAGCTGGCCGGAAATCGTCAGATTATCCCCGATCCAGTGCTTGATACTCAGCGAGAAGCCGGGATAGACTTTATCCTCGAAAGGGTTTGAGGTATAAACGGCACCGGCACCGGCATCTACCTGTGTGCTGTAGTCCAACAGGCGGCTATACTGGCCTCCCGCCTGCAGCGTCAGCCAGTTGTTGTTGCCCTGGGATCTGAGATTATAACTGCCTCCCCTGCCCGAGGCATACAGCCCGTATGTTTCCTGGAGACGGCTGCCCGCCCATTCTTTCTCAAAATCTCCGGAGAAGACCGTCTCTGCAGCACTACCTCCGATATCACCCGCTTCCATCGTCATATCGAACCAGCGGACTCCAATGTCGGCATTCCAGCCCTCGATGGAGTTTTTATATTGGTCCAGCGCCGCTCCCGCATTGACCCCGGTGTATTTTTTCCTGGGACCCGGGGGGACATCCACCAACAGGGTATTCAGATTATCCAGCTGGAAAAGCCGGTTAAAGCTGCTTTCGGCGCCTCCCAACAGCTTGAGAGAGGTGTTGCTGTTAATTTTCGTGGCGTATTCAGCGTCAGCATCAAAAAAGCGGAAACTGCTGTTTTCCGTATCCAGGTGACCGTCCGAGGAGTGGTAATCCAATCGCCCGCTGGCGTAACTCGTTTGCGAGAACCGGTTGAATCCCCAGAACTCCAGCTCCGGACTTACAAAGCTTCCTGCTCCCGCCCTGCCGAATGCACGAATTTCCTCCTCGTAGTGCAACGGATCGTAGGCGGGAGGGGCGGGGCGGCTCAGGTCGGTAATCGGCAGGTTGGCCACGACCTCTTCATCCGTTTCCATAAACGGCTGCCGGTTCGGATCCACCTGGTACACGCTGGGTTCCGGATTGAATCCCAGGATGGGCTGGCGTCGCAATCCCGGGAACCGCGCCGTAAACTCACTCCGAATTTCAATATCCTGGGGATCGATTTCCGGGAGAAGATTGCTTTGGGCATCCCCCTGCTGAGCGTAAAGATCAGACACACTCAGCAAGGCGGTGCATGAAAACAGGAACAAAAATGATAAACCCAGCCGCTTCATATTGCCTTTATGGTTTGGTTCAGTTTGCATCAAAGGTACTAATTTTTCTTCAAGGATTAAGGCACAGAGTGATATAAACGCCAACTATTCTTACTTATTGGTGACGTTTCTGTTTCCCGGCAGTTTTGAACACGCAGAGCACACTTCTCAAAACCCTTCAGGGTCTGGACGTTTTATACAACGGGCTTGCCCTGCTTTGTGGCCCTGAACTTGTCAACAGCCAGGAGAATCGGGGTCAGAGTGCTGACCATCAGCACCATGGCGGCATGGGTGACAGTGGCATAGGCGATACCTGTAACTGCCGGAACTGCAAATAAAATGAGCAGCGTCTGCTTTACAAAATAATGGTAGGTTCCCACCCCTCCGGGCGATGGTATCGCGATCCCGATCGCCGAGATGACGGTAATGACCAGGGCATCCAGCAGTGAGAGATCAAATGTTGTCTGCATGTCAAACATCCAGAACGGGATATAGGACATGAGCGTATACCCGACCCAGATCAGGCCGGTCAGGAGCACAAAAAGCCACCAGCGCTCCACCTCACGTGCAGCGGCGAGCCCCTCCCAAAACATCCGGAACAGCCTGCGGAGGCGCAGCACCCAGTACCCGAGCCATTCAAACTTTTCTGCCAGCGCCACCAGCATTTTCCAGGCGAGCAGCAGCAGTCCAAGGACCACGCCCCCCGCCAGGAGCAACCCGATTACCGTTTCCAGGGTCATGCCACCGCTGAAGAAGTCAACCGTCTGCCGGCCGAAAATCTGGCTTAGCAGCGATAGGTCGGTCACCAGGTACACCGAAACAATGAACATAAGAAACGCCATCACCCCCAGGTCAATTGCGCGTTCCAGCACAATGGTACCGATCAGTTTTGAAGAGCTCAGGTCCTCCCGCTTTGCTACATATACCGGCCGCGTCACCTCTCCCAGCCGTGGGAACACAAGGTTCAGCATGTAACCCGCCATCACCCCGGAAAAAAGAGTGAACCGGTCCAGGTCTTTTTTATCGTGTTCGATCAGCAGTTTCCAGCGCTCGGCTCTCAGGTAGTGACTGATAATTGCCACGATGACAAACGGGAGCACCCATCCAAAGCTGATCTGGCGCGCGTACTCCCATACTTCGCTGAATACGACATTGCGAAATGCCAGCCAGAGGAATACCCCGCCGACAGCAATAGTTCCCCCAATTTTCAGACCTTTTTTTAACATCAGGTTATCGGTGCTTCCTTTGGACTAACTGGTTAACGGAATTTTGGGTAAGATTGCTAATTTCGCATGTCGATTATTTCGGCCTGTTTCGGGTAATCCAGCACAAAAAGTCCCGGTTCCTGCTGAATAAACGAGCCTGCACCAAACGTGGTCGTAATTAAGTTATCTGCCTGGTCGCGGGCAAATACTCTGCGTGGAGTCAAGTCTCCCGCCAGGGTAATTTCCACCTGTTGGAATACTGAAAACGGGTCAGCCGATGCCAGCGTAATGAGTGTCTGGCTCTCTTTTTCCTGCTGGTTCTCCACCGTGTAGGTCGTGTCGGCGCCGTTGAGGAAGCGGGAAGGGGCAAAGTCATCTTCCTCCGCTTCATACGTGCTTACGATAACCCGGTTCCGGTTCTTGTCATAGACCCGGGAGGTTTCCCCGTCTACGACTACGGTCTGCTGGTTGTTCTGCACCTTGTACTTATTTTCCCCCACCCAGATCGTACCGCTCGTTTCCACCGTATCTCCGGTATAGGAATCTATATACTGGTGATTAAACTCCGACTTGAAAACCACTCCCTCTTTAAACTTGCCGATCAACCGGTCAAAAGGGGTTTCCTGTGCCTGCGTAGCTGTCGCGCCAAGCGACAGCAGCAGGCCTGTTAACAGAAGCAGCAACCATTTATCTATCAAATTCATCCAGTTCATCTAACACATGTTCCAATTCCTCTTCGTCCGATACCAGCACATCGCGGGCAGTACTGCCCTGGTACGGTCCCACGACACCGGCGTTATAGAGCTGATCGATAATGCGCCCCGCCCGGTTGTAGCCAATCTTGAGCTTGCGCTGCAACAGCGACACCGAACCCTGCTGATGGATGACCACAACTTTGGCCGCCGCTTCAAACAGTTCATCGATGTCATCAAGCGGATCGGGGATATCGCCGCCGGTTTCATCTTCGATAACGGGCAGGTGGTACGGTTCCTTGTATCCTTTTTGATTTCCAATAAAAGCGGTGATCCGTTCCACCTCTTCCGTGGAGACATACGCATTCTGAATTCGGGTCATGCCCCCACCGTTGGTATAGAGCATGTCGCCGCGCCCGATCAGCTGGTCGGCGCCGCTGGTATCCAGGATGGTGCGGGAGTCCACTTTCGAGGCCACCTGGTAGGCCACCCGCGCCGGGAAGTTGGCCTTGATCGTACCGGTAATCACATTCACTGACGGCCGCTGTGTGGCCACCACCAGGTGAATGCCGACCGCCCGGGCCAACTGTGCCAAGCGTGCAATCGGCTCCTCAATCTGCTTTCCGGCCGTCATCATAAGATCGGCCAGCTCGTCAATAACGACCACAATGTAGGGCAGGTGGCGGTGGTCGAGCTCCTCATCCAGTTCGCCGGCATCAAATTTTTCATTATACGCCTTGATGTCGCGCACCATCGCCATCTTCATCAAGTCGTAGCGCTCATCCATCTCCATCGTCAGGCTTTCGAGCACTTCCTGGGCGTCGGCGGTATCGGTGGTAATAGGCTCTTCGGAGCCCGGCAGCGTGGCCAGGAAATGATTCTGGATATTGCGATACAGTGAAAGCTCAATTTTTTTGGGATCAATCATCACGAACTTCAGGTTATCCGGGTGGCACTTGTAGAGCAGGCAGGTGATAATTGTGTTGATCCCCACCGTTTTGCCCGAACCGGTAGCCCCGGCGATGAGCAGGTGGGGCATCTTGGTCAGATCCCGCAGGAACACCTCGTTTTCAATGGTCTTTCCAAAAGCGACCGGCAGCTCCGCTTCCGTCTCCACGAATTTCTTGGTATTGATAACCGACTTTATAAAGACCGTCTCCCGCTTGCGGTTCGGTACCTCGATGCCCACCGCGGAACGTCCCGGGATCGGGGCAATAATGCGCAGCCCGTGCGCCGCAGTCGCCATCTTCAGGTCATTGGCGTAGCTTTCGATCTTACTTATTTTTACATCCGGAGCCGGATCCAGCTCATACAGTGTTACCGTGGGGCCGACGATAGCGTTGATGCTGCGGATCTCTATCTTGTGGCGCTTCAGCTTGTCCAGGATAATCCGCTTGTTTTCCTTGATCTCATCCAGATCCACCTCGTTCCCCTCGTTCGGTGGCGCATCCAGGATATCGATACCCGGGAACTTGTATTTTATCTCGGGAACCTCCTTCGCCTTGTCACGATTTTTGCGATCCAGCTCGCGTGCCCCGGCTTCCTCATCCCCTTCTCCCACAAACACCGAAACCTCTACATCATCGTCCTCATCCCCGATCTCCCCGTCGGCCACTTTCTCGGTCTTGCTCTTGTCCAGGATAGCCCGGGGGCGCTGATCCAGATCCTTGATCTCCTCCTGCTCCTGCCGGCGTCGCTGCAGATCCTCCTGTTCAGACGCTTCTACAATATCATCGATCGATCGTTCTCCGCCTGCCGGTACATGCTGTTGATCCGTTTCGGAAGAGGCGGTTCTACCCTGCTGCTTCATCTTCTTTTCCGCCTGCTGCTGGGCCTGTACCTCCTGCCGCCGTTCTTTTTCCGCCTTTTTATCGGCTTTGCGCCGGGCCCGCTCTTCTTTCCGCTGTTCAATCGACTCCCGCAAATTGGCAATCCAGCCCTTGACGGCATCCACCGTTTTTTGAAGGTCGCGATCCAGCAGCACCAGCACGGTTACCACGAACAGCACGCCCAGAATAATTATCGATCCGATGCCCGTAAGATTGTGCAGCAGGCTGGACATGGCGATGCCCGAAGCCCCCGGCCAGACCGAAGAGTAGGCTGACAATTCATTATAAAACCAGCCCAGCATGGTGGACAGCAGCACCATGCTCCAGAGCCCATAGACCGTGGCCCACAGCATCTGTTTAACCTCCCGCCCCCGAAACACAAACCAGCCGTATCCCATTATGATGAGTGGAATTATGATGCTGGTATACCCGAAAAGGCGGTATACAAACAGGTGGGAGAGGTAGGCCCCCACCACGCCCAGCCCGTTTTGTACCCGCAGGGCGGGCCCACGATCAACTGAAAAAATTGAATCTGACGAGAGGGACTGAATCAGGGCGTAGTCGGAGGTGTGGTACGTGACGATACTCAACCCGGTGAGGGTGGCTATCGCCATGATCAGAATCCCCAGGATCTCCATCTTGCGGGAGGCAGAGATTCCGCCGGCCATCGCGCCCGATTGTTTACTTTTTGCCATTGGCGTCCGTAATAATTCCTTCTTTCAGGGTTGGTAGTATATCCATCGCATTTAACCGGCTGCAAAAACCGATATCATCGTTTTGGGTTATTTCATCCAACCGCTTGGCGTGGTTCGATTTCCGCAGCGTCTGTTCTATATCATTACCAAATTTTTCGTAAAGACCAAAAGCGACTTTTGTTCCGTCGCTGGCCTCCTCGGTAAGCTCTCCACCCGACAATTCATGAATGATATTGCCCGCACAGAGCAGGTCCTCCAGCGCCAGGCGCCCCTTCCAGCCGGCACAGACCAGTACGATCTCCTGTTCCACTTCTCTCAGACGCCTCAGTATGCTCTCAAGGTTCAGAAAACTGCCGACCAAAATTTCCCTGGCCATCGTAGAACGTTTCAGGGCCTTGGTACCGTTGGAGGTTTTAAAGATGATGGTTTTATCCCTGACGGCTTCCTCGGTATACTCAAAGGGAGAATTCCCCAGGTCGTAGCCTTCCACTTTTTTGCCATCCTTTTCCCCACACAATAAAAAGTTGGGGGAATCGAGATTGATCGAAATTTTGCCCGCGGCGTCCATATCCTGCACCGGAATAACGCCCTTTGCCCCGTTATTCAGGGCTGTAACGATGGTGGAGCTCGCCCGCAGCACATCGATTACCACGGTCACTTTATCGCGCAGCTCTTCTTCTTGAAATGCGAGAGCTGAAACACAAATATCTATACTGTTAATCATGCAGAGTCATTAAATTAGTTAAATCAACAGGGAAATTGACGATTCAAACGTGAATCCCCACTTCGGCTAATATACGATTTTGATCGGGCAACTCAGTTATTTCTTTGAGATAAACGGGGGGCGGACGACAGTGGCCTCCGCCCTCTTATTTCTTATCTCAATGAAAACTTTTGTTCCCTCACCGGAAAAAGAGCGGTCGACATAGCCCATGCCGATAGCTATACCCAGGGTAATGGATTGCGATCCGCTTGTGACGAATCCGATCCGGTTTCCCTGGCTGTCCAGCATGCGGTACCCGGAACGGGGAATGGCCCGATCTTCTTCTACGGTAAACCCGACCAGTCTGCGCTGAACGCCCTCCTCCTTTATTTTCTGCAGTGCCGTCCGGCCGATAAACTCGCCTTTATCCAGCTTTGTCAGCCAGCCCAGACCCGCCTCTAGAGGATTGGTATCTTTCGTTATATCATTGCCGTACAGCGCATAGCCCATCTCCAGGCGCAGGGTATCGCGCGCGCCCAGTCCACACGGCCGGATACCGAATTCCGCCCCCGCCTCCATTATGGAATTCCATATCGCTTCCGGTTCTGCCTGGTTCTGGTCAAAATAGATCTCAAATCCCTTTTCGCCGGTATAGCCTGTGGCAGAAAACACGACATCTTCAAAACCGGCACATTTTCCCACCCGGTAGTGGTAGAAACTGATCGCGCTCAGATCAATATCCGTCAGTTTTTGCAGGGTTTCGACCGATTGCGGTCCCTGCACCGCCAGCAGGCAGGTATCCGCCGACTGATCTTTCACTTCAGCTTCAAACGTGTTGTGCCGGCGTATCCACCGCAGATCCTTCTCAATATTCGAGGCATTGACAACCAGGATATAACCGTCTCCGCCGGAAAGCCTGTACACCAGCAGATCATCCACAATACCGCCGTCTTCATAGCACATGGCGGAGTATTGAGCCTGGTTCTCCTTTAGCCGGGATGCATCATTGATCGTAACATGCTGTACCAGCTGTAATGCTTCCGGGCCGTGCACGTAAAACTCTCCCATATGAGATACATCAAACAGGCCTACGCCATTTCGCACGGCTTTGTGCTCTTTTGTAATGCTGCCGTACCGGACCGGCATATCGTACCCGCCAAAATCGACCAGTCGGGCCCCGAGATCCTGGTGGATGGTATAGAATGGAGTTCGTTTCGACATCTCTGTTCGTTAATAAATTCCAAATCTCCTGAAAAACTCCCGCTGTATGAGCGCGTCATGTTAAAAACAGGAGGTTGTACAAATTGCCCGAAATACAATGATTTCTTACCTGACAATTTTCCAATACTTATTTTCAGCGCTTGCAGATGATACTGTATCCGCTATCTTTTCCGCCTTGGAATATCTCACTTTATTCCCCTATTTGGCAAGAAATGATTCGGCCTGTTCCGTTGTACTGCGCCCGCCTGCAATATTCAGTGTCCAGAACTACTCAACGCCCCAACCATTGATCGCCATGCCCGCCCAAACGGCCCCGATGCCCACCAGGAGCTGCAGCGCCAGGTAAAGTCCGGTTTTCAGGAATGCGGATCGCTCCATCAGTACAAACGTATCGAGCGCAAAGGAGGAGTAGGTGGTAAACGCCCCCAAAAAGCCGGTAAGAACCAGCAGCCGAAGTTCTACAGAGAAGACGTGCCTCAGCTCCAGAAGAGAGACGAGATAACCGATCAGGAAGCATCCCATGATATTGACTACGACGGTTCCGGCAGGAAACGCCTCTTTGCTGATAAAAAAATACGTGGCTTCATCCAGCAGGTAGCGAAGGCAGGCGCCGGCAAAACCTCCCGCACCGACAAGCAACAACTTGTACATATACAATCTTTTTGAGTTTACATTGAATGCCAGAACAGGAGTCATCAGCTCTGCCGTTATTTACCGGGAGCGGTTAAAGGCGAACTCCATCGCCGTAAATTGAATCATAAAATAGCCAACGGCGGGAATTTAGCCAAGATTGGTCCCCATCCCTTTGAGCACCCCGCACCTGAAATGGGGAGCGCCTGCGATTTAAGTACCTCTTTATCTTTGGCCGCGCCAAGGGACCAGTTAACCCTGGAAAACGCTCAAGCAGTCGCGGATAAAGAGTACCGCCAGCCTGCAATGTCGCCGCTGTTTACCGTTGACCAGAGTTTCATTCCCCTGCCCGCATAAACTTTTACATTTAATGCTGATTGCAAGTTATATTAAGCAACTGTTTTTTAATACCTTATCCAAGCTTTGCGAAACATTGCCCTTTTTTGATTAAAGGGTATTTTTCCTTACCTTTTTTCATCTTTTTACAGGGCCTCGGAGGCCTGATATGGTACATACGCTCACTTTTCTAATCTAAATAACAGTACATAGTAACGCATTATGGATTTATTCGACAAATTGGAGGGCAGACCAGGTCCACTTGGGGAGTTCACTTCTGATGGATATGGATATTATACTTTCCCAAAACTTGAAGGTCCCATTGGGCCCGTAATGAAATTTAACGGTAACGATGTAATCGTGTGGAGTGTCAACGATTACCTCGGCGTTGGCAGCCATCCCGAAGTACAGCAGGCTGATATTGACGGTGCCGAAAAATATGGATTCAGCGCACCGATGGGCGCCCGCCTGATGACGGGAAACTCTGATGAACATGAGGCCCTTGAACGAGAACTGGCTGACTTCGCCCACAAGCCTTCTGCCCTGTTGCTTAATTATGGCTACCAGGGAATTATGAGTGTTATTCACGCCCTGGTAGATCGCAATGACTACCTTATTTATGATGAACTGAGCCACGCTTGCATTGTTGATGGGAAACAGCTGGCGATGAGCGACAAATCGGTCTTTAAGCACAACGATGTTGAAAGCTTTGAAAAACAGCTAAAGCGGGCCCACCGAAATCTCGGACCCAATGGTTCCGTACTGGTGGTAACTGAAGGGGTGTTCGGCATGACCGGTGACCTCGGCATTTTAAAAGAGATGATCGCCCTTAAGGAGAAGTACCCGTTCCGCCTGCTGGTGGATGACGCCCACGGATTCGGCACGATGGGGGAAGACGGTTCAGGGACCGGTACGGCTCTCGGATGCCATGACGGTATTGACATCTATTTTGGTACGTTTGCCAAGGCTGTTGCCCTGATCGGCGCTTTTGTGGCGACCGAGCCCCGTGTGGTTGAATTCCTGAAAGCCAATGCCCGGAGCCAGATTTTTGCCAAGTCGGTTCCCATGCCCATTGTAACATCTGCCCGCAAGCGGCTGCAGCTTATCAAGGACCACCCCGAGTGGCGCGACCAGCTGTGGGAAAATGCCACGAATCTGCGGAACGGACTCCGCGACATCGGCTACAACGTGCTGCCGTCGGAAAGCCCCGTAACGCCGGTTCTGACCAAGGGCAGCACCGACTTGTGCCAGACCATTATGCGACAGTTGCGTGAAGATCACGGAGTATTTGTCAGTGGCGTTACCTACCCGGTCGTACCAAAGGGCACCGTACTGTTGAGACTCATCCCAACTGCGGCTCACACCGATGAGCATATCGAAAAAACGCTCAAAGGCTTTGAGGCGATCAAGGATGTGGTATTCTCTGCAGGTGAGCGTTTATCAGCATAAGACAGGTTGAAAACCACTTGCGAACCTTTACATACAATTAAACCTCCAGGGTTTTATAACCCTGGAGGTTTTTTAGTTCGTGACTTTACTTTGCTCATTCAGACATTAGGAAAGAAATATTTTCAGGAGGTAAAGAGCTTTTTAAAGAAGCCGAGCACACCCTTCTCTTCATCATTGTTTTCTCCCTTGCGACCTCCACTCAATTTGTCATAACTTGGCTTTGGGAGCTCCAGTTCGTTACTTTTCTGGCGCTTTTTACTTCGTTTGCCGCGGCTTCTTTTCCCTTTTTTACGGTTTTGCCCTTTGTTTTTGCCCTTCTTCTGCTTTCGCTCCCGGACCTTCTTTTTCACTTCATCCGGCAGGGGCAGCTCCTGGGGTGCTTCGCCGAGCTCATTCTTCAGCTGATTGATATCACTTCGGTCCTGCTTTGAAACCAGTGAGACAATACGCCCCGCCTTGCCGTCCCTGACCAATCCGGCCCGGTACCGGTACTCATCGGGGTCGCCGGGCACATCGTAATTTATAACCTGTTTTACATTATCAAGGTCAAGCTCGGCGGCAGAGATATCTGCGATCAGCAGAAACTGGACATCGCCATTTGTAAAGTTGGCAAAGCGCTGGGCCCGCTTTTCGTCAGAAAGTTTGCCGTGCAGGCTGGTGGCTGAGTAGTTGCGCTTCCGGAGTACACGGTAGAGTCGATCCGTGCCCCGCTTGGAGGCTGTAAAAATGGCGCAGGTATCGGTGGGGCTGGAATCGATATGAGCCATCAGGGTGGTGATCTTCATCCGGTTGGGCACTTTGATATACCCCTGCTTCAACTGGCTTGGCACCTCCGGCGGCTCCTCCACCAGCTGTCCGTTGGAGCGTACCTGCTCAAACCCGACGACTTCAGGCTCATCCATGATAAAATCAGCCAGCGATTTGATCTCATCATTGAATTCGGCGGCATATCCCAGGGTCTGAAACTCACTAATGAGCCGCTTTTTAATATTCTTGATGGTCGACCCCATGCTGTAAGAAACAATATCCTCCAGCTTGTCGATGACCAACAGTTCTACATCACGGAGAACCATAAGATTGTCTTCCAGGATGTTCAGGAGTCGTCCCGGGTTGGCGACCAACACCTGCACGCCCTCCTTTACCTCCTGCTCCTGCTCTTCCCGCTTCCCGTCAAGTCCCACAGTCGCACATTCCACCTGGGCGTGATATCCCATGGCCCAAAAGAGTTCATCGATCTTCTGGCCATCTTCGTGGTTGGGCGTCAACACCAGCACCTGGGTTCCCTTTTCGGCCTCATCATCCTTCGTCTGGATAATTCTTTCAAGGGCCGGTATGATAAAAGAACCATATTTTCCCTTGTCATCATCGGTTGCTTTTACAAGGACGTCTTTCCCTTCTACGGCCAGCGGAATTACCGACTGTTGAATCTTTGTTGGTTCCTGGTAGTTCACATCTCGAAGCCCGCTCATCAGTTCGGGGCTCAGATTCATTTCATCAAACGTCAAAGTACTCACCTTCTTTTTTTGTTAGCATTTACTCCGTTCAGCTCGCTTCAAATGCAAACGAGCGCTCAACACGCAGGAATATACAAAACTTATATACTTTGCTCACATCCCTCAAAGTGATAACGTATGGTTCACTTAAAATTGTCATGCAATCCCAGGGTATACCCCTCAGCCCGGATATACTGGTACGTCATCAATACAATTAAACACAAGCCGATGAGGCCCAGTAATCCCGCCTCCGGGCCAAAACGTCCACCCGTAAACAGATCGGGTCCCGTTTCATTCACCTGCAGCAGGGAGCTGCGGGAGGGGCTGCCACTGACCGGAAAGCCGAAAATGCCCCCCTGGAAAAAATTCCAGGCCGCATGAATACCGCAGGAAAGTGCCAGGCTCCCGGTAAAAAGGTAGGGCAGAGCCAGTACAATACCCGCAAGAATAATATTTACGGTTGAAACCGCACTGGCATTGGGATTTCCGGCATGCATGATTCCAAACAGTATGGATGAAACAGCAATGGCCAAAAATACCACTGTTGTATATGATTTTTTGGAATACGAAAACCCCTCGATCATATTTGTAATCTGGTAGCCGCGAAACATCAGCTCTTCGTAAAATCCCACAAGCAGCATCCCCGCCAGGTACCCCAGCAGCGGCAGCGGGTAGGCCACGCTCCAGGCCCGCTCCCAGCCAAAACCGGAAAACGTGAGCCAGCCCATCAGCAGTTGAAGTACAAAAATACATCCCATGGCGAGCGCTCCCATGCCGATACCAACGCCCAGCTCGCTCCACCATCTTTTGTCGAATGCCAAACCCAGAGCAGCAAACGGGCGGTTGTCCAGGAAACGAACGGCGATCCACGTACTGAGCACAAAAGCGAAAGCACCAGGGAGGCGCCCCAGTAAAAATCCCGGCTGGTCGGTTCCATATGAAATGAGCATCTGGCCGGCATAAAGCAGGAAGATCATCAGCAAAAACTGGAGTAAAAGCCGCCATCCCGCCCTGAGGCGTTGCTCCTCAAAATTATAGAATATATTCATCAACTGAGAAACATTTAATGTTGAATATAAGTTGTAGGTGTCCTAACCTAGGATTTCATCCTAAAAGAACAAACTTTTTTATGAGTGACCGATTTGTACTGCACGCTTCCAAAGAGACGGTGGAAACCGCTTTTGGTGTAACGACCCAGCGCGACGACTACTTTGAGCCGAACTACAACATAACACCGGGTACCCGGGTCCCTGCAATTTTTTATGAAGAGGGGAATCGCAGAATCTATGATTTCCACTGGGGACTTATACCCGAGGGGGCTGAAAATGAAAAGGAGGGTCAGCAAAATCTTACCCTCCCGGTGGAGGCCCTGAATGATGAGAAGTATGCAACAGCGTTCAAACAGCACCGATGCCTCGTACCCGCCAACGGGTTCTACAAGTGGAAAACAGGTGAAAAGAAGAGCACCCCGTTTTATATTCGCCTGCTCTCAAACGAGGTGATGGGACTGGCAGCCCTGTACTCTGTCTGGCAGTCGAGCAGCGGGCGCGATGTCTACTCGTTCGCACTGATCAGTACCAAGGCCAACGCCCTTGTTCAACCGGTGGACGACCGGATGCCGGTCATCATACGACCGGAACATTATTCGGCCTGGCTTGGCGAAGGGGGCCCCGAGATAGCTGCAGAATCAGCGATACTCAAGCCGCTGGATCTCACTGAAATGGCGGTAAACCGGGTGACCGAAGAGGTCAACGACCCCGACAACAACCACCCGGAGCTGATCCAGCCAATACCCAAGTAATCTCAAAAGTCATCGTTCATAGTTCCCAGCTGGTGATTTTTTTGGGAATACTCATCATTTCTGCTTTACGCCTGGCATTTTCCGGTATCTGCGTGCAATACCAACGGTCTGAAACAAAGATGACAAGCCGGAAGCACCCGGCTTCACTCTCCCTGCTTGTAGATACGCATGGTGGGATAGGCCAGCTCGATGTCCTCCTCCTTTTCAAATTCCGTCAGGATATCCTCCCAGATCGACTGCCCGACACTCCGGCGGCGGCGCGGGTTGGATAGGTGGCGAATAGTGAGGTTGATCCCGCTGTCCTTTACATCTGTGTACACGATGGGCGTCAGGTAGCGATAATGAATCAGGTAGGATTTGCTCGCTTTTTTGACCTGCTGCTCGGCATCCGTAACTGAATCCTGCAGGTGTTTGTCCGCTATCTCCTGGAGAAGATCTTTGGCTTTTTTCCAGTTGCTCTCGAATGTGACCAGCACTTCCAGTTCATTCCAGATAAATTCAAAATCGCTGGTATAATTGGCAAGTGGTTCTGTAAACACCTTGTGATTGGGAATATGGATAACACGGCCGGTACTCTGGTCGGCATGTACCCAGTTGCCGATTTCCAGCACGGTGAATTTAAACACGCGCGTATCCACAACATCACCCTTTGTGTCTCCAATCTGGATCCGGTCTCCCACATCAAACGGCCGCCTCCAAATGATGAAAATCCATCCCGCAAAATCGGTTACAGGATCACGCAGGGCGATGGCCAAACCGGCAGAGAGCAGTCCCAGGAAAGTGGCTACGGACTGGAGCCCTTCAAACCATATTCGCCCCACAATAAAAGTCCCCAGGAAAACGATAAAATAGGTCAGGTTCTTCCGCCACTTGTATTGAACCGCGGTGTCCTTAACATTCCGGTTCACAATGCGGATTATAAAAAATCGGATCAGCCAGAGCACCAACACCACTGCAACAGACTCGATTACCTGCAGGGTTACCCCCGACGAGGTGCTGATGCTGTTGCCAAACCTGTCCAAAAAATCCTGAAAATCCATGATCGATTCACTCAAATTGGGAAGAATACCAATGTACAATAAATTACCATCAGGCTGAATGCAAAATTTTAGTTCTCACACACATTGTGATAGAACAGGATTTTGCCTAACTTTGTGGCTCTGAATAAAGAATCAAAGATATTATGCTTTATACCATAATCATTACACTAATCGTCATCATCAGCGTACTTCTAACGATTGTAGTACTGTTGCAACCCGGCCAGGGGCAGGGACTATCCGGCGGCGGAATAGCCGGTGGAATGGCGGGAGGAGGCGGACTTGGTGCACGGCGCGCCGCCGATCTGTTGTCGAAATCCACTTCCGTACTAGCCGGCGCACTGCTGGCATTGTCTGTGCTGGCCAACTTTGCGATCGATAATGAAGGTCCTGCTGAAAGTGCCGTACAGCAGAGCGGCGTTGAACAGCCGGTACAAGACAACATGAACAACCCGTCTCAAACACCTTCTGCGGTGCCGGAACTGCCACAAAACGAAGGCAACACCCAGGATGAGGGCGGCGCTGACAACAACGGTGGCGGAGACAATTAAGGGTTGTATACCCTGAACTTCCGGAACCTGATGCTGTTTGCGCCCCCCCCCGAATGGGTGCGACGAATATTAATTTTATCTTTCTGGTACTTTCAAACCTCCAGGGTTTTAAAACTCTGGAGGTTTTTTATATCCAATTTATCATCGGGGTGAGACGCTTTGCAGCAGGTCTACGCATTTCTTGCTCAACATTTGATCAAGAACGTATGACTGTAAGCCCCGCCCCCTCATTTGAGGGAAGTTTTACCACTCATTTCTAGCACCTCGGGCATCCTCAAAAACTCAAGGTCGCTTTTTCTCCTGGATGGAGGTGTTCCTTCTTATGTGACCTGAATACTCCCGCACTGTAAGTGCAGGCGTTCGTGTTTGGACTGAACGCCCTTCTCTATTCCAAACATTGCATCTTTTCTACAAGAAAGCTGATTACTTGTCTCCATGTTGGGTCCCTTCTCAAGGACGTTGCCAATTCGATTCCGCAGGGTTGGTGCATCCCCTGCGCCCCCTGCGCAAGTAGTTGCCAGACTTTTTGAGGAGGCTTTACGATCAAAAACAGGCATTAAAAAAAGGTCCCGATTGCGAAATCGGGACCTTTTTAACCTAAACATATAAAAAGCAACGATTATGTAGCTTCGGGTGCCGGTTCCTCAGCCGCCATTTCATCAACCGTTTTGATATCCGCTTTTTTCTGCCAGAAGTAAAAAATAGTAAACAGTATGATCAGGGAGGCCGGGAACAGCGTCATATCGGCCAGGGTCGCCTGTCCGGCTGCCAACTCCAGTTCGGAGCCTGAAAGCCCCTGTTCAGAATACATGGCGCGATTGGAATCAATCCAGCCACCGATAATCGGTTGAAAAATAGCCGTTGAGAACATCCCCATTGCTCCCAGCAGTGAAAGCCCGAGAGCTCCTGTTTTGGGTGCTCGTTTGGCTCCCGTGCCAACCATTACCGGCCAGAAGTAACAGATGCCGATAGCAAAGAAGACGGCCGCAACATATGCCATGACACCGGTTGAAACGCTAAACAAGTACGTACCGATCGTAGCAAAGACAGCTCCACCCAGCAGAACTCCCGGTTGACCGAGCGCTTTCACAACAGGTCCTGCAAAGAAACGTCCCACGGCCATCAATCCTGTGACCAGCGCAAGGATAATCATCGGGCTTGCACCACTTTGAGCCAATACAATTTCCACCCACTGTTGTGGACCGAACTCCGAGATAGCGGTCAGCGCAAAGCAGAAGAATATGAATAGAAACACCGGATTGGTGAGTGCCTTGACGTTTTCTTTTAATGATTTCATCTCCTCCAGCTTGGGCTCAGGGAATTTTTGTCCCCAGAAAAGACCGGCATAGGTAATTGTCGGAATCATGATAATCCACATCTGGGCTTCCCAGCCAAAACCAAGGCCTGTCGAAAAGTTTGAAATTAAGCTGCCGAGTACGATACCGCCCGGGAACCACATGTGGAACCGGTTCAGCATTTTGTCAACCATGTTGCCTTCGTAGGCATCAGCAATCATCGGGTTACAGGCCGCTTCCGTACAACCGTTTCCAAGTCCGATGAGCAGGGTGGATATTAACAGCGTGGTGTATCCCCCGGCATAGATCGTCAGGACGATACCCAGGGTATGTACCACAAAGGCAAATTGCATGATCCTTTTGGGACCAATAGCATTATAAAAAATACCGCCCAACACCATGGAAATGGGAAATCCAAAAAACCACATGGAATTAATAAAACCAAGTTGTTGTGCTGTCAACCCAAACTGATCTCCCAACTCCGGTAGAATACCAGCCCGGATGGCAAACGTAAAGGCCGTAGTAATTAGTGCAAAACAACTTCCCAGAAAGAGTCTTCGCTCGTTTACTTGTTCGCTCATATTATTTGTTTTGTTCTAAAGTTATAGTCACAGTTTATCACTCATCCACATATATAAGAGGCTGTATCCCCAGCAATCTAATCCCTTTTTATTAAATTATTTGATGGATAAGCTAATCCGCATTGAATATGATGATCTAAAATAGAAAAGTCATTAAAGAATTCAATTTTTTTGAAATTATTTTACGAAGGGTTTTTCAAAAGTACGGGCAGCCCTGTTGACTATGACCTTCGGGATTGCAAAAATATGTTATGTTTACATATAACCGGATTAAATTATTCCACATCGCCCATCAGCTTTTTAACGCCCGGACTGGCCAGCAGTGCGATAATACCACCACCGCCCACGAACATGGCCACACTCCAGAAGAGGCTGCTCGGTGCCAGCGTTTCCAACTGGCCGGCCACGATGCCAGCAAACAGGTTGCCCAGCGCGGCGGCGACAAACCACACACCCATCATCTGGCTGACCCGGCTTTGGGGGGCCAGCTTGGTCATGGATGAAAGGCCCACCGGCGACAGTGCCAGTTCGCCACAGGTATGCAGGAAATAGGTGACCACCAGCCACGATACCGAGACCGGGGCCTCCGGGCTTGCATTGGCTGCCCCCCAGGAGAGCACAAAAAATCCGGCGGCCAGGCCCAGAAGGCCGAGGCCGAATTTTACCGGTATCGACGGATTTTGGTCGCGCGTAGCCAGCCAGGTCCACAGCCAGCCGAAAATCGGTGCAAATATGACGATAAAGGTCGGGTTGATAAGCTGCAGCGTACTGGCCGGGGTTTCCCACCCGGTGCCGATTTGATTCAACAGCCAGTATAAAAAGATTAGGATTCCCACCGAAGAGATGCCGATCACCCATTTGGCGAGCGACCAGAGGTCATCGCGCTTAAAAACGCGAAATACGGTGTATCCAACCGGAAGTGCTATAAGAAATGTGATCAATGCGGAGCCGTATCCACCCAAAAAGGAACTGGGACCGAAGTTGCGCTCGGTCAGGTCCTGGGCAAAAAGGTTCAGGGATGAACCTGCCTGCTCAAAACCGCTCCAGAAGAGGGCGGCCAGGATAAAAAGCCAGAAAATAACCCCGAGCTTCTTCTTTTCTTCGGTGGTATGTCCTCCAAAAAAGATAATGTATCCAAAAAAGAGTACGGTGATAAGGACGGCTGCGTATCCCAGGTAACCCGCCATCGCCTCGAGCGTTACCTGGATGGCGCCGGAAGTCACCAGGAATCCAAACAGCACCAGCCCTGCAGCTATGAGAGAGACCATCCCGTAGAAGCGCCGGCCCCGCCTGTCGATCTTTTCCTGCGGCTCATCGATCTTAAGCTCCCCGGCATCTCCCAGAAACTTTCCACCAACCTTATAGGAGATCAGCCCAAGCACCATGCCGATGCCTGCCAGTGAAAAGCCGTAGTGCCAATTGTAGCCTTCGCCCAGCAACCCGCAAAGCAGGGGACCCAATATGGCTCCAAAGTTGATGCCCATATAAAAGATGGAAAAACCGGCATCGCGGCGGGCGCCCCCTTCGGGATAGAGGTCGCCAACCATGGAACTGACGTTGGGCTTTAGCAGCCCGGTGCCGATGACGATAAGTGCCAGGCCGAGATAAAAGAACGGCAGCGTGGGGATGGCCATGCTGAAATGCCCGGCGGCGATGATGCAGCCTCCCACAAAAACCGCTTTACGCTGACCCCAGAGTTTATCGGCCACCCAGCCGCCCGGCAGCGAAAGGACGTACACAAAAAAGGTGTAGAGCCCGTAAATAGCCGTGGCCTTGCCGACACTGAATCCCAGGCCCGGGTTGCTGCCGATCGCTTCGGCCGTCATAAAAAGGACCAGGAGCGCCCGCATGCCGTAATAGCTGAATCGCTCCCACAATTCAGTAAAAAACAGCGTGGAAAGTCCCCTTGGATGGCCGAAAAAATCTTTCCTCTGTGCGTCTATTGTACCTCCTGCTTGTCCATTTCCCATATACGTATGTTTTCATTCGAATTGCTGTTCCGACGGATACCACAGACAGACGCGTTCATGATAATTAAACCGCTATAGTGAAGCAACCTGAAAAGCCGGTACAAGTGCCAATTTTGATCAGAGAGGGGTCCATATTGGGTAACTTTACAGCATGATATTTGTGGGAAGCTACTGTGAATTAAATAATATGAGCCTGGTTTAAGAATTTGGCAGAGCCAGCGTTTTCTTGTCAACAAGACCGTGTTGTTTCTGTTCATATTATGTGACGAAAAAATAACCTTCTACCATCGCCGGCTGGTGAAATTTTTGTTGCGGTCACTCAATCAACAAAAATTTCGAAGGCCGGAACGATAGCAGCAATAAAATAAATGTTTTTGGACATTCTTACCCCGACTTGACGTTAAGTAACTTCGAGGTCGTAACGCCGGTGCCACATCATCTGCATCTAGCGGGACATTTTCTCCTTGAAATGCAGGCTGGCTTTAACGATGAGCCATCCGTATCCTTAACGTGGCTGTTGTATGTGATGAAACCTGCGGTATTGCCTGCACGTGAACCGGGAATACAAGTTTAACCGTCTAACCTTACTACTATGGAAACGCTGCTTATTGCTATTGGCACCATCCTGATTATTGTGGGATTTGTGGGGTCCTTCTTACCGATCATGCCGGGCCTCCCCTTTAGCTATGCGGGACTGCTGGCTTTGCAGCTCACAACGACGCCCCCTTTTAGCCTGCAGTTTATGATTACCTGGGCCATTATTGTGGTTGTGTTGATGGTGCTTGACAACGTTATCCCCGCCTATGGAACCAAGAAGTTTGGCGGCTCCGCCTACGGAATATGGGGCAGTATTGTGGGACTCCTGGCAGGATTTTTCTTTCCCCCTGCCGGCATTGTTGCCGGTCCGCTGCTCGGGGCTTTTGCCGGTGAGCTGATTGCCGGTAAAACGACCGACCGCGCCTTTAAGTCGGCCCTGGGTTCGTTTGCCGGACTCCTGGCAAGTATTCTGCTGAAAGTCATTGCTGCAGCCATGATGGGTTATTACTTTTTCAGCCATTTATAACAGTAGGATGATTTAGGGTTACTCTATAACGTTACGTTTCCCTTCGCCGGAGCTAAAACCATGGAACTTGATCTTAATCTGGTGCGGGCGTTCGCTCGTACTATCCACGGATCAACCAAAGGCTCAAGCGAGACGCTTGCGCCAGAACAGAGGTATTAATTGTTTCTTTACGCTCCAACTACGGTCACTGTACCAACAAAAATTTCAACGGCCGGAGAGGCCGTACAGCAATAAACTTATTTTGGGTCATTCACATCCCGAGTTGACGTTATTTACAATGTGAAACTGTTGAGGCAATATTTGCTGGGAAAACTCTGAGATATACCATTTTATATCAGCACAGTTGATCCTTGTCTCTATATTCCACTTACTTAAACCGCCTGCAGCTTGTCGATCGGGCTTTTGACGATACTTCCTTTGTTCCTGATAATATGGGTGTATATCATGGTTGTTTTAACATCCTTGTGGCCCAACAACTCCTGTACGGTACGAATATCATAGCCATCTTCCAGTAAATGAGTTGCAAAACTGTGGCGCAGCGTATGGCAGGTGGCGTGCTTGTTGATTCCTCCCTTTTTGACCGCCTGTTTCACTTTTCGCTGGATGGTAGAGTCTGACAGGTGATGGCGGTGCACCAGTCCCGACCGGGGATCTTTGGAGCGCCTGGGAGAGGGGAACAGGTACTGCCATTTCAATGTTGCTGCTGCATTGGGATACTTTTTACTCAGCGCTTTGGGGAGAAGCGTTTCAGCATAGCCGGCAGCTGCATCTTTTTTGTGAATCAATTTCACCCTTTGCACCTGTTCCTTTAATTGCTGTTTCGAGGTTTGGGGAAGTACGGTAATACGATCTTTCTTCCCTTTGCCGGAACGAACCTGAATCTGGTTGTATTCAAAATCGAGATCCAGCACCCGCAGACGCAGACATTCCGAAATACGAAGTCCGGCCCCATACAGCAACTGGGCTATCAGACCGGGGACCCCTTCCATATGTGCCAATACGTTCTGCACTTCACTACGGGTCAGAACCACCGGCAACTTTTTGGGTTTCTGTGCCCGCGTAAAGTCCATCATCTCCTCCAGGGGATCTTCCAACACATGGTTATACAAAAAAAGAATAGCACACAGCGCCTGGTTCTGCGTTGATGCCGCCACGTTACGATCTTCCGCCAGGTAGTTAAGATAGGCTACTACTTCTGGTTCCGCCATGTCCTTTGGATGGGTCAGATTATGGAATTTCACAAACCGTACAATCCACGAAGTATAGGCCTGCTCGGTTCGGTAGCTGTAGTTTCTGCGCCTGATTTCGGTTTTGAGTCTACTCAGCAGTGAAGATTTTGACATACCGCGCCTCTCTTTTCTCTTTGTTGAGGACTTTGAAACTGTTTTTTGCCCAATCTCGGTATGTTCGCGAATTCCGATTCCTCACTTGTAATGGATAAAAAGCGGTTTCGAATTCGCTGAAGCTTGGATACCGGACAAAAGCCCGTTTTTTCAAAGCCTCTTTGTTGCTGTTTATTTAAAAGTTGAATCGGATTATGAGATTGTAAAACATTACTGATGGTGTTAATGAAGAGTTTGTTATAAATCCAGTTCCCAGCGCTTACCCAGCGGGACATAGCATAATGAAGAGCTTTTCATTCAAAAAGCCACGTAGACTTTTTTGGATTCCCCGAACTTGAATTCTCTTGTATTAGTGGATAATAAAACCTGCGTTTTTCTATTCCAACAGTACCCTCTACTCAATAGACCGATAGACCCGTAATTCCTTACAAAATAATTTGATATTACATCAAGACCTTATGCTGCATCTCTTGACATAATATTTTATGATAACAGGTGCTTATTCCTCTTAGCCCGGACACCACACTTGCACATAACACTATATGCTATTATGCTTGTTGATATAAGTTTAAGTTAGCCGTACTTGTTAATTAATCATCGAGACTATGCTTCAAAATGTTATAAATAGCTTGACAAGCAACCTAAAATCACTAAGAGAATTTGTTGATCTGGTTGATTCATTTCTAAAGGAAAAAGAAGATGAAATATATAAGAAACGTGAAAAAGATCTCATTCCGCTACAAGCAGGAGCTAGAAAAATAAGAAGTATTGATCCCGATTCTGATGTTGAATTTACTGATGAACATCTTAAAAAAATGCAGGAAGAATTTGGAGGTGAATTCGAAATAAAGATTCCGGAAAGTGAAGAATCTGATCTAGCTTTTAAAATAGTTGGTGATCATCAGGAGCGCTTTGATGAAGCATTAACAGAACTAAGAAAATCCTCAGAAAGAAGTCGATTGTTATATTATAGTGCTTTGATGAATCTTACATCAATAGTTGAATGGTTTTTTTCTCAAATTCTGCATTTTTATTTCGACAAATATCCAAGTGCGATTGGAAATAAAGACAAAGTTTTTAGCTATGAGGATCTAAAAGGTTTTGATACTATAGAGGATGCAAGAAATCATTACAAACAAAATAAAATTGAAAAAATACTCAGAGAATCATTCAAAGAATGGGTTATTTTTTTTAGAAAAAGTAGTTTAAACTTAAGTATGTCTTACATAGATCAATATGAAGAAATGCTTTATGAAACCTTTTTAAGACGAAATCTAGTAGTGCATAATGCAGGTCGTGTAAATTCAACATACTTACAAGAAGTGGCCGACAATTATGCTAAAAAAGTCGAAACCGACGAAAAACTAGAGGTTACGAGAGCTTATTTAGATGAGAGGATTGATATCTTCGAAAGAAATTGCGTGTTAATAGCACTCGAACTTTGGAAAAAGCTAGATCAAGATGATGAAGAAAGAGCCTCATTTTTAGATCATCTTAATTATTATTATTTGCAAGAAAAGCGGTTTAATGTATCCAAATCAACCAGCTATTTCTTAATGAACGATAAAAATATGTCTGAAGAATATATTTTATCTGGTAAATTAAATTATTGGTTAAGTGAAAAGAGGCTTGGTAATTGGGAGCAAATTAAAGATGACGTCATGGATGCTAATTTTAATGCTAAAGACAAGCTATTTCAATTAGCTTACCATTCATTATGTGAACAACCTGACGATTTCTTTGAACTTCTACCTCGGGCTTTAAAAAGTGAAGATATAACTATTGAAAGAGCAGAAGAATTCCCAATTCTAGCGGAGATGAGGGAAGACGATAGATTTGAGGAAATTTTAGACAAATTTAAAAATAAAAACTAGTAGTACGGCTAACCCGCGCATTAACGCGGACGCACCTCGCCAATTCTCTGCCCTCCTTGGTTTTAAGTCTCTTCTTTCGTTAGTTGCTAATTCAACAGAAATGTGTGCGCCGGTTATGCGCAAGGTCGTTATACCCACTAAAATTCAGTTGCTAATAATTATTTATTCCATTCGTTTTTTAGTAGATTTATAAAAACAAAACTGATTATCATGATTACTGATTTCAACAAAATTGAAAATTCGGCGCTAAAATTAGACGAAAATCATCGTGCTGAACTTGCCAAGCGTCTTATTGCAAGCCTTGACCAACAAGTGGATCAAGATATTGAACAGGCCTGGATCCAAGAAGTAAATCGCAGAAAAAAAGAACTTAATTCCGGAGAGGTTGATCCAATTTCGGCTGAGGAAGTTCTTTCAAATGCCCGAAAATTGCTTCAAAAGTGACAATCGATTTTCATCCAGAAGCGCAAAACGAATTCCTTGCCTCAATCAAATATTATAATCAGAAAGCAGCAGGTCTCGGCGATCAATTTTACGATGAAGTTCAAACTGCTTTAGCTTTACTGCGATCATTTCCTGAAATTGGAAGTCCATTTGAAGCATCTATCCGCAAACTTCCACTCAATCGTTTTTCTTTTGCCCTGGTTTATAAGTACGAGGGAAAAAATAATTACTTAGAAATTTATGCTGTCATGCACCAGAATCGTAAACCAGATTATTGGACTTCTCGGAAGTGATCGATGGGTATAACCAGCGCTTCAAGCGGACCGGCCTCGCCGCGGGGTTGCCAGTTTCCCTGATTTTGATTACCCTTTCTTTTAGAAACAATTTTAATACTCTGGCGCCGGCCGCTTAAGCGCAGAGCGTTAGGCTGCTCGGGCAAGGCCATCCCATTTTGTCGTCAGTTATTGCCACATTTTTTGCTTCTGTTCTGCCCCAAAATAGCATCCGTTTTCTTGCTCGTTTTAACAATTGCTTCTGTCGGGATGGCTGCAACATTCCAGTTTTAGACCAGGTTTAACGAGTGGCTATTCCAAATTTGTAGCTGCTTTCCGGCTTGGTGCCTCCCCGCTCCCTTCCCCGTTTTGGCGCTGGCGCCCGCGCTTCGGGCCTATCAATCCTGCTTCTTTTCGGGGTTTCCTTCATCGCAGCCCAAGGGTACCTTTCCCAGCCTAACCAGCGCTTCAAGCGGACGTGACTCGCCGGGGCTCTCCCAGTATTGGTCGCTCTTTGGGGGCGGTTTTGGGCCGGTGCTTTTCAACAATGCGGCGGCAACAGCCGGTCTCCCCTCTGGATTTTCCTGCTGGCCTCGTTAAATGGTCACGGGTGTTGCTTTTTTCGTCGCTCCCTTTTTGCTTGTGTTTTCGCTCGTAGTTTTTAACTTGGTTCTCAATCGTAATCACGCAGCTTAAGCGCAAGGTCGTTAGGTGGCTTCTGATTTAGAAACTTGAAATATGACTCAAATAAGGGATTTTTTTAAAGATAATTCATCAAACACCAATTGGGAGAAGGATCTAAAGTATCATCATGAGAACCGCGATCCTGAAGAGAATAAAGAAACAACACCACCTGAAGATGAAAAAGTTTTTATTCCAACAATTTGGGCAATGGAGGCATATCCTCCATCTTATTTTTCAAATTTAGAATCAAGAATTCACCAACTAGGATGGATTGATTCAGACAAGTATTCGAATTCTGACTTTTTAAAGAAATTATCACAATATAGATTAAGAAGCTCGGGATGGGCTTCAGTAGGTATCGGTTATGTTTATCCGCATACAGATAAAAACAAGGTCTATCCTAGACCAAGAAAAGCTAAACTACCAAGTGGCATTGATTGGGTTTATTTAAATGCATTTCAATATTTACCCAGCACTACCATTATTTCCTTTCAATTTAAATTAAAAGACAAGATTTCAAGTTCAGTTGAAGAGTCACTGAGAAAGAAATACAAGACATACTTCAAGGAAACTGAGACTGGTTATTCAATTCACTCTGTCAGTAATCAAAAACAAAAGAATACAAAGCTAACTAGAGAATATCTGCGATCTATATGTAGAAAGTGGGTCAAAGAAACTTTGCCTGGTTACTTTTCATCTAAAATTTCAGTTAATAAAATTCCTACTAGTGAAGTTTTAATCTTAGAAAAAGCTCAGCCTTTTTCAGAAGTTAAAGGCTTTCCTTCCTATGAGAATATTCTGGACATCAATAATAAATTTTGGGCATGGGAATCTGAAGAAATGCCAGAATTTTATATGTATTTGGATGCTAATAAAGTCAGTAATGCTGATTGTCTTGTTTTTACTGCAAATAAAACAAAGCTTTGGATGAGATTGACCTTTCAAATTATGGTAGTAGAGATGAAATTGAAGCATTAACACATTGGCTGAAAGATATAAATTCATCGTTAAGTTTATGGGCGTTATCAAAATTGGCCCAAAGTTTCGAGGAATCATTAACCCAACTTAGAGATCGATTTGGATCAATAAATATCGATGATACTGATAAAGCACTTGAAAAGTCACAAATACTAAGTAAAAACTTTGCTGACTTACAACGAAATTTGGTCCCGTTTATAACTGAATTAGACAACTTTTGTGATCGATATTACGCTGACCTGCCATTTAATATTGAATTTCAAAGAGTTGAAGAAAGGCATTCTGATCATCTATTCTTTGCCCAACAAAGAGAATGGCTTACAAAGTTGTCAACCCAGTTAAAAAAATATGAAAAAGAATCCCAAAGAGTTGTTGACAGGATAAATCAATTAATCGCATCGAAAATAAATAGTGAAGTTTCAAAAAGTAATAACAGGCTTCAAAGGGGAGTATTTTGGATGACAATGGTCTTAATTTTATTGACCATAATTTTAATTTTTGCTGACTTGGATAATATAGTCACGAATATTAGTGCTTTATTTTGAGGATCATAACAGCCACCTAACCCGCGCATTAACTCGGACAGGCCTCGCCATCTCCTTGCCTCCCTTTCATTTATTGGTTAATCTATCATTTTGTAATTAATTCAACACTATTGCGCCTGCCGGTTATGCGCAATGTCGTTAGGTGGCGCAAAATGCTATTCAGAAATTGGAATACTTCTTACTTTTTACTACCGTTATAATATAAGCCACCTGTTAAACTAATAATCTAATTATTATGGCTGAAGCAACATTAAAGCAAAAAGTGATGGATAGCATCGAAAAACTGCCTCAAAATGCTACTCTAGATGAAATTATGGAGCGTATTTATTTTATCCACAAAATTGAAGTCGGTCTAAAACAGTCGAAGCAAGGTGATGTACTAGAACATGAAGAGGTACTGAACAAAATTGATCAATGGTAACACTGCATTGGACTCCTCAAGCTGTTGAAGACCTACATGCAATTTTTGAACACATTAGTCATGACTCCAAGTCAGTAGCAAAATTATTTGTCGAAAAAATATATTATCGAGTTGATCAGCTAAGACACTTTCCTTTAAGCGGTAGGAAAGTTCCAGAAGTTGACGATCCCAACATTCGCGAATTAATCTACAAGAATTACCGGATTGTCTATTACTCCCATAATAAGGAACTTGTCCGAATTTTGACTGTATTCCATTCGAGTAAAAATTTTGATAATACTCATTTGCCAGAATAATCTGCGCCTACCTAACAAGGCGCTTCAACGGGACGCACCTCGCCAGGTCTTGCCCACTTTTGGCTTTTTAGCTTTCCAATCATTATTTATCAACTCAACATTATTTCGTGCGCACCTTATGCGCAATGTCGTTAGGTAAACCTTTCTCAATTTCTTGGCAATAATCCTTTCTTGACAATGTTAACATTATTGTTAACTTATGATCTATGAGACAAATCAAATTCTATCGTAAGAAATCCGGAAAAGCTCCGGTCGAGGAATTTTTAGATTCATTAAAACCAAAACATGCTAAAAAAGTTACCTGGACGCTTCGACTTATTGAAGATATGGATCAAGTCCCTGTTCAATATTTTAAGAAGCTGAAAAATACTGACGATATTTGGGAAGTTCGTGCTCGTATTGGCTCCCATAGTTTTCGGCTCCTCGGATTTATTACAGGCGATGAATTTGTTGTTTTAACAAATGGATTTAAGAAAAAATCCCAAAAAACACCCAAACAAGAAATTGAGCTAGCTGAGCAGAGAAAAGCTGATTATTTAGCTCGAAACGGAGGTTCAAAATGAGTGATCTTCAAGCTTACATAACAAAACGAAAGAAAGACGATCCGAAATTTGCGGAAGGTTTTGAAGAAGGATATCTGCATTTCAAAATTGGTGCGTTGTTGAAGCAAGCCCGGGAAAACGCTGGCTTAACGCAAGCAGAAGTAGCCAAACAAATGAATACCCAAAAAACAGCTATTTCTCGCATTGAGAATCATGCTGAAGATATCCGGCTATCAACTCTTGAAAAATATGCCAAGACATTTGGTAAGACACTTCGCATTGAATTAGTAGATTAAGGTTTACCTAACTAGCGCATTAAGGGGACGCACCTCGCCTGGTCTGAACTTGCTACATTTTGGTGGACACCCAGTTAAGCCATAGATTGTTGCCGAAATTTATGACAAACACTAGTTATGGCAAACCAAAAAAGACGA